>CADCVY010000022.1 GCA_902806275.1 uncultured Sphingomonas sp. | reverse complement strand
CGGGTGATCGCGCCCGGGCCCTTCAGCTCGGCGATCACCAGCGCATCACCTTCCTTGCGCAGGAAGCTGTGCTTGCCCGAGAAGCCGTCGTCGTTGAGGCCGGTGCGGTCGTAGCTGCTGAACATGCCGACGGTGACAGGGCGGAGGCGGGCGAGCTCGCGCACATCGAGCATGCCGGGTAGCGAGCTCTGCGCAGCGGCGGGCGTGGCGATCGTGAGCAGCAGCAGGCAGAGTGTGCGGAGCACGCGCATCATGAGCTTAGCCATCCTCCCGTGAAGCCCGCGCGCTGGAGGCCCAGGCGCAGAGCAGGCACCTCGCGCATGACGCGCCAGACGAACTCGCTCCGGTGATTGGCGGCCTGCAGCAGGATCGGTCCTTGATCGATGCCGAGATAGTCGCGCGCGACCCAGCCGTGCACCGGATCAACGGTGCCGGTGTCGACCTTGGGCTCGGTGTAGCGGAAGCTCGGGTTGAAGCTGTCGCGGAAGCCGTATTCGCCGTAGCTTCGAGCACCGTGCTGGCGGAGCATGGCTTCGGCGCAGGGCACCACGATCTCCGGCGCGAACGGCAGTGAGCCGAGCGCTGCGGTGGGCGCAATCGTGCCGTCGTCGCGTTCGTCGGGCTGGCCGAGCGGGCCACGCGCGGCATAGCCGTGGAACTGCCGCCGCTCGCCCTTGAACGGCAGGGCGAAGCCGCCCGGGCCGTCGCAAGCGGTGAGGCCCCAGACCTGGTCGGAATAGCCGTCCCAGCGCAGGGGGTTGGCGGCGCAATAGGCGCGGTTGGCGTAGGTGGCGCGGCGGCTGTTCTCGAAATAGTCGAGGCGGGCCGCGCGCATCGGCGCATCCTGGATGCCGCGGAAATCGATCCAGGCGTGGCTGTACTGGTGGCCGAACAGCGGCGCGAAGGCGAGGTGGCGCGTGGGGCCGGCGCCGCGCCAGAAGCGGGGGTAGGGGCGCGTCCACTCGTCCCATAGGCTGGCCGGACCCGCATGCACCGGCGCGCCGAGCGCCAGCAGGTTGACCATCATGCCCTCGTTGTAGCCGACCCAGTTGGCGCGGATCAGGCCGGTCTCCGGATGCCAGCCCATGGAGATGGGCGCCCGGCCATCGTGGCGGAAGAAGTTCCAGTCGGCACGGGCGTAGATCGCTTCGGCCAGTGCGCGGATCTCGCGCTCGGCAAGGTGCGGCCCGTCATAGTAGCTGCCGGCGAACAGCACGCCGAGCAGCAGCAAGGTCGTATCCACGCTGGATAGCTCGGTGCGGCGGAACCGAAGCCCCGTCCGCATGTCGAGGAAATGGTAAAAGAATCCCTTGTGTCCGGTGACCCCAGTCGGGTGCGGCCCCTGCGGCGCGTCTTGGAAGAAGCGCAGGGTGGTCAGCGTCAGGTCGCGCGCGTCGGCCCGGCTGCACCAGCCGCGCTCGATCCCGACCGGGTAGGCGGTGAGCGCAAAGCCGACCGCGGCGATGCTGGAGAAGGACGGGGTGGGCCAGCGGTCCGGGACCAAGCCGTTGGCGCGGTTCGCTGTTTCCCAGAAGAAGCGGAAGGTGCGGCGCTCGATGTCCTCGTAGAAGGGCGGCAAGGCCCGGATGGGCGTGCGGCCGAGCGTCGTTGCACAACCGCCGAGCGAGGTGGCGGCGAGCAGAGCAGGCCCGCCGCCTAGGAGCTCGCGGCGGCTAAACTGCATCAGGCCTGCCCCGTCGTGGCGCGAACCACCAGCTCCACCGGGTGGAGCGTGCTGGCCGGCGGCATGCCGCGCCCTTCGACCGTGTCGAGCAGTTCGGACAGCCCAAACTCGCCAAGCTCGGCGATTCGCACTTGCACGGTGGTGAGGCCGAGATGCCGGGCCATGGGAATGTCGTCGAAGCCGGCCACCGCGACCGCCTCCGGAACTTGCCGGCCAGCCTGACGCAACGCCTGCAGCGCGCCGATCGCCATGTTGTCATTGGCCGCGAACACGGCGTCGAACGGCTCCTGCGAGGTCAGCAAGGCGGTGACCGCCACCTCGCCCGACCGTTCGGAGAAGTCGCCTTCCACCGTCTGCAGAGTCACGCCATGACCTTCCGTTACGCGCGCAGCAAAGGCCTGCGCCCGCTCCTGCGCGTCCGCGTTGCCCGGCGGACCAGCGATGTGGACCACTCGCTTGCGGTCGAGCGCCAGCAGATGCTCGGCGATCGCGCGCGCGCCGGCGGCGTTGTCGAGGCTGATGGCGGGATGACGGCCCTGCTGGCCGCGAGTATTCAGCAGAACGATCGGTACGCCGGGCGGCAGGGTGGCCGCCAGTTCCTCCTCGCTGAGGTGTGGCGCCATCACCAAGGCTCCGTCCACCCGCCCACGCAGCGCCCGCAGGGCCGAGGTGCCCAGCGGGCTCCCCGCATGCAGGCTGGCGAGCAACAGCAGGTAGCCGCGCTCGCTCGCGACCCGGTCCATGCCGCGCACGATTTCGGAAAAGAACTCGCCGTGGAGGTCGGGCAGGACGACGCCGATTGAGTGGGTCCGCGCCATGCTGAGGCTGCGCGCGGCGGCGTGGGGCACATAACCGAGAGCGGCAACAGCTTCGGTCACCCGCTCGCGCGTTTCCTGGCTGACCTTCTCGAAGCCGTTGAGCACCCGCGACACGGACGCAACGGAGACCTGAGCGCGGCTGGCGACGTCGCGGATGGTGGCTTCGGCCATGCGTCCCTCTTGCCCATCCATATGTCCCGGCCGCAAGCGTTCAAGAGTGTTTGCTTTCGGCTTCCGCTTGAGACATGTAACCGGTTACACACTGCGTCAAGCTTGGGCTTCAAGCTCTGGTCGGGAACACAGCGGAGCGGTAGGTCGCCGAAGCCTGCTGCGCAGCCTGGAAGGGGAGGGAAATGCTCGACACCCGTATTTCGCGTCGTGCCGCTTTGATGGGTGCCGGTGCCGTTGCCGCCTGGACGGCCAGCCCCGCGCGGGCGCTGCTGCAGGCGGCGGGTGGAGGCCGGGTGCCGGCGTTCGTCGACGACCTTATCCGCCGAATGACGGTGGAGGAGAAGGCCGGGCAACTGAGCTTAATGGCCTCGGCCTGGGGCGGCAGCTCGGCAGCCTCGCTAAACCCGCCCGGCAACAGCGACTTCCCCAAACAGGTAGAGGAGGCGCGCCGGGGCCAGCTGACGGGCGTGTTCAACGGCAATGGCGCGCGCATGCACCGTACTTTGCAGACCGCCGCCGTGCGGGAATCGCGCATGAAGATCCCGCTCATCTTCGGCGCGGACATCATCCACGGGCACCGGACCATCTTCCCCGTCCCCCTGGCCGAGGTCGCGAGCTTCGAGCCCGAGCTCGCGCGGCGCACCGCGGAAGCCGCCGCCTATGAAGCGGCGGGCACTGGCCTCGACTGGAACTTCGCGCCGATGGTCGACGTGGCGCGCGACCAGCGCTGGGGCCGCGGGGTCGAGGGCGGCGGCGAGGACGTGCTGCTCAACCGGCTGTTCGCCGCGGCGCGCGTGCGCGGCTTCCAGGGCAACAATCTCAAGTCCGACGCGCACATGCTGGCCACGGCCAAGCACTTCGCCGCCTACGGCGCGGCGGAAGCGGGGCTCGACTACAACACTGTCGACATCTCCGAACGGACGCTGCGCGAGGTGTACCTGCCGCCGTTCAAGGCAGCGTTCGATGCCGGAGCGCTGTCGACCATGGCCTCGTTCAACGAGATCAGCGGCGTTCCGTCGACCGGCAATCCATGGCTGATGAACCAGCTGCTGCGCGGCGAGTGGGGCTTCGACGGTTTCGTCGTGTCCGACTACACCGGCGACGAGGAGATGATCGCGCACGGCTTCGCCAAGGACGCGCGCGACGCAACCCGCTTGGCGTTCCTGGCCGGTGTCGACATGAGCATGCAGAGCGGCTTCTACCGCACGCACCTGCCGAGCCTGGTGCAGAGCGGGGAGGTGCCGCAGGACCGGCTCGACCAATCGGTCCGGCGGGTGCTGGCGATGAAGGCCATGCTCGGCCTGTTCGACGACCCGTTTCGCCGCATCAACGAGCGGCGGGAGGAGGCGCGGTCGATGAACCGGCGGACGCTGGCCCTGTCACGCGAGGCCGGGCGCAAGGCGATCGTCATGCTGAAGAACGACGGCGACCTGCTGCCGCTGCCGCGCTCCGGCAAGCGCATCGCGTTGATCGGCCCGTTCGCGGCCGGGCAGCACGACCTCATTGGCCCGTGGTGCGTCTATGGCGACGACAAGAAGGCGGTGGACCTCGCCACCGGCGTGCGCGAGGCGGTGGCCGACCGCAACTCGGTGATCGTCGCAGAAGGCTCGGGGATCGTTGAAGCGCTGCCCGGCGGGATCGAGCAGGCGGTGGCCGCGGCGCGCGCGGCAGATATCGTGGTGCTGGCGATCGGCGAGTCGCAGAACATGTCGGGCGAAGCGCAGTCGCGGACGGAGATCGTCGTTCCCGAGCCGCAGCAGCAATTGGCCGAAGCGGTCGCGGCGGTGGGCAAGCCGACGGTCGTGGTGCTGAAGAACGGCCGCGCGCTTGCTCTGGAAGGTGCAGTTGCGAACGCCCCGGCGATCCTGGTCACCTGGTTCCTCGGCACGGAAACGGGCCGCTCGATCGCTGACGTGCTGTTCGGCGCCTACTCGCCCTCGGCGCGCCTGCCGGTCAGCTTCCCGCGCGAGTCCGGGCAGCAGCCCTACTACTATGCGCACAAGCCGACCGGCCGGCCCAACCCCGAAGGCAAGCTGGAGGAGTATAAGGCGCGTTTTCGGGGCATCACCAACACGGCGCTCTACCCGTTCGGCCACGGGCTGACCTACGGCCGCATCGGCTACTCGGACCTGGCACTCAGCGCGCGCGGTATGCCGATGAATGGCGAGGTTTCGGTGAGCGCGCGGGTCACCAACAGCGGTCGGCGGGCGGCGGAGGAAGTGGTGCAGCTCTACATCCGCGACCGCAC
>CADCVY010000021.1:24995-26630 GCA_902806275.1 uncultured Sphingomonas sp. | reverse complement strand
GATCTCCCGGCCGTTTCCCCGATCATCTGCGCCGATGAATTGGCGCGGGAAGCTCCGCCGATCACCGCCGATGTCGATCCCGAGCTTGAACGCCCGCTCGAGAGTGTCGGCGAGTTCGAAGCGCGCATGGCCGGGCAGCCTGCGGCGCCGGGTACTGCACCGCTTGGCGATCCTGCGCTTGCGGAGCCGCTGCCGCCGCTGGAGCAGTTTGACGTCCGTGAGGTGGACTTCGCGGAGCCAGCGCCGACGACGGAAGCGCCCGAACTGCGCTATGCCGTGCGCATTGACGGGTTGAGCGCTGCCGACGCCCTGACCGACATCAATCTTGAGCGGCAGTTCGGCCAGCTTTCCGCGCTCGAGGAAGCAGACGGCAAGGCGGCCAATGAAGCGATGCTGTCGGCGCGGCTGGAGGAGGACAGCAAGCTCCTCCAGCGGATGCTCCATGCCGAAGGCTGGTACGACGCACGCATCGACACCCGCCTCGATCGATCGCCGGCGGAAAACGGGCAGCCCCTCACCGCCGTGCTCCAGGTCGTACCGGGCGAGCGCTATAAGCTTGCGACGGTGACGGTTCAGGCGGCCCCGACCGTGCCTGCGGGCCTGATCGAGAAGAGCTTGGCGCTCGAACCCGGACAGCCGATCGTCGCCGATCGCATCCAGGGCGCGGAGGCAAACATCGCGCTGGTCCTGCCGCAGGAGGGTTATCCATTCGCGGAGGTCGGCCAGCGTGATGTCCTGCTCGACCCCGAGACCCACCTCGGCGACTACACCCTTCCGGTAACCACCGGGCCCCGCGCCCGATTTGGCGGCTTTGCAACCACGGGCGACCTGGCCTTCGACGCGCGTCATGTTGAAATACTCGCGCGCTTCGACCGCGGCGAGCTGTACGACAGCCGCGACGTTGACGATCTGCGCCAGGCGCTGGTCGCGACGGGCCTGTTCCGCACGGTTGCGGTGGAGCCGCAGCGCGCCGGCCAAGCCAACCCGGATGGCACCGAGACGGTGACCATGCTGGTCACTCAGGACGCCGGTCCGCCGCGCACGCTTGCCGCCAGCGCCGGCTACGGCACCGGCGAGGGCTTCCGCGTAGAGGGCAGCTGGACGCATCGGAACTTGTTCCCGCCCGAAGGTGCGCTGATCGCCACGGGCGTCCTCGGCACCGCGGAGCAGGGCGCGAGTGCAATCTTCCGCCGCTCCAATGCTGGCAAGCGCGACCGTACCTTCCAGTTCGGTGTCGAGGCGCTGCACGCGGACTATGAAGCGTTCGAGGCCTTTACGGGCCGCTTGTTTACCCGCCTGAGCTACGACAGCACGCCCATCTGGCGGAAGACCTTCACCTGGGCGGCTGGCGCCGAGATCCTCGGGACGATCGAAGAGGACTATGATTTCAGCCTCGGGGAGCGGGCCAAACAGAAGTATCTCATCGGCGGCGTCAGCGGGCAGGTCGGCATCGACAAGTCCAACAGTCTTCTCGACCCCACCCGCGGCTTCCGCGCGCAGGCCCTGGTGCAGCCGGAGGGCGCGCTTAGCGACGGCTTCAAACCCTATCTGCGCAGCCAGCTCGACGGCAGCGCTTATTACCCATTTGGCGATCAGCTCGTCCTGGCCAGCCGGGCGCGGATCGGCACCACCCTT
>CADCVY010000021.1:0-24964 GCA_902806275.1 uncultured Sphingomonas sp. | reverse complement strand
ACATTACCCGCGCCGAGCTTGCGCCCTCGCGGCGCTTCTATGCCGGTGGCGGCGGCTCCGTGCGCGGCTTCGGCTACCAACAATTGGGGCCGCTCGACCCTGAAGGCCGGCCGATCGGCGGCACCAGCCTGATCGAAGGTGCGATCGAAGGCCGCTACCGCTTCGGCGATTACGGCGCAGTGGCGTTCGTTGATGCCGGCCAGGTTTACGAGAAGAGCGTCCCCGACTTCTCGGGCATCCGCATGGGCGTCGGCGTGGGCGCGCGCTACTACACCAACTTCGGGCCGCTCCGCGTCGATGTCGCCACGCCGCTCGGTCGCAAGAAAGGCGAAAGCCGCTTCAACCTGTATATTTCGATCGGCCAGGCCTTTTAGAATGGCGGACCTGGCCCTCGACCGGGACGACGCGCCCCGCGAGCGGATCGTGGTTCGCCGCCGGATCACGCCTACCGCTGTCCTCAAGTGGGTCGCCATCGCCCTGCTCGCGCTGGTGGTGATTGCCAGCTTGCTGGTGGCAGCGCTCAACACGGCGCCTGGCCGCCGCTTCGTCGCCGACCGGATCGTGGGGCTCGAGTTCGAGAGCGGCATGCGGATCGGCATTGGGCGCATCGATGGCTCGCTGTACGGGCAAATGGTTTTGCACCGCGTCACGGTGTCCGACCCGCGCGGCGTGTTTTTGTCGTCGCCCGAGGTGCGGGTCGATTGGCGGCCGTTTGCTTACCTGCGCAACCACGTCGACCTGCGCAGCGCGACGGCGCAGACGGTGACGCTGGCGCGTCTGCCTCAGTTCAACACGACGGCGCCAAGCGAGGGGCCGCTGTTGCCCGACCTCGACATCGATATCGGCCGTTTGCAGATCGAGCGGCTGATCCTCGAGCGCCCCGTAAGCGGGGAGCGGCGGGTCGCATCGATCGACGGCGCCGCGCACATCGCCGACCGCCGAGCGCAGGTGAGGCTGCGCGGCGGAACCATTCCCGGCATGGGCAGGCCGGGCGGTGATCGGGTCCAGCTGGTGCTGGACGCAGTGCCCGATGCGAACCGGCTTGCGCTCAACCTGTTCGTGGATGCACCGGCGCGCGGCGTTGTCGCCGGGCTTACCGGGGTCGCCAGGCCGCTGACCTTGCGGATAGCCGGCCGTGGCGACTGGAACCGGTGGGATGGGCGGCTTGTTGCCAACCTCGACCGGGCTCCCCTTGCCCGGCTTGCGCTGCAAGCCCGGAACGGCACCTTCGGGGTGCGCGGCCCGACACGGGTGGCCCGCCTCGTCGAGGGGCCGACCGCCGCGCTGCTCGGGCCAATCACCAATGTCGCCCTGACCTCGACCTGGCAGGATCGGCGCGCCGACCTGACGGCGAACATCAACAGCGATGCCTTTACCTTGGTCGCCAATGGCCGCGCCGACCTCGCCCGCAGCCGCTTCAACAAGCTGAAGCTTTCGTTCGGGCTCCTCAAGCCGCAGGTGCTGGCGCCCAATCTCGCGGGCCGCAACTTGCGGGCAATCGCGACGGTGGACGGCGCTTTCACCGCGCCGCGCGTCGACTATGCGCTGAGCGCCACCAGCATTGCGTTCAATGATACGGTGCTCAACGGCTTTGCGGCCCAGGGCGTCGCTCAGGTCGGCAGCAGTCAGACGACGATCCCGATCGCGGCCAAGGCGCGCAGCATCACCGGCCTCGACACCGTGGCCGGCGGGACCCTGACAAATGTTCGGCTCGACGGCGACCTTGCGATCGACTGGCCGCGGATACTCTCCGACAATTTGCGGATCCGGTCGGACCGGATCGATGCCAAGCTGATCATCCTCGCCGACGTCGCGAGGGGGCTTTACACCGGCGGCATCGAAGGGCGGATCAACAACTACCGCATCAACAGCGTCGGGATCTTCAACCTGGACACGCAGGCGGACCTGAGATCGCTTGTTAGCGGCGGGTTCGCGATGGTGGGACGCGTGCGCGCGCAATCGACCCGGCTGTTCAATGACGGCGTGCGCAATTTCCTTGGCGGCAATCTGACGGCGTCGAGCGACCTCAACTACGGCCCTGACGGCGTCATCCGCTTTTCGCGTCTTCGCTTGAGCTCGCCGCAACTGCGGGTCACGGACGGCCGAGGCAGCTACAATCCCAACGGCACCATCGACCTTCGTGCCACCGGTGTGTCACGCACCTACGGCCCGGTCGGCGTTCAGGTGGCAGGCACCGTGGCAAGCCCCCGCGCGATAGTCACGGCGGCCCGGCCCGGCTTCGGGCTCGGGATCGCCGGCTTGCGCGCGCAAATCCAGGCCGCCGGCAACGCCTATCGTGTCGTCGCCAGCGGCAACAGCAACTACGGGCCATTCAGCGCCAGCGTGCTGGTCCAGGCTGGCGGCGGTCCGCTGACCATCGACGTCAGCAGAGCGACGCTTGCCGGCATCGATGTGCACGGCCGCGTCCGCCAGACCGCCGCAGGACCGTTCGCAGGACGGCTGGACGCCCGCGGAGCAGGCCTGGGGGGCGTGGTCCGGCTTGCCGCCGCCGGCCGCTACCAGGCAGCGATCATCAATCTTCGGGCGCGCAACGCCACGCTGCCGGCGCCGGCCAATATCGCTGTCGGCGCGGCCATCGTCGACGCGCGGGGGGTGCTCTACGACCGGCCGGAAATCGTCGCGGATGCCCAGCTCGCGCAGGCGCGCTTTGGCGGGACCGACATCGCCGCACTGCGCGCGCAGGTGAACTATCGCGGCGGGCAGGGCTTCGCGCGCGTGCTTGCCGAAGGCTCCACTGGCGTGCCCTTTCGCGTTGGGGTGAGCGCCGACCTGCAGCCGCAGCTATGGCGCGCGGCGCTGCGCGGCCGGGTCAACGGGGTGGATATCGCCACCGCCACGCCGGCCCGGATCGTCCCGCGTGGCGCCAGCTATGAACTGCTGCCCACCCGCCTGACCTTCGACGAGGGCGAGTTGCGGCTTTCGGGCCTCTACGGCCGGACGCTCAGGCTGCAGAGCCGGATTGACCGCCTCAACCTGGCCATCATCGACAGCTTCAAGCCTGGGCTTGGCGTCAGCGGCACGGCAACCGGCGCGATCGATTTCGAGCAGGCGGGGCCGGCAAGCCTGCCGCTGGTCGATGCCCGGTTCAGCGTGCGTAATTTCCGCCGCACCACGGCGGCGTCGCTCAGCCAGCCGGTCGACATCAATCTGCTTGGCCAGCTTGCCCCCGGCCGCGGCGACCTGCGGGCGGTGATGCGCACCCGCGGCACCGTTATCGGCCGCATGCAGGCGGCGGTGCAGCCACTTGGCGCGGGCGCCGGCAGCTGGACCGCGCGGATTGCCGGCGCGCCGGTCCGTGGCGGCATTCGTTACATGGGCCCCGCCGACACGCTTTTCTCGTTCGCGGCTCTGACCGATCAGCGCCTGTCCGGCCCGCTCGGAGTGGCGGCCGACTTCGGCTGCCGAGTTTCCCGCCCCTGCCTCACCGGCGTCGTGCGTGGCCGCAGCCTCACCTACGTCAACCAGACCTACGGGACCCGTCTGACTCAGATGGCGCTGACCGGCCGCTTCACCGGTGAGCGGCTCGTCGTGGAGCAGCTGACCGCCCAAGCCGGGAATGGCACGGTCACCGGCAAGGGTTACGTCAGCCTGGCCGCTGTCAGCGGCTATCCGGCCGATTTTGATCTGGCGCTCAACAATGCGCGGCTGGCGAATAGCGACGCGCTCGCCGCGACGGCTAGCGGCAGCGTGCGGCTCCTCAAGACGGCAGCTGCCGCGCCGGTGCTGACCGGGACGGTCGTGCTCCCCGCGACGCGCTACCAGATCATCCGCCAAGGCTCCGCCCGAGTTCCGGAGCTCACCGGCGTGCGCTTCAAACCACCGCGCGGGCGGCCGCGGGTGACAGGCGATGCCGCGCCACCGCAGCAGGCGGGCTTCGGCGATGTCCGGCTCGACCTCAACATCCGCGCCCCCGGGCGGCTGGCGGTGACCGGCATGGGCTTGGAGTCCGAATGGCGAGCGAACCTCGCGGTGTCCGGAACAAGCACGGCGCCGCGCGTGACCGGCACGGTCGAGGTCGTCCGTGGCAGGCTCGGCTTTGCCGGCCGCTCGTTCGAGTTGCGCGAAGGCCGCGTCCGCTTCAACGGCGGCTCGGCGACCGATGCGACGGTTGCAATGCAGGCCGAAGAGGAGATCGAGGACGTCACTGTAACGGTGAACGTCGCCGGCTCCGCACTCGACCCCCGCATCACGTTCTCCAGTTCTCCCGGCCTGCCGCAGGACGAGATCCTGTCGCGCATCCTGTTCGGAAGCTCGGTCGGCAACCTGTCTGCGATCCAGGCCGTCCAGCTGGCCGCCTCGCTCAGCTCGCTGCGCGGCTCGGGCGGCGGCCTCAATCCTCTCGGCAAGCTGCGCGCCGCCGGCGGGTTCGATCGGCTGCGGATTTTGGGTCCCGACGACACCGCCGGACGCGGAACCGCGCTGGCCGCGGGCAAATACCTGACGGACGACATCTACATTGAGGTCGTGACCGACGCTCGCGGCTTCACGGCCACCCAGCTCGAGGTCGCGCTCAGCCGCAGCCTGTCCGTCCTCAGCCAGGCGGGTGGCTCAGGGCGCACCAACGTCAACGTGCGGTACCGGAAGACCTACTGATGCGGGCGGCAGTGCTGCTGGCGGTTGCGCTCGCCGGTTGCGGCGACCGCCGCTCGTTCGACGAACGCTACCAGGACACGCAACGCAACCTCCAGCAGCGCTCGCACGACTTGGACGCGGCAATCAACGAGACCGACAGCGTGGCGCCCGCGAACTCAACGCCAACCTAGGCTTCAGAATGCGCTCACCAAGTGCTTGCTTCTGCCGGGCCGGCCACCTTTCGCTGGGGCCACGGAAGCACCGCGACGCATCGGCCGAGGAGGCGCAGGAGAGTCTTGGCTAAGCTTCGCTGGAAGCGCAGTTCTACCGTGAGGTGGAGCACGGTCGCGAGCAGCAATGCCGTGCCACTTGTCACTGCGATCCGGGCCTAGATCGGACTGATCCACGCCGCTGGTTCACGGATGATCACCAGCCCGATGTTCTGATGCACGAGGTAGAGCGGATAGCTGATGAGCCCGACCCACACCAAAGGGCGAGGCGCTTTGAATTGGATCTGCAGAACAGCAAAAGCGGCGAGGGACACGCAGGCAAGCAGCGGAACTCGCCCGTCGAAGCGCTCGGTAACCATCATCGTCGCCAAGGCGATGGTGATTGCTGCCGCGACAGCCGGCCACCCGATACGCGGTCGCTCATAAGCAGCGATGCCGATCAGAAACACAGGGGCGAATGAGGCGATCAGCAGTCGGCTTGCCCACACCGGGGACAGCGTTGCCATTGCCAAGGCGAATACGGTGAACACACCCCAAGTGACGGTGAGCGGCACTCGCGGGAAGGCGTACCAGAGTACGCCGAGCCAGAAGTAGGACTTCAATTCGACCAGCAAGGACCAATACACGCCATCGCCATGGAGTCGTTCACCAGGGGCGACCAAACAAGGTTCCGGGCGGCAACGGCCCAGGTGACCTCGCGGCCCGGCAGTGGGAACAGGGTCAGGACGGTGAAGGTCAGGATCACTGCGGCTACGTACGCCGGATGCAGCCTCGCGAACCTCTTGCACCAGAAGTCACCATCAGGATCGCCGCTGCCCGGAGCGTATGATGTTGTCGAAGCGAGCCTTCGCGGTTGGCGCTTCCAACAATCGTTGGCGGCTCATCATGGAAGGTCGGGGGGCGACGTCGGAGCTTTCCGCCGGCTGTTGCGCACTTGCCGCGGGAATCAGGAACGGGGTGTCTTCCGGCGCTGCTCTGGTGCTGGCCGCGTTTCGCGGCTGGGACTCAAACTCTACATTCATTTGCGTCCGTAAGACATTAACCACAACTTAATAGTGCCTTATGGGGAAGCTCGGCAGCCGGAATTTGTGCGCTTACCGGCAGCTTGAGCATGTTTGTTGTGCTGCCGTTTCGGCTGCCCGGTCAGATGCAAACCCAGGTTGCGCGCCATTTGCTGGCAACTCTCTCGCGATCCGTCGGTTCTCCCGCGCATGACAGCTAGCAAGGTGACGAAAACAGCCAAGCGGGTCACTCGCGCCGAGAAGCGGGTGGCCGAGGTCAGTGCCGAGCACCAGCACTCCGCTCCGGTAGAGGCGCTTTCCAAGCTGAGCGACGCCGGCGACCAGCCGCAGCTGCGTTCGCTGAGCGGCGCGTTCATCGCCGCCGGCCTGCTGACGCGCCGGCCCCGGCTTGCCCGCGCCGGGGTGCGGATGCTGATTGCCCATGAAGTCGCGACCCTGATCAAGAACTTCGTCAAGAATCGTGTTGACCGCACGCGCCCGCGCAGCGCCGCCACCGCGGAAGACAGTGAAGTGCGCAAGGGCGAGCATACGAGCAAGGAAGAGACGAGCTTCCCATCCGGTCACACGGCCGGCGCCACTGCCGTCGCGCAAGCCTTGGCACGGGAGCTTCCCGAACACAGCACCACAGCTCGAGCCGTGGCGGGAGTGATCGGCCTGGCCCAGATTCCGCGCTGCGCGCACTACCCGACCGATGTCGGCGCAGGAGCCGTCATCGGGGCCGCCGCGGAGGCCGCCGTGGCGAAACTGTGGCCGGGACCGCCGGACGCCGTCACTGTCACACCCGTAGAGCCGCAGCCGCTTCCGCTTCCCGCTTGAGGTTCCGCGCAAGCTGATTCATGCCGCTGAGATATTGCTGCGGGATGTGGATGTCGCGGTAGTCGAGCGCCGCCGCCGCGCGCAAAGTCCAGAACGGGTCGACCAGGTGCGGGCGGGCCAGCGCGACCAGGTCGGCGCGGCCGGCAGCAAGGATCGAATTCGCATGGTCGGGCTCGTAGATGTTGCCGACCGCCATGGTCGCTAGCCGGGCTTCGTTGCGGATCCGGTCGCTGAACGGGGTCTGGAACATGCGGCCGTAGGTCGGCTGCGCGTCCGACCAGGTCTGACCGGCCGAAACGTCGATAAGGTCGGCGCCTTCGCGGGCGAACGCCGTGCCGATCTCGACCGCTTCGGCCGGCGTGATGCCGGCCTCGCCAGCCCAGTCGCTGGCCGAGATGCGTACCGACATCGGCATGTGCGGCGGCACTTCCGCTCGCATCGCGGCGAAGATTTCGAGCGGGTAGCGGAGCCGGTTCTCGAGCGCACCGCCATATTCGTCCGTGCGCCGGTTGGACAGCGGGCTGATGAATCCGGACAGCAGGTAGCCGTGGGCGCAATGCAGCTCGACCATGTCGAAGCCCGATTGCAGCCCGAGGCGCACGGCGCCGAGGAACTGATCGCGGACCAGGTCCATGTCGGCGCGGGTCATCGCGCGTGGCACCTGGTTGACCGGCGACCAGGGGATCGCGCTCGCGGCCATGACCGGCCAGTTGCCATCTCCCAGCGGAACGTCGTTACCTTCCCAGCCGACGCGGGTCGACCCCTTGCCGCCAGAGTGACCGAGCTGCAGGCAGATCTTCGCCTTCGACTGGGCGTGGACGAAATCGACGATCCGCTTCCACGCGGCAGCATGCTGGTCGTTCCACATGCCGGAACAGCCCGGGCTGATCCGGCCCTCGGGCGATATGCAGGTCATCTCGGTGAAGAGCAGCCCGGCGCCGCCGAGCGCACGATTGCAATAATGGACGAAGTGGAAGTCGTTGGGGGTACCGTCGACGGCCGAATACATCGCCATCGGCGAGACGGTGATGCGGTTTTCGAGGCGCAGTTCGCGCAGGCTGAACGGCGCGAACATCGGGGCCGCGGACTTGCCCGGCTCGCCCGCCTTCTCCCAGAACCAGCGCTCCACGCTCTCCAGCCAGTCCTTGTCGCGCAGGCGCAGGTTCTCATGGCTGATCCGCTGGCTGCGGGTCAGCAGCGAATAAGCGAACTGCAGCGGCTCGAAATGCAGGTAGCGGTGCAGGGTCTCGAACCATTCGGTCGAGTTGCGGGCACTGTTCTGCAGCTTGAGCACTTCGAGGTTCCGCTCGGCGACATATTCGTCGAGCGCGTCCTTAAGCGACAGCCCCGGGCGGTTGAGCACCTCGGCAAGCTTGATTGCGTCTTCGAGCGCAAGCTTGGTGCCCGAGCCGACCGAGAAATGAGCGGTGTGCGCGGCGTCGCCGAGCAGGATTATGTTGCCGCTCGCCCAGCGCTCGCACTTGATGCGCCGGAAGTTGAGCCACGCGGCAGAGCCGACCAGGTGCGTCGCGTTCGACTGCAAGGCGTGGCCGTCGAGATATTTGGTGAAGATGCGCTCGCAGGTGGCGATCGCTTGCGCCTGGTCCATGCCGTCGAAGCCGATGTTGCGCCAGGTGTCTTCGGAGCATTCGACGATGAAGGTCGAGCAATCGGGCGCGAACCGGTAGGCGTGGGCCCAAATCCAGCCGTGCTCGGCTTCTTCGAACGCGAAGGTGAAGGCGTCGAACACTTTCGACGTGCCGAGCCAGACGAACTTGTTGGCGCGGACGTCGACATCGACTCCGAATGCCTCCGGATCGGCGTCGCGGAACCGCGAGTTGATGCCGTCCGAGGCGATCACCAGGTCGAAGTCGCGCCACTTGGGATCCGCGGGATCGCACTCCTGTTCGAAGTGCAGCCGGACGCCGAGCGCGAGGGCACGGTCCTGCAGAATCTCGAGCAGCCGCTTGCGGCCGATGCCGATGAAGCCGTGGCCGCCGGAGGTGATCGTCTGGTCACGGAGATGCACGTCGATGTCGTCCCAATGCGCGAACTCGCCGGCGATGGTCGTTGCCGAGACGGGATCGTTGGCGGCCAGGTTCTCAACCGTCTGGTCCGAGAAGACCACGCCCCAACCGAAGGTCACCCCCGGCGGATTGCGCTCGAACACCTCGATGTCGTGGCTGGCATCGCGCAGCTTCATGGAGATGGCGAAATAGAGGCCAGCCGGTCCGCCGCCGATGCAGGCGATCCTCACGGGTCCGACCGCCGAAAGTTCCCAATGTTCCCACTGGCGCCACGGAGCAGGGGGAGCATTCTGTCATTGCGAAGCCGCACGCGGGCAGCATTGCACAACAGCGCGCCTGTAGGACAGTGGGAATGTCGACTCGTGGCGCTTACGTCTCCGGCTGCTTCTTCGCTGCAGCAGCGATCGCCGCCGCCACGCGCTCCGTCGCCGTGTGGTGAACCATATGGCCGGCACCCTCGACGAGCAGCAGCTCACTGGCTGAGGTCTCGCGTGCCACCCGCGACGATTGCGCTTCGGCGTCGACCACCTGGTCGGAGTTGCCGGCGATGATCGTCAGCGGCACGCGCAGGCTCGGCAGCCGTTTCGCAAGCGCGGCGGCGGCGGGGATCATGAGCGCGGCGTCCGCTGCAGCCGCCCTGATCTGCGAGGGCCGCAGCGTCATTTCGAACGGAAACTGCTTTTGCCACCCAGCCGAGACCGGCGCTGGCGCGAACATCTTCCTTTCCATCGCCGGCTTTGCTGCCGCGCCGAGCAATGGCGAGGCGGTGTAGCGGATGACGTCCCCGACCACGGGCACCGCAGGAGGCGCGGCAATGACAACATCCAGCCGTGCCGATGGATAGTAATAACCGCCGATGAGGACCAGCGACGAGACCAGATCCGGCTGCTCTAACGCCAGCGCCAGCGCGACGGTCGCCCCGAAGCTGTGACCGACTAAGGTCACCTCGTCCTCGCCGAGCGCCTTCAACGCTTCGGCAATCAGCTGCGCCTGGGCGACCGGGGTCCAGACGGTGGAACGCGGACGATCGCTGTGGCCGAAACCGGGCCGGTCGAAGGCGATGACACGATGCGTCTTCGCGAGGGTATTGAATATCCCCGACGCGAGCCAGTCTTCTAGCATCACAGCATTGCCGTGAAGCAGAACGATGGTCGGCCCCTCGCCGCGAGCGAGGTAATGCAGTTCGACTTCGCGCACCGTTACGAATTCGCCTGAGGGCGGGTTGGCCTGGGTCGCGCGCCTTGCTCTTATCGCATTCAGTCCCGCCAGCCCAATGGTCGCCGTTGCGGAGGCCGCCGCGGCGAATAGGGCAGGGGAGGAAGAGCGCCATGACCTCTCCCGCGAAGCGGGCGAGCGTTTGGTCTTCGAATCCATGGCGGGTTCCTTTTGGGTGCGTTCAGAGTTGCGAGGCACAAACGTGCTGCACTGCACAAAAGTTCACTGCCGGCAGGTCAGCGCTGCCTTCGGTCAACGGTCTCAACGAAGTTTTCGACAAGGCCGCTGAACTCGGCCGGCTTCTCGAGATTTGTCAGGTGGCCGGCGCCCGCGATCATCTCCACGCGCGAACCGGGGATCATGGCGTGGAGATCCCGGCTGAGCTCTAAGGGTGTTGGCCTGTCCTCCTGGCCGCAGATGATGAGCGTCGGCACGGCGATCGCGCGCGCACGCTCGCGCTGATCGGCGAGCCACACAGCCTCGGCCCCGAGCCGGTAGGCGGCGGGGTCGATCCGCGACATCGTTGCGACGACTTCAGAGCGCACCGCCGGGGCGGCCGGCTGCGCCAGCAGGAAATCGGCACGGGCTTCGGCAAAGGCGCGCATGTCGGTGCTGCCGGCGACCGAGCGGTCGTAAATGCCCCGCCCGTCCGGATGCACGGCGAAGGTGTCGGCGAGGATCAGCGACAGGCAGCGCTCGGGCGCGATGGTATGCATGGCGACGGCCACCACGCCGCCGAGCGACAGGCCGCAGATGTGCGCACGGGGTCTATCCATTACGTCGAGCGCGGCCAAGGCGGCGCGGGCGTAGTCCTCGCGGGTGGCGCCGGCGCGGAACTCGCTTTCGCCGTAGCCTGGGTAGTCGATGGCGATCGCCGGTCGCCGGCCGCGGAGATGATCGAGCTGCGGCCGCCACACCGACTTGTCGGAGCCGACCCCGTGGAGGAACAGGATGGCCGGCTCCTCGCCGGTCACGTCGGCGGCGATGCCGATCACGCCGAAGCCGGTCTTATGCTTGCTCATGCGCATGCCCTTGGCAGCGGCAAGCCGGTCACGCTAGCTTCGCGCCCATGACGCGCATGACGGTCAATGGCGAGGCCATCCACTACAAGCTCGACCCCCAAACGCCCCTGCTATGGGCGCTCCGCGACGCGTCCAATCTGACGGGCACCAAGTACGGCTGCGACAGCCAGGACTGCGGCGCTTGTACCGTGATCGTCGATGGCCAGGCAGTGACGAGCTGCGGCGTGACGATCCGATCGCTCGAAGGGGCTGCGGTTACGACCATCGAGGGGCTTGGCGGCGCGCACCCGGTACAGCAGGCGTGGCTTGCCGAGCAGGTGACCATGTGCGGCTATTGCGAGCCCGGCTTCATCATGGCGATAGCGGCTTTGCTGCAGGCGACGCCGGCACCGGGCGACGACCAGATCGCCGCGCTGCCGAACATCTGCCGCTGCGGCGCCTATCCGCGTATCCGTCGGGCGATCGCCCGGGCGTCGCGATTGGCGGCAGAGCAGAAAGCTGAACGGACGGACCCGAAACGGTTAACCCTCGGCTCATCTGCTGAGGAGCACAACTCGCCTCAGTAAGAGCAAAGGTCGAAGGTCATGCGTAAACTCATTCTCTCTCTCCTCCTCGCAGGCGTCGCCACCACGCCGGCGTTTGCGCAGCGGGACCTGGACGGTCGTGACCAGGCCCGTGCCGAGCGTCAGCAGGCCCGCGAAGAGCGCCAGCAGCGGCAGGAGCGGCAGGAGCGCAGGGAAGTACGCGAGCCGCGCGTCGACTCGGTCGAGCGGCATAGGGTCGACGCACCTGCCCGCGCCCAGGCCCGCGCCGAAGGCCGTGCCGACCGCCGCGACCTCGAGCAGATCCGGACCGCGCGCGAGCAGGCGCGGAGCGAGCGTCAAGACGCATGGCAGGACCGCCGGGAAACGATGACCGACCAGCGCCAGCTGCGCCAGGCCGAGCGGGCCCGTCCGCCGGTCCTGCGTGGCCGCGTGCCAGTGGTCAGCAACACGCCGCAGCTCAACACGCAGCCGCCTGCCCGTGCCGAGCAGCGGCGGTATTCGCCGACTCGTTGGAGCGGCGATTGGCGCCGCGACAGCCGCTACGACTGGTACGATTACCGCAACCGCTACGGGTCGCTGTTCCGCCTCGGCTTCTACAGCGACCCGTTCGGCTGGGGCTATCAGCCCTATTCGATCGGCTGGCGCATGTGGCCGAACTACTACCGGAGCAGCTTCTGGCTCGACGACCCGTGGCAGTACCGGCTGCCGTATGCGCCAGCGGGTACGCGCTGGATCCGCTACTATGACGACGCCATCCTGGTCGACACTTGGGACGGCCAGGTGGTCGACGTGATCCATAACTTCTTCTGGTAGAAGCGTCTAAGCCGTTGATCGAAGGGGCGTTGCGGCATTGCCGCGGCGCGCCTTCCGCATTAGCGCGGATACATTCACCCGGCTTAGCGAAAGTGCCCTGAAACCATGAACTCCATCGCTCGCGCCCTCGTCGCGTCCGTTGCGCTCGCCGCGCTTGGCGCCTGTGCAACCACCCCAACGGCCGTAGCCCCGACCGCGCCGCCGCTCGCCGCGGAAGCTGGTCCCGTCCAGCCACAGACCAGCGCCCACGACCAGCTGTTCCAGCTGTTCAAGGCCAGCGACGAAGCGAACCTCCGGCGCAATCCGCTCAACGCCTTGTCGCGCGGCGACATGCGCTACGCCGACCGTTTCGGCGACTACATCACCGATGAATATATCGCTTCCGAGCGAGCGGCCGCGGAGCAGGACCTGCGGGCACTGGCCGCGATCTCCCGCGACCAGCTCAACGCCACCGACCAGTTGGCCTACGACGTGTTCAAGTTCCAGACCGAAGACACGCTGCGCGGGCTTCAGCCCGACCTGGTGGCACTGACGGCCGTGCGGCCGATGAACCACTTCTTCGGCTTTCATACCTTCTATCCGACGTTTGCCAGCGGAAAGGGCACGGCGCCGTTCAAGACGCTCGAGGACTATGAAAACAACCTCAAGCGCCACCGCGAGTTTGCGACTTACCTCGACCGCGCGATCGAGCGCTTCCGCCAGGGCGGGCAGACCGGCGTCGTCGAGACCAAGATGACGGTCCGCAACATGATCGAGCAGCTCGACAACCAGCTCAAGCTGCAGCCGGCCGCCTCGCCTTATTATGGGCCGATCAAGCAGTTCCCCGACGCGGTCGGCGCTGCCGACCGCACCCGCCTGACCGCCGCCTACCAGGGGGCGATCACCGGCGAACTGTACCCGGCGCTGACCCGCATGCGCGATTTCCTGCGCAGCGAATATCTGCCCAAAGCGCGCGAGGGCTATGGCCTGATGTACATGAAAGGTGGCGACCAGCTGTACCGCTACCTCATCCAGTCAACGACCACCCTGCCGCTGACTCCCGACGAGATCCACCAGACCGGCCTGCGTGAGGTCGCGCGGATCACGACCGAGATGGAAAAGGTCAAGCAGGAGGTCGGGTTCAAAGGCACGTTGCAGCAGTTCTTCGACCACCTGCGCACCGATCCGAAGCTCAAGGAGAAGAGCCGCGAGTCACTGACCCAGCGCTATTACGACATCGGCAAGACCGTCGATGCCAAGCTGCCGCAATATTTTTCGACGATCCCGAAGACCGCGCTGGAAATCCGCCCGTACGAGCCGTTCCGCGAGAAGTTCGAAGCCGGCGGCAGCTACAGCTCCGGCTCGCCCGACGGTACCAGGCCGGGAATCTTCTACTTCAACGCGTACGACCTGCCGTCGCGGACGACGCCGGGGATCACCACTCTGTACCTGCATGAAGGCGCGCCTGGTCACCACTTCCAGATCGCGCTGGCGCAGGAGAATACGGCGCTGCCCGAGTTCATGCGCTTCGGCGGCAACACGGCTTACGTCGAGGGCTGGGCATTGTACGCGGAGACGCTTGGTTACGACATGGGCCTGTACCAGGACCCGTACCAGCGCTTCGGGACGCTGTCCGACGAGATGCTGCGCGCCATGCGGCTGGTCGTCGACACCGGCATCCACTCGAAGGGTTGGACGCGCGAGCAGGCGATCAAGTACATGCTCGACAACTCGGACATGGGGAAGACCGATGCCACCGCCGAGGTCGAGCGCTACATCGCCATCCCCAGCCAGGCGGTGGCGTACAAGACCGGTGCGCTGACCCTCCAGCGGCTCCGCCGCAAGGCGGAAGCGGAGCTTGGGCCGCGGTTCGACATCCGCGACTTCCACGCGCAGGTGCTGATGACCGGGGCGCTGCCGCTGGCGATCCTGGAGCAGAAGATCGACCGCTGGATCGGCGACGTGCGGTCAGGCGCGGCTCCAGTCGCCACGGCGCCGGCGGGCGCGATGCCCGCGACTGCGCCGGTCGAGCCGGCCGGCAACCTCGGCGAGCGCGGCTGAGCGGCCGATGCGTGAAGGGCATTTGCTGGTCACCGCGTGCGCGGCGCTGATCGCCGCTGCGCCGGCTCCGGCACAGCCGGCGGCGGCTCCGGCTGCCCTGGCGGCGCAATCGGGCGAGTCCGCGCGCCTCGCGGCCTTTTTCAAGCAGAGCGATGAAGACTCGCTGCGCCGCAACCCGCTCAGCGCTCTGCTCCGAGGAGACCTGCGCTATGCGACACAGTTCGGCGACTATGTAACGCTGGCCTATTTCGCCGCCGAGAAGCAGGCGGCGGAGCGCGAGCTTCGTGCATTGCGATCGATCGATCGGGCGGCGCTCTCGCCGCAGGACCAGATCGCTTACGATGTGTTCAAGTGGCAGACCGAGCGGGCGCTCAAGGGTCTGTCGCCCGAGATGCTGGCGCTGACCGCGGTCCGGCCGATCGATCACAAGACCGGCCTGCAGACCTTCTTCCCCGACCTGTCCGCCGGACGGGGCGGTGCGCCGTTCAAGACTGTTGCCGATTACGAGGCGAGCCTGGCGCGGATCGGCGGGTTCGCCACCTATCTCGACAACAGCATCGTTCGCTTCCGCGAAGGCATGGCCAGCGGCGTGGTCCAGCCGAAGCTGGTCGTCGATATCGTGGTGGAGCAGCTCGACGCACTGCTCGCGCAAGGGGTGGACAAGTCGACCTTCAACCAGCCGGTGCTGAACTTCCCCGCAACAGTTCCAGCCAGCGAGCGCCCGCGGCTGATCGAAGCGTACCGCGCGACCATCGGTACGCAGCTGATCCCGGCGATCACCCGATTGCGGCGCTTCCTTGCCGACGAGTACCGGCCGGCCGCGCGCGACAGCGTCGGTCTTGGCGGGATGAAAGGCGGGGCGGCCCTCTACCGCCAGCGGGTCGAAGACAATACGACACTGCCGCTGTCGCCAGACCAGGTGCACCAGATCGGCCTCGACGAAGTCGCGCGCATCCGCGGCGAGATGGAACGCATCAGGGCGAAGACCGGCTTCAAGGGCACGCTGCCGGCGTTTTTCGAGCACATCCGTACCGAGCCCAAGTTCAAGGCCGCGAGCCGCGAAGCGCTGACGCAAGGCTATGAGGCGATCGGCAAGCGCGTCGACGCGCGTATTGGCGAACTGTTCTCGACGGTGCCGAAGACCAACCTCCGGATCGAGCCCGTGCCGGCCTACCGCGAGAAGAGCGCCGCCGGCGGCTCGTACCGGCAGGGCACGCCCGACGGCGCGACGCCGGGGACTTTCTTCTTTAACGCCTACGACCTGCCGTCGCGCACGACCCAGGGCATGGAGACGCTCTACCTCCACGAAGGCTCGCCCGGGCATCACTTCCAGATCAGCCTCGCCCAGGAAAATACGGCGCTGCCGGACTTCATGCGCTTTGGCGGCAATACCGCCTTTGTCGAAGGCTGGGCCTTGTACGCGGAAAGCTTGGGCCCGGAGCTCGGCATGTTCACCGATCCATATCAGGCGTTCGGCAGTCTCGACGACGAGATGTTCCGCGCGGTGCGGCTGGTGGTCGACACCGGCATTCACGCAAAGGGTTGGAGCCGCGAACGGGCGGTCGACTACATGCTCGCCAACACGGCGCAGAGCCGCACCGAGGCCGAGTCGGAGATCAATCGCTACATCGCCAATCCGGGCCAGGCGCTCGCCTACAAGATCGGGCAGCTCAAGATCCGCGAACTGCGCACACGGGCCGAAAAAGCACTCGGACCGAAGTTCGACGTGCGCGATTTCCACGCCCAGGTGCTGATGACGGGCGCGCTGCCGCTGGCCATCCTCGAAGCCAAGATCGATCGCTGGATCGCGGAGAAGAAAGCCGCATGACCCTGAATACACTCACCACGGCAGCGGCACTTGCACTGGCGGCGGTGGCGGCGCCGGTCCTGGCGCAGACGCAATCTGCAGCCACAGCCGAGGTGCCGTCGCAAGCGCTTGCGAAGCTGTTCGCGGCAAGCGACGAAGCCAACCTCAAGCGCAACCCGCTGTCGGCGCTGTACCGCGGCGACATGCGCTACGCCGACCGGCTCGGCGACTACACCTCTGACGCTTATTATGCGGCGGAACGCCAGGCGGCCGAACAGGACCTCGCTGCTCTCGTGCGGATCGATCGCGACCAACTGAGCGCGTCAGAGCGCATCTCCTACGATGTATTCAAATGGCAGCGAACGCTTGACCTGCGAGGCCTTCAGCCGGGCATGTTGGCGCTGACGGCCGTGCGGCCGATCGACCATTTCACTGGCGTGCATACCGGGTTTGCCGAGATCAGTAGCGGCGAGGGCATCGCACCGTTCAAGACGGTGAAAGATTATGAGAACGGCTTGAGCCGGATCGATGATTTCGTCCGCTACCTCGACGGCACCATCGGCCGCATGCGCGAGGGCATGGCCAGCGGCGTGGTGCAGCCGCGGCTGGTGATGGACAATGTCGTCGAGCAGCTCGACGCGATGCTCGCCGAAGGCGTTGAGGGCAGCAGCTTCACGAAGCCGGTCGCCAAGTTTCCAGCCGGCATCTCGGCGGCGCACCAGAAGCGGCTGCGCGCGGACTACCGGCGGTCGGTGGAAACGGAGATCCGCCCGGCCCTGACCCGCCTGCGCACCTTCATCGCCGACGAATATCTGCCGAAAACACGCGCGAGCGTCGGGCTTGGCGCCATGCCGGGCGGGGACAAGCTTTACGCTTATCTGGTCCAGTCTAGCACCACGACTGACCTGACGTCGGATGCGATCCACAACATCGGCTTGTCCGAGGTTCGCCGGCTTCAGGCGGAGATGGAGACGGTCAAGGCGCAGGTCGGCTTCACCGGCACGCTCAAGGAATTCTTCGAGCACATCCGCACCGATCCCAAGTTCAAGCCCAAGTCGCGCGAAGCGTTGCAGCAGGGCTATGTCGCCATCGGCAAAAGGCTGGATGCGACGCTGCCGAAGATGTTCGCGACGCTGCCCAAGGCGCCGCTGGAGATCCGGCCGGTGCCGGCACTGACCGAAAAGGGCGCAGCGCGCGGTTCGTATAATCCCGGGACCCCCGACGGCAGCCGGCCGGGCGTGTTCTTCTTCAACGCCTATGACCTGCCGTCGCGGACCACTCCTGCCATGGAGACGCTGTACCTGCACGAAGGCGCGCCGGGGCACCACTTCCAGATCAGCCTCGCGCAGGAGAACGAGGCGCTCCCCAAGTTCCAGCGGTTCGGCGGCAACACCGCTTATGTCGAAGGCTGGGGCCTGTACGCTGAGACTCTGGGGCGCGAGCTCGGCGTCTACGCCGACCCATATCAATATTTCGGTTATCTCGATTCGCAGCTGTTCCGCGCCATCCGCCTGGTGGTGGACACCGGCATCCATTCCAAGGGTTGGACCCGCGACCAGACCATTCAGTACATTCTCGACAACAGCTCGCGCGGGCGCAGCAATGCGACCGCCGAGACCGAGCGCTACATCGCGATGCCGGGGCAGGCGCTCGCCTATAAGATCGGTCAGCTCAAGATCAGCGAATTGCGGGCGCGGGCCGAACGTGAGCTCGGACCCAGGTTCGACATCCGCGGCTTCCACGAACAGGTGCTGATGTCCGGCGCGCTGCCGCTGGCGGTGCTCGAGGCCAAGATCGACCGCTGGATCGCTCAAAAAAAGGTGAGCTGAAGCTTCGCCCGGCGAAACGATGGGAACAGTCTCCCATTAACCTAGTTGAACGCGGATGCCCGGATCACTCCCAAAAGAAGTCCTCGTCGTCGAAGACGAGCCGATCATCAGAATGGTGGCTGCTGACGCGCTGACGGATCGCGGAATCATGGCGTGGGAAGCGGGCGACGCGGACGAGGCGCTGGAAGTGCTGGAACAGCATCCGCGCATCGGCGTCGTGTTCACGGACGTCAACATGCCGGGCGAGATGAACGGCCTTGGCCTGGCCCATGAAGTCACCGCCATGCGGCCCGACGTGAAGGTCATCGTTACGTCAGGAGCAGTAACCATCGCCGACAACGATCTGCCGGATCACGGCACTTTCCTGCCCAAGCCCTATCCGACCGATCGGCTGGTCAACATCGTCGCCGAGAAGCTTGACGGCTGAGCGTCCGACTAAGCGCTAGCCGCTGCCAAGCGCCTCGCCGATCAGGCGGCGGCTGTTGTCGATGCCGTATAACGCGATGAAGCTGCCCATGCGCGGCCCCTGGCTGGAGCCGAGCAGGGTTTCATAGAGCACGCCGAACCACTCGCGCAGGCGCTCCTTGCCGAAGTGCTGCTTGCCGACCTCGAACACGTGGTTTTGGATCTCATCGCCCGGCGTATCCGGCGCAAGCCTGGCCAGTTCGGCGTCGAGATCTCGCAAGGCGGCCTCTTCGATCTCCGTTGGGGCGCGCCGCTGCAGGCCTGGCGCAACGAAGTCGCGCGCATAGTTCACCGCCAGGCCAATGAGTTCGTTGAGCTCCGGATCGCTCTCCGGCGAGGTGCCCGGCGCATAGCGCTGGACGAACCGCCACGCGGTCTCTTTGTCGCCGACGCCCGGCAGGCTGACGAGGTTGAGCAGCAGGCCATAGGTTAGCGGCAGCTTGTTGCCCGGTACGTCGCCGGCGTGGATGTGGTGCACCGGGTTGCCGAGCTTCTGCTCGAGCGGCTGCTCGGCATAGCGCTCCCGAAACTGCAGGTATTCGTCGACGGCGCGCGGAATCACGCCGATGTGCAGGCTCTTGGCCCGCTTGGGCTCGCGGTAAATGTAGAAGGCCAGGCTCTCCTCGCTGCCGTAGCGCAGCCATTCGTCGAGGCTGAGGCCGTTGCCCTTGGATTTGGAGATCTTCTCGCCCGCCTCATCCAGGAACATTTCGTAATTGAAGCCCTCGGGCGGGCGGCCGCCGAGCACGCGCGCGATCCTGCCGGACTGGACGACGCTGTCGATCAGGTCCTTGCCGGCCATCTCGTAGTCGACGCCGAGCGCGACCCAGCGCGCAGCCCAGTCGACCTTCCACTGCAGCTTGGCCATGCCGCCTAGCGCCGATTGCTCGATCGGGGCGCCGTCCTCGTCGGCGAACGCGATGGTGCCCGCTTCGGCGTCGACCACCTCGACCGGAACCTGGAGCACACGCCCGCTGGCCGGGGAGACGGGCAGCACCGGCGAATAGGTCTGGCGCCGCTCCTCGCGCAGGGTCGGCAGCATCACGTCCATGACGCCCGCCCAGTTGCGCAGCACCTGCCGGATCACATCGTCGAAGCGGCCCCTCGTGTAGCAATCGGTGGCCGACAGGAACTCGTAATCGAAGCCGAAGCGGTCGAGAAACGAGCGGAGCATCGCATTGTTGTGGTGCGCGAAGCTTTCGTGCGTACCGAACGGATCGGGGATGCGGGTCAGCGGCTTGCCGAGATGTTCGGCCAGCAGCGCCTGGTTCGGCACGTTGTCCGGCACCTTGCGCAGGCCGTCCATGTCGTCGCTGAAGGCGATCAGCCGAGTCTGCGCGCCGCCGGTCAGCTCATGGTAGGCGTTGCGGACGAAGGTGGTTCGCGCGACCTCGTTGAAGGTGCCGATATGCGGCAGGCCCGAGGGACCATAGCCGGTCTCGAAGATCATGGGCGAACCCCCCGGTTTGCCGTTCGGCCAGCGCTTGAGCAGCTTGCGCGCTTCCTCATAGGGCCAGGCCTTGGACGTCAAAGCGGCTGCCTGCAGCGATTCAGCGTCCAATGGCGTTGCTCTTCTGTTCTCTTGCCACCAATGTCGGGGGATGGCCGCTCCTTTGCCGCTTCCCGCCCTGCACGCAACCCATGCCGGCATCTGGCTCGCGGGGGCTGACGGCGAGCTGCGCGAGGCGAGCCGGGGGGAAGCGGTGGCACGGGTGGCCGAGACCCCGCATATCATCCTCAACGCGCCTTTGCTGGGGCAGCGGCTCGGCTATCCGGAGCTCAGCGGCCTCGATTTGCTCGAGCTGTTCGCCTTTATCTTCCCAGCGCGTTTCGCCGTGCCGACCGCGGCGGGGCTGGCCAAGAGCCTTGGCCTCGACCCACCGAGCACGGAGGCGGAAGCGGCAGCGTCGCTGCGTGCCATCGCCGAGCGCCTGCTGAATGGGCTTGCCGACCCGGACTGGCCGCAGCGGGAAGGGGCGTGGACAAGCAACGCCACGCTGCACCGCCTCGGCTGGGGTTGGGCGCCGATCGTCGGCTCCCGGCTCCACCGGCCGGATCGCGGGGAGCGGATGCTGTTTTCGCGCCTCCGGCAATGGGAGGAGAGCGGCGATCGGCCGCCCGCGCGGCCGACGACCGTCTCTGCCGGTGACGCGCGCGACCGGCTCGATCGGCTGACCCGGCGGGCCGAAGCTCGCGAAGGGCAACGGGCGATGGCCGAAGCGGTGGCGCAGCTGTTCGCGCCCAAGCGCAACCGCGACGCGCCCAACCTGCTGCTTGCCGAAGCCGGCACGGGGATCGGCAAGACGCTTGCCTATCTCGCGCCGGCTTCGCTGTGGGCGGAAAGCTCGGGCGGGACAGTGTGGGTGTCGACCTTCACCAAGGCGCTGCAGCGGCAGCTCGACGCTGAAGGACCCAAGCTGTTTGCCGATCCGCAAGAGCGCGCGCGGCGGATCGTCGTCCGCAAAGGCCGCGAGAACTACCTGTGCCTGCTCAACCTCGAGGACGCGATGCAGGGCGCGTTCGCCGGGCGGGCGGCGGTGCTGGCGCAGCTGGTCGGGCGCTGGGCGGCGTACAGCAAGGATGGCGACATGGTCGGCGGCGACCTACCGGGCTGGCTTCCGAGCCTGTTCCGCCGCGCCGGGGCGACCGCCTTGACCGACCGCCGCGGCGAGTGCGTCTATGCCGGCTGCCCGCATTACCGCCGCTGCTTTATCGAGCGCGCGGAACGGGCGAGCCGCGAAGCTGACCTGGTGATCGCCAACCACGCGCTGGTGATGGTCAATGCCGCGCGCGCTCGCGAGGACGCGCCGGGGCGCATTCTGTTCGACGAGGGGCATCACCTGTTCGATGCTGCCGACTCCACCTTCGCGGTTGCGTTCGGGGGCCAGGAAGCGATCGAAATGCGGCGCTGGATCGTCGGTCCGGAAGGCCGCTCGCGTGGGCGGAGGCGGGGCATTGCGGCGCGACTGATGGATGTCGCTTCGTACGACGAGGAAGGCGGGCAGGCGCTCGAAGCGGCGATCGACGCGTCGCGGGCGCTGCCGACCGACGGCTGGCTGCAGCGGCTGGTCGAGGGTGCGCCGTTCGGTCCGGTCGAAGCGGTGCTCGCCGAGGTGCGCGGCACCGTTTGTGCGCGCGCCAAGGCGCAGGAGGCGGGCTACGGGCTGGAGACCGAACTCGCCGCGCCCGACGGGGCGCTGGTGTCGCAATCGGCCGCTGCGATGCAGGCCTTGGAAGCGCTCCAGAAGCCGCTGGCGGCGCTTGCCCGCCGGCTTGAGGCGGTCCTCGACGATGCGCCGGATTGGCTCGACTCCCAAGCGCGCGCCCGAGTTGAAGGCGCGATCCGCGGACTTTCCTGGCGGCGGGAAACCCTAGCCGCGTGGATCGCCCTGCTGGCGCGGATCGGCGGCGAGGCTGATCCGGAGTTCGTCGACTGGCTCGCGGTCGAGCGGGTGGATGGACGCGAGTATGATGTCGCTATCCACCGACGCTGGCTCGACCCGACCAAGCCGCTGGCGGCCGCGGTGATCGCGCCGGCGGACGGCGTGCTCGTGACCTCCGCGACGTTGCGGGGAGGCGAGGATTGGCGGGCCGCCGAAGCACGCACCGGAGCCTTGCATTTGCCGGGCCCCACGACTCATTTCGAGGCGGAAAGCCCGTTCGACTATGCCGGCTGTTCGGAGGTGCTGATCGTCACCGACGTCAAGCAGGGGGATACCGCGTCGCTCGCTGGCGCTTATGCACGGCTGATCGAGGCTTCGGGTGGCGGGACGCTGGGCCTGTTTACGGCTGTCCAGCGGCTGAAAGCCGTGCACGCGCGGGTTGCCGACCGGCTGGCGCGGATCGGGCTGCCGCTGCTTGCCCAGCATGTCGACCCGATCGACGCCGGGACCCTGGTCGACATTTTCCGCGACGATCCGCGCGCGTCTCTCCTCGGCACCGATGCGCTGCGCGACGGGGTGGACGTGCCCGGCGAGTCGCTGCGGCTGGTGGTGATGGAGCGGGTGCCGTGGCCGCGCCCGACGGTGCTGCACGCGGCGCGGCGGATGGCCGGGGGCGGCAGCGCCTTCGACGATCGTGTCGTCCGAGCGCGGCTGGCCCAGGCGTTCGGGCGCCTGATCCGCCGCCATGGCGACTGCGGCACGTTCGTGATCCTGTCCGCGGCCATGCCCTCGCGGCTGCTGTCGGCTTTTCCGGCGGGCGTCCCGATCCGCCGCATCCCGCTCGACGAGGCGATCGCCCGGGTCGCGGAACGATCGCTGGCGCCGATGGCCGCCGTCGAGCCGGTCGCGTGAGGCGCTTCACGGCCCTTCGCGACGCCGAATCCAGTCGGGAACGCGGCTAGCTCTCGAGCGCGGTCGCCAAGCGGTCACGCAAAACGATCAAGCGAAATACGTCGACACCGACCGGCGAGTCGTCCTGCTCCGCAGCAACGCTCGGGCCGATGATCGACGGCGCTGGCGGAGTCTCCGCCTCATCGACCTTGCCCCGCAACAGTTTCTGCACGCCGCGGACGGTATAGCCTTCCTGGTTGAGCAAGCGATTGATCCGCCGCGCAAGGTCGACATCGTCCGGACGGTAGTAGCGGCGGTTGCCGGCACGCTGCATCGGCCGAAGTTGCGGGAACTTCGATTCCCAGTAACGCAGGATATGCTGGGCCACGCCAAGCTCGGACGACAACTCGCCGATGGTCTTGAGAGCGCCAGGGTCCTTTTGGCTGGCCGTGGCCAAGCCTTCAGCCCTTCGCGATCCGGTCGCGCATGATCTGGCTTGCGCGGAATGTCATCACTCGGCGCGGTGCGATTGGCACTTCGATGCCCGTCTTCGGGTTACGGCCGACGCGCTCGCCCTTGTCGCGCAGAATGAAGGTGCCGAAGCCAGAGATCTTCACGTTGCCGCCGTTCGACAGCGAGTGGCACAGGTGATGCAACACGCGTTCGACCACACCGGCCGACTCGGCGCGCGACAATCCCAGCTTGCGATGAACGATGTCGGCCAGGTCGGCCCGCGTCAGGGTTCCGCCGAGTCCCGCATTCGTATTGATCCGCGCGATGCCCAGATCGGCCATTGGATGTCTCCCGCAATCGCCGGCGCCCCCGGCCTTCGATTGCACTTTCGTAACGGAACTTCCGCGTGTCGGCAATTCGACATTTTCACGAATTGCCGATATTTTTCAATATCTGAGCGCTGCGGCGCCCCAAGTGAAGCCGCCACCCATCGCTTCCAGGACAACGACGTCGCCGCGCTTGATCCTGCCGTCCTTCACTGCGGTGTCCAGCGCCAGCGGCACGGACGCCGCGGAGGTGTTGGCGTGCTGGTCGACGGTGACCACCACCTTGTCCGGCGACAAGCCCAGCTTACGCGCGGTTGCATCGAGGATGCGGGCGTTCGCCTGGTGAGGTACGACCCAGTCGACCTCGGCGGTGGTGAGCCCGGCCGCCGTCAAGACTTCGTTGAGCACTGCGCTGAGGTTGACAACCGCGTGGCGGAACACCTCGCGACCTTTCATGCGAAGCTTGCCGACCGTGCCCGTGGTCGACGGTCCGCCATCGACGAACAACAGGTCGTTGTGGCGCCCGTCGGCGTGGAGCTTGGTCGCCAGGATTCCGCTTTCGGTCTCCTCTGCGCTCAGCACCAGGGCCCCGGCGCCGTCCCCGAACAGGACGCAGGTGGCGCGGTCCTCCCAGTCGAGGATGCGGCTGAAGGTCTCTGCGCCAATCACCAGCGCCTTTTTGGCGTTGCCCGAGCGCAGCATCGAGTCGGCGACCGAAAGCGCGTAGAGGAACCCGGTGCAGACCGCGTGCACGTCAAAGGCGATGCAGTCGTCGATGCCAAGCGCCGCCTGCACCTTGGTGGCCGACGACGGAAAGGTCTGGTCGGGGGTGGCGGTGGCGAGAACGATGAGGTCGATGTCGGCCGCTGCGACGCCGGCATGCTCGATCGCCCGCAGCGCCGCGGCCGTGGCGAGGCTCGCCGTCGATTCGTCGTCGCCGGCGATGTGGCGATTGCGGATGCCGGTGCGCTCGACGATCCAGGCATCAGTTGTGTCGACTCGCTCCGCTAGCTCGGCATTGCTTACCTGCTTGCGCGGCAAGGCCGAGCCGACCCCGGAGATGACTGAGCGAAGCGTCACTTGCCGCCGCCGTTGGCGAAAGCGTGAGCTCGGAAGTTGTCCAGATCCTCGCCAATCCGGCGCGTGATATCGTTGCGGACCATGCTGGCGGCAACGCCGATGGCGTTGGCGACACCCTTCGGATTAGCGCTGCCGTGGCTTTTCACGACCAGGCCGTTGAGCCCGAGGAAGACGGCGCCGTTGTGGTTGTTGGGGTCAAGGTGCACCTTGAGCAGGTTCAGCGCCGGCTTGGACAAGGCAAAGCCGGCCTTGGAACGCAGCGAGCTCTTGAACGCGCGGCGCAGCAGGTCGGTGACGAAGCGGGCGGTGCCTTCGGCGGTCTTGAGCGCGATGTTGCCAGAAAAGCCGTCGGTGACGACCACGTCAACCGCGCCGCGCGACAGCTGATCGCCTTCGGTGAAGCCGTC
>CADCVY010000020.1 GCA_902806275.1 uncultured Sphingomonas sp. | reverse complement strand
CAGCGGAAATCCGCGAGCAGATCGGCACCACTCAGGGACGGCTGTCCTTCCCGGCGAACACCGGCAAGGGCTATATCTTTGGTCAGGAAGTGACCGCGTCCGTGCCGCTCTCGCTGCTCACGCCAGCGCTCGAGGGTTTCGGCGTCTTCAGCAGCATCAGCCGTGTGAAAAGCAAGGTGCGCTACGCCAGCAGCCCCGATGCTATCACCGTGCCCGGCCAATCAAAGTGGGTTGGGACGCTCGAAGGCTATTTTGAGAGGTATGGCTTCCAGGCGCGCCTGAGTTACCGCTACCGCTCACCGTTCCTCGCTGAGATTGCGGGCCTTTCGGCCAATCCGGAATATCGCGAAGCCGAAAAGGAGGGGATCCTCGACGCGCAGATCGGATACGAATTCCAATCAGGCTCGGCGATGCAGGGCCTGTCGATCTTGGCACAGGTGAAGAACATCACGGACCGCCCGTTCGTGACCTATGAAGCTGGCGACACCCGGCTTGGGCGCGACCACCAGAGCTATGGACGCAATTTCTACCTCGGCGTGCTGCAGAAGTTCTAAGGGTCGGAAACCTCGGGCGGGGCTCCCGCCCAACCCGGTCCGCCCGGCAGCAACCCCCTGGCGAGAGCTCGCAGGAGCGCCACGGTCGGCGCTTTGGCTGGCATCAAGTAGAGACACGAAGTGACTCAACAGCAGCACACCGCAATTACGATCGTCGGCGGCGGCACGGCCGGCTGGATGTCGGCGGCGATCCTCGCGCCGCTGCGGGAGGACGGCTACCGCATTCGCCTGATCGAATCTGAGGAGATAGGCACCGTTGGTGTCGGCGAAGCCACCATCCCGCAGATCAACCTCTACAATCAGGCGCTCGGGATCGACGAGGATGAGTTCCTCCGCGCGACCAATGGCACGTTCAAGCTGGGCATCGAGTTCGTCGACTGGGGGAGGCTGGGCACACGGTACATGCACGCGTTCGGCGACGTTGGTCGTGACATCGGGATCGTCCCGTTCCAGCACTATTGGCATCGCGCGCGGGAGCTCGGATTTGCCAAGGACCTCGGTCATTACTCGCTGAACGAAACGGCGGCGCTCGCGGGGCGGGTGCAGCGCGGCAGGCTACGCACCACGGACGCGCTGCCGCCGATGCCGTACGCGTTCCACTTCGACGCATCACTCTACGCGGCGTTCCTCCGCCGACTTGCGGAAACGCGGGGCGTGGAGCGGATCGAAGGCAAGATCGTCGACGTGACGCTGGATGGCGCGTCTGGCGACGTGTCCTCCGTGACACTCGACCGCGCCGAGACGGTGAGCGGTGACCTTTTCATCGACTGCTCGGGCTTCCGCGGGCTGCTGATCGAAGGCGCACTGAAGACCGGCTACGAGGACTGGTCACGCTGGCTGCCGTGCGACCGGGCGCTGGCCGCTCCTTGCGCGAACGGCGGCGAGTTCACCCCCTACACGAGGTCGACCGCCCGTGCAGCGGGCTGGAAATGGCGGATCCCGCTCCAGCACCGTGTCGGCAATGGCTATGTCTATTGTTCGGAGTTCATCGGCGACGATGAAGCCGCGTCCACGCTGCTAGGCAATCTCGATGGAGCCGCGCAAGCGCAGCCGCGGCCGCTGCGCTTCACCGCGGGCAAGCGGCGCAAGGTTTGGAACCGCAACGTCGTTGCCCTTGGGCTCGCATCGGGGTTCATGGAGCCGCTCGAGTCGACCAGCATTCATCTCGTGCAGACGGGAATCCAGCGGCTGCTGCATATGCTTCCGCGCGGCCGCGGGACGGCCGCTGAAGCCGCAGAATTCAACCGTCAAACGCAGGCGGAATATGAGCACATCCGCGACTTCCTGGTCTTGCACTACACAGCGACCGAGCGTGACGATACGCCTTTCTGGCGACACTGCGCGGCGATGCCGGTCCCGGACAGCCTCAACCAGCGCATCGAGCTGTTCCGCGACAGCGGCCACATCTTCCGCCGTGACGGCGAATTGTTCACGCCGGTCGCCTGGCTGCAGGTGCTGGTCGGCCAGGGCATCCTGCCCCGGGGACATCACCCAATGGCCGACAGCGTCAGCGTGGATGACCTTCGTTCGTACCTCCAAACCTGGGAGGCGTTGCTGACGCGCGAAGTGCGGCAGATGGCGAGCCAAGCCGACTTCATTTCCAACAATTGCATGGCGCAGGCGGCCTGACGTGCGGCGGCTCGCATTCATGCTGCTGGCGTGCCTGCTCGGCGCGGCGACCGTCGCGCCAACGCTGGCGCAAGGTACCGATTACCGCGCGCGCCTGCCGCAGGACGAGGTGATCTACTTCGTTCTTCCGGACCGCTTTGAAAACGGCGATACGTCGAACGACCGCGGTGGTCTTTCCGGTGGAGCGCTGCAGACCGGCTTCGAGCCGGCGCACAAGGGCTTCTACCACGGCGGCGACCTCAAAGGTCTGATCAAGCGGCTCGACTATGTCCAGGGCATAGGCGCGTCGGCCATCTGGCTTGCGCCGGTGTTCAAGAATAAGCCCGTGCAAGGGCCTCCGGGAGGCGAGAGCGCGGGCTATCACGGCTATTGGGTGACCGACTTCACCCGGGTCGATCCGCATTTCGGCAGCAATGCCGAATTCAAGGCCTTTGTCGATGCGGCCCATGCGCGCGGGATGAAGGTCTACATGGACATTATCACCAACCACACGGCGGACGTGATCTTTTTCGCTGAGTGCGAAGGCAAGGGCCAGTGCCCGTACCGCAGCATTGCTGACTATCCCTATCAAGCGCGCGGCGGTGTCGGCGGGCGCCGCATCAATCGCGGTTTCCTGGGGCATGAAGTCGGAACTGCCGAGAATTTCACAAAGCTGACCGACCCGAACTTTGCCTACACGACCAAATTGCCTGCTGCCGAGGGCAACCTGAAGGTGCCGGCCTGGCTCAATGACCCGATCTACTACCACAACCGAGGCGACAGCGTGTTTCGGGGGGAATCGAGCCGGATGGGCGACTTTGTCGGGCTCGATGATGTTATGACCGAGAACCCACGCGTCGTCGCGGGCATGATCGAGATATTCGGAAACTGGATTGACCGCTTCGGAGTGGACGGCTTCCGAATCGATACGGCACGCCACGTCAATCCCGAGTTCTGGCAAGCATTCGTGCCGGCCATGCTCGCCCGCGCCCGCGCCCGCGGCATTCCCAACTTCCACATCTTCGCCGAGGTAGCGAATGACGATTTCCAGCCCGGTATCCTCGCGCAGTATACTCGCCGCGACAAGTTGCCAGCGGCACTCGACTTCGCATTCAAGCAAGGCGCGTTGCGGTCGGTCGGCGGGACCGCCGGCACCGAGATCTGGCGCGACTTTTTCAGTCAGGACGTGCTCTACGAAGGAGGCGACGCTGCTGCCATCCAGCTCCCGACATTCCTTGGCAACCACGACCAAGGTCGGTTTGCATTTTACGTGCGCAAAGCTTTCCCGAAGGCTAGCGACAAGGAAGTGCTCGATCGGGTGATGCTCGGCCATGTGCTGATGTTTGCTGCGCGCGGGGTTCCGACGGTCTACTACGGGGATGAACAAGGCTTTGCCGGCGACGGCATCGACCAGGATGCGCGCGAGGACATGTTCCCGTCACGCACCGCGGTGTACAACGACAACCGGCTGCTCGGCACCCGCGCGACGACGGCGCAAAGCAACTTCGACGCGCGCCATCCCCTCTATCGGCTGCTCCGTCGGCTTGGCGACATCCGGCGCAATACGCCGGCGCTGCGACGTGGCTCGACAGTGGTTCGGGCAACCGCGGATAAGCCCGGACTCCTCGCTTTCTCGCGCATCCTCGATGGCCGTGAGGTGCTGGTGGCGCTCAACACGTCCAAGGAACCGGTGACCGCCAATGTTCAGGTCGAAGTCGGCTCAAACACCTTCTCGGCGCTTGCCGGTGCCTGCCCTGCGCGGTCGTCGGCGCCGGGCAGCGTCCGGCTTACGCTGCCTCCACTTGGCTATGCGATCTGCAATGCTCGTTGAGCAGTCGAACGCAGCCAGCGTCGCCACGGCGGAGCCTTGGTGGAAGGGCGCCGCAATCTATCAGATTTACCCGCGCAGTTTCGCTGACACCGACGGCGACGGCGTCGGCGATCTGAAAGGAATCGAGCGCCACCTCCACCACGTTGCGGGCCTGGGGGTCGATTGCATCTGGATCTCGCCCTTCTTCACCTCGCCGATGAGGGACTTCGGCTACGATGTCGCCGACTTTTGCGGCGTCGACCCGATCTTCGGGACCCTCGCCGATTTCGATGCGGTAGTGGCCCGCGCGCACGCGCTTGGCCTCAAGCTGATCATCGATCAGGTCTACTCGCACAGCTCAGACCAGCATGCTTGGTTTCGCGAAAGCCGGTCGAGCCGCGACAACTCTCGATCCGACTGGTACGTCTGGGCCGACGCCAAGCCCGACGGCTCGCCGCCAAACAACTGGCAGTCAGTGTTTGGCGGGCCGAGCTGGACGTGGGACGCGCGCCGGGGCCAATATTATCTGCACAATTTCCTATCCGAGCAGCCCGACCTCAACATGCACAATCCGCAAGTGCAGGAAGCGCTTCTGGCGGTCGCGCGCTTCTGGCTTGACCGCGGCGTCGACGGCTTCCGCTTCGACGCGATCAACTTCGCGATGCACGATCCGGAGCTGCGCAATAACCCCCCGGCGGAGCCGAGTGGCAAGCGCAGCCGCCCGTTCGATTTCCAGCAGCACCTCTACAATCAGTCGCATCCGGCAATTGTCGGCTTCCTCGAACGGCTCCGGGCGGTAGTCGACAGCTACGGCGACCGGTTCGCGCTGGCGGAAGTCGGTGGCGAGCGCGCGCTCCAGGAAATGCACGATTATACCGCCGGCCCCCGGCGCCTGCACAGCGCCTACGGGTTCGACTTCCTGTACGCGGAGCGGCTGACCCCTGCGCTGGTGGCCGAGATTGCCACCCGATGGCCGGACCGCGGTGAATGCGGCTGGCCAAGCTGGGCGTTTGAAAACCACGATGCCCCACGCGCGATTACGCGCTGGTGCAAGGCAGAGCATCAGGCGCAGTTCGCCCGGGCCAAGATGCTGCTCCTTGCCTGCCTCAGAGGCTCGATCATCCTCTACCAGGGGGAGGAACT
>CADCVY010000019.1 GCA_902806275.1 uncultured Sphingomonas sp. | reverse complement strand
TCCGGACCCGCGTGGCAGGACGATCCCTATTATCGCGCCATCCGTGATGGCTATCTGCTGGCGTCCAAGCAGCTTCGCGACACGGTGTCGAAAACCGCCGGCGACGGCTCCAACAGCGCCATGACGCGGTTCCTGCTCGACCAATATTTGAACGCGGTGGCGCCGACCAACTTCGCAATGACCAATCCGGAGGTGGTGCGGCGGGTCAAGGAGACCGGGGGCGCCAACCTCATCCAGGGCTTCAAGCATCTGCTGGAGGACGTCGGCTCGGGCAAGGGCATCGTCCAGCGGCGAACCGATCCGGACGCGTTCAAGAAGGGCGACACCATCGCTGCGACGCGCGGCGCGGTGGTCTACGAGAATGCGTTGTTCCAGCTGATCCAGTATAATCCCTCGACCGAAAAGGTGGCGACCGAGCCCCTGCTTTATGTGCCGCCGCTGGTGAACCGCTATTACATGATCGACCTCGTGCCGCGGCAGAGCCTGGTCAAATGGCTGGTCGACGAGGGCCGCACCGTGTTCGTCATCAGCTGGGTCAATCCCGGTTCCGAGCACAAGGACATGGCGGTCGAGGATTATGTGCTGACCGGCATCGTCGAAGCGATCGAGCAGGTCCGTGCCCGCGCCGGCGCGGCGCCCGACCTGTTCTCCTTCTGCCTGGGTGGCACCCTGGTGGCGATCGCGCTGGCCTGGCTGGCGGCGCAGGGTCGCGGCAAGGAGGTCAATTCGGCGACGCTGATCGGCGCCTTGGTCGACTTCTCCGACATGCGCGACTGGTCGGCGTTCGTCCACGAAGCGCACCTGGACGCGCTCGAGGATCACCTCGAGAAGCAAGGCTTCGTCGACAGCCTGGAGCTGCAGCGGCTGTTCGCGGCCATGCGGGCGAACGACCTGATCTGGTCGTCGGTGGTCAACCATTACCTGCTCGACCGGCCTGCCCCGCCGTCGGACCTGCTCTACTGGTTCGAGGACGGCGCGCGGATCCCGGCGGCGTTCCTCAAGAGCTACAACCGACAGCTGCTGCTGAAGAACAGCCTGCAGGAACCGGCGGGTTTCGAGGTTAACGGAACGCCGATCGACCTCGCGGCCATTGAAACGCCGATGCTGGTGATCGCGCTCAAGGACGACCATGTGTCCGCGTGGGAGGCGGTCTATCGCGGCGCACGCCAGGTAGGGGCCGAGTTCGTGCTGGGCGGATCGGGCCACAACGCGGGCGTGATCAACCCTCCGGCGGCCAACAAGCATGGCTTCTGGACCAACGACGAGCAGCCGGAGGACGCCCAAGCGTGGCTGGAGACGGCGACGCCCAACGAAGGCAGCTGGTGGCCGTGCTGGACCAACTGGCTCGGCGGCAAAGGCAGCAGGACGCAGGTCGCTGCGCGTCAGCCCAAGGACCCGATCGAACCCGCGCCCGGCCGCTATGCGATGATGCCCTGATGGACGCGGTCACCACCACTCGCGATGTGCTGACGGAGAAGCAGGGGCTCGCCGGCCGCTTGCGCCTCAACCGCCCGCGCGCGCTGCACAGCCTTAACCACCAGATGGTCCGAGACATGGCCGCGGCGCTGATCGAGTGGCGCGACGATCCCGACGTGCGGATCATCCTGATCGACCATGCAGAAGGCCGGGGCTTTTGCGCGGGCGGCGACGTCGTCGCAATCTCCAAGGATTCCGACGGACCAGATTCCGCCTGCTTCTTTTTCGACGAATACCGGCTCAACCACCTGGAATACACCTACCCGAAGCCCGGCGTGGTGTTCATGGACGGCATCACCTTCGGGGGCGGCGTCGGCATCGCGCTGCCCTGCCGCCATCGCGTCGCGACCGAGCGGACAGTGCTGGCGATGCCGGAAACCACTATCGGTCTTTTTCCGGATGTTGGCGGCGGCCGTTACCTGTCCCGGCTGCGCGGGCGGCTGGCGCAGTTCCTGACGCTGACCGGCGCGCGGCTGGATGGCGCCGAATGTCTGAAGCTGCGGCTGGCGACCCACTACCTGCCCTCGGAGCGGCTGGAGGAAGCCAAGCAGCGGATCATCGAGCAGCCGTTCCGCGCCCAGGCGGTGCTCGACGAGCTGAGCGAAGAGCAGGTGCCGGAAGCGCGGATCATGGGCAATCTTCCCAAGATCGACCGCTATTTCGCGTCGGACCGGCTTGAGGATATGCTCGAGACGCTGGATGCCGGCGCGGCGGAAGGCGACGAGTGGGCGGCCAAGGAAGCGGCGGTGATCCGCGCCAAGTCGCCGATGGCCTGCAAGGTCAGCCTCAAGCTGCTGGTCGAGAGTCCTTATCAGCTGCACTTCGTCGATGAAATGCGGATGGAATATGGGATCATGGTCCGCCTGATCCGCCATCCCGACTTCCGTGAGGGCGTGCGCGCGCTGCTGATCGACAAGGACAATAGCCCCAACTGGCAGCCGACCGATGCGGCGCAGATCGCCGATGCGGACGTCGACGCTTTCTTCGAGCCGCTGCCGGCCCAAGAGCAGTGGCAGCCGTTCGATTTCTGATGGAGCAGCATGTGAGCGAGTACGAGACGATCCTGGTCGAGCAGCGTGGCGCGGTGACGCTGGTCACGCTCAATCGCCCCCAGGCACTCAACGCGTTGAACTCGAAGGTGCTGAGGGAGCTGATCGCGACATTTGCGGCCTATGACGCGGACGACAGCCAGCGCTGCCTGGTGCTGACCGGCTCGGAAAAGGCGTTCGCCGCCGGCGCCGACATCAAGGAAATGCAGCAGCAGCTGTTCGCCGACATGTATTCGTCGAACTTCTTTGGCGGCTGGGAGCAGGTCACCGCGACCCGCAAGCCATGGATCGCGGCGGTGGCCGGCTACGCCCTCGGCGGCGGGTGCGAGGTGGCAATGATGGCCGACTTCATCATCGCCGCGGATACGGCGAAATTCGGCCAGCCCGAGATCAAGCTGGGCGTCACGCCGGGCATGGGCGGATCGCAACGGCTTGCGCATGCGGTCGGCAAGGCCAAGGCCATGGAGATGTGCCTGACCGCCCGGATGCTGGACGCGGCCGAAGCGGAGCGCTCCGGCTTGGTTGCGAGGGTGGTGCCCGCCGGCGAGCTGCTCGACGAGGCGCTCGAGACCGCCGAGGCGGTCGCCGGCATGGCGCCGCTCGCGGCAATGGCGACCAAGGAGATGGTCAATGCGGCATTCGATCTGCCATTGGCGCAGGGGATCCGCTTCGAGCGGCGGCTGTTTCACGGGCTGTTCGGCACCGAAGACCAGAAAGAAGGCATGGCGGCGTTCGTCGAAAAGCGGCCAGGGAATTGGGCGGGACGGTGATCGTCCGCCCCGAAATGGGAGGGGAACCATGGTAGCATGGTGGAGGGGGTGTGCCGCAGGTGGCCAGCCCCCTCCGTCAAGCCTGCGGCCTGCCACCTCCCCGTTCCGGGGAGGATCTGAGGAGCAAGAATGAGCAAAGTCGCATTCATCGGTCTCGGCAACATGGGTGGCGGCATGGCGGCCAATCTCGCGAAGGCGGGGCATGAGGTCCGTGCCTTCGACCTGTCGCAGGACGCGCTCGATCGCGCGGCCGGCCGAGGCGCTACGGCCGCGGCGGACGCTGCCGAAGCCTGCGCGGAGGCCGAAGCGGTGATCACCATGCTGCCCGCCGGCAAGCATGTCGCCGACGTTTGCCGCAAGACGGTGTTCACCGCCGCGCCCAAGACCGCGATCCTGATCGATTGCTCGACGATCGACGTGGAGACCGCCAGGACGCTCGGCAACGAGGCCGCGTTCGCCGGCTTCACCATGGTCGATGCGCCTGTGTCCGGCGGCATCGCCGCGGCGGAAGGCGGCACCCTGACCTTCATGGTCGGCGGCTCGGCCGAGGGCTTCGAGCGCGCGCGCCCGTTCCTGGAGCAGATGGGCAAGGCGGTCATCCACGCCGGCGAGCCCGGCGCAGGGCAGGCCGCGAAAATCTGCAACAACATGCTATTAGGCGCGACCATGATCGCGACCTGCGAGACCTTTGCCTTGGCCCAGAAGCTCGGGCTCAACCTCCAGACCTTTTACGACATCTCGTCCAAGGCGTCGGGCCAGAGCTGGTCGATGACGAGCTATTGCCCGGTGCCTGGCGTCGGCCCCGAAACGCCCGCCGACCGCGGCTACGAAGGCGGGTTCGCGGCGGCGCTGATGCTCAAGGACCTCAAGCTGGCGAAGGAAGCCGCCGAGACTTCCGGCGCCTACACGCCGATGGGGGGTGAGGCCGAGGAATTGTACGAGCGGTTCGTCCAGCGCGGCGGCGGCACCAAGGATTTCTCGGGCATCATCAAGATGATCGACGACAGCTGGGTTCCACCCGAACGCAAATGAGGAGTTCGCATGCGTAACGTTTTGCTCGCCACCGCCGGAGCCCTGGTGCTTCTCTCCGCCTGCAACGGAGGTGGCGCCGATGACAACAACGCACTGGCCGAAGCCAACGCCACAGGCAACGAAGCCAGCGCGGCGATCGAGAATGCAGTCCAGCAGTCGAATGCGACTCCGGTCCAGAAGGAGCAGGCGCTTGCCCTGATGAAGGAGCGGCACGAAGTCTACGAGCGGATCGGCAAGGCAATGAAGGTCGTCAGCCGCGAGCTCAAGGCCGGTACGCCCGACCTCGCCCAAGTGCGACAGAACGCCGGCACCATCGCGGAACTCGCGCCCAAGGTGCAGGGCTGGTTCCCGGCCGGCACTGGACCTGACGTGGGCAAGACCGGCGCCAAGGCGGAGATCTGGGCCAAGCCCGAGGATTTCGCGGCCAAGTCGCGCGACTTCACTCAGGCGGCACAGGCGTTCCAGACGGCCGCAAACGGCAACGACCTTGCCGCGATCCGCTCGGCCCACGGCAACCTCGGCAAGAGCTGCAAGGCGTGCCACGACCTGTATCGTGAAGACGACCATTGATCCTGCCGCTCGGGTCGAAAAAGCGCCCGTTTGGGACCTTCCGACCCGGCTGTTCCACTGGACCCTGGCGACGCTGATCGGCTTCAGTTGGTGGTCGGCCGAGGAAGCGAAGCTCGATTGGCACATGTGGTCGGGCTACGCGGTAATGACGCTTGTTCTGTTCCGGCTGCTGTGGGGCCTGTTCGGCAGTTCGACCGCGCGCTTTGCCAACTTTGTTCGCGGCCCCTCGTCGGTGCTCGCCTATCTGCGGGATAGCAAAGGCTGGCGCGCCATCGGCCATTCGCCGCTCGGTGCACTCAGTGTGGTTGCTCTGCTCGGGCTGACGATCGTGCAGGTAGTCACTGGCCTGTTCAATGCCGACGATGACGGCCTGGTCGAAGGCCCACTGGCCCCGCTGGTCGCCTTCAATGTGTCAGACGCAGCTCACGACTTGCACGAGCTGGTGTTTAAAGTGCTCCTCGCGTGCATCGCCATCCACGTAGCGGCAATCCTGTTCTACCGGCTGTTCCAGGGCAAACGCCTGCTGGGCCCGATGATCAGCGGCCGCGCTGCGCTTGACCCGGGTGTCGAGCCGATGCGCCCCGGGCGCGGATGGATGGCAATCATCTGCCTGGCCGTGGCGCTTGGCCTTACTCGCTGGATCATCGGCGGTGCGCCGCCCTTTGGTTCTTGATTGAAACTGAACGCGGGGCCACATCGGCTTTATGCTGATCCGCACCGAGCAGACGCCCAATCCGGCCACGCGCAAGTTCCTCCCCGGCCAGACGGTCATGGAAGCGGGCACCCGCGACTTCCCCGACGAACGGTCCGCTGCAGCGTCCCCGCTCGCTGCTGGCTTGTTCGACAGCGGCATGGTGGAAGGTGTGTTCTTCGGCCGCGACTTCATTTCCGTTACTGCCGCTCCCGGCGTGTCCTGGACCGACCTCGAGCCGCTGGTGCTCGAAGCCCTGCTCGACCATTTCGTCACCGGCGCGCCATTGTTCACGCCGGGCAGCGCGGCCGGCATTCACGTGGCCGCAGACGCCGGTTTTGAGGACGATCCGGCCGACGCCGACATCATCGACCAGATCAAGGACCTGATCGAAACCCGCGTCCGGCCGGCGGTGGCTCAGGACGGCGGCGACATCGTCTACCGCGGCTACAAGGAGGGCACCCTGTTCCTGGCGATGCAGGGCGCCTGCTCCGGCTGCCCGTCCTCGGCCATCACGCTGAAGCGCGGAATCGAGAGCCTCGTAAGGCACTACGTCCCCGAAGTCGTCTCCGTCGAAGCGGTCTAGGGGTTGCGGCGAGCGGCCGCATGTGAACACTATCCCAACCATGATCCTGGCGCTCGACACGTCGACCGCAGCTTGCACCGCCGCCTTGTTCGACGGATTGGGCGAGTGCATCGCTCGACGCGACGAGTTGATTGGCCGCGGCCACAGCGAGCGGCTGGTGCCCATGATTGCGGAAATGCTGGACGGCCGGAAGGCTGACCGCATCCTCGTCGGCACGGGTCCTGGCAGCTTCACCGGCATCCGTGTCGGCATCGCTGCGGCGCACGGGCTGGCGATCGGCTGGGACGCTGATCTGGCTGGCATGTCGTCGCTCGGTTTGATGGCGTGCGGCGTTACGGTGAGCGGCGAAGTGGCCGTTGCCGTGTTGGGCGGACACGGGGAATTGTTCGTCCAGCAGTTCGATGCTTTCCGCCGGCCGGCCGGCGACCTCCTGAACCTGGCCCCCGCCGCCGCCGCTGCGGCGACCAAGTCCGAACTTGTCGTCGGGTCGGGCGCCGCCCAGCTGGTTGCCGCGCGCGGCTGGGGCGAGGACCGGGAGGTCTGGCCGTCCGCCGCCGACGCGCTCGCCCTTCCCGAGGCGCTGCGAACTCTGCCCGCCCGGCCGGTCTACGCCCGAGCTCCCGACGCCCGCGTCAAGGCTGCCGCATAATGGCGACGCCCGCGCTTGCGGCCGCGGTTCGGCTCGACAGGGGATGTTTCGCGGACCTTGACGCTGTCATGCGCATCATGGAGGCGGCATTCGGTACCGCTTACGGGGAAGCCTGGACCCGGTCGCAATGCGCTGGAATCCTGCCCATGGCCGGCGTCGAACTCACGATTGCCCGCACGGAGGAGGAGGGCGAGCCGGCCGGCTTCTCGCTTGTGCGGATGGTGGCCGACGAATCGGAACTGCTGCTTCTGGCCGTCACGCCCGAACAGCGCCGGCAGGGGATCGGCAGCCGGCTGCTCGATGGCTTCGTCGATCAGGCACGCGACCAGGGCGTCCGGCGCGTTCACCTCGAAGTCCGCGACGGCAACCCGGCAACCATCTTGTACCGCAATTCCGGGTTCGTGCAGGCCGGAAGGCGGCGGAACTATTATCATGGCGAGGACGGTCGCCGCTTCGATGCGTTGACATTAGTCCGCGACCTTTAGTCCTTCAACTCTGCAAATACGGCCCTTTGGTGCCGTTGCTTGCAAGTATCGGTGAGCGTATTGGGGCCAGGTGCTGCTGCCGGTTGGGCATCGGACTTCTGCTCGGATAGGGACATCAATGGCCGCGAACGAAGACGCCGAAGACATTTTGTTGACCTTAACGGCCGACATCGTCGCCGCACATGTCAGTAACAACAGCGTTGCAGTGAACGACCTGCCGACGCTCATCCAGAACGTGCACGGGGCGCTGAACGGCATTTCGCAGCAAGGCTCCGCGCCCGAGCCGCGGCCGGAGCCGCGGGTTCCCGTCCGTTCTTCCATCAAGCCCGACTATATCGTGTGCCTTGAGGACGGAAAGCGCCTCAAGATGCTCAAGCGGCACTTGATGACACACTACAATTTGACCCCCGACCAGTACCGGCAGAAGTGGGGACTTTCGCCCGACTATCCGATGGTTGCGCCCAACTATGCCGAGCAGCGGCGGACCCTCGCCAAGTCGATCGGCCTGGGCACCAAGCGCAAGCGGACCCGCGCTGCAAAGTGACGCGGACGGGCGCGGTTTCGTGCTGATACGCCTTTGACCACGCCCATCGGGACGCTTACTTCCGCGCGATGAGCCGCAACATCGATATCGAGGCGCTGTGCGCCGACAAGGGCCTGCGCATCACCGAGCAGCGCAAGACCGTCGCGCGGGTGCTCGGCGACAGCGAGGACCATCCGGACGTCGAGACGCTGCACGCTCGCGCGGCGGCGATCGACCCGAACATTTCGATCGCCACCGTGTACCGGACGGTGCGGCTGTTCGAGGAAGCTGGGATCCTCGAACGCCACGAGTTCGGCGATGGCCGCTCGCGCTACGAGGCGGTGTCGGAAAACCATCACGACCATCTGATCGACGTCGAGACCGGCAAGGTCATCGAGTTCGCCGACGACGAGCTCGAGGCGTTGCAGAAGAGGATTGCGGAGAAGCTGGGTTTTCGCCTCGTCGATCACCGCATGGAGCTGTACGGCGTCGCCCTCACCCGCGATCACTAGGCCCCGTCCCGCGCCGTCTCGGATGATCGCGGCCGGGCGGGTTGCCGGGCTGGTAGCGCTGTTTCTTGTTTGCGCGCCGCTGCATTTCGCGAGCAAGTTCATTCTTCGCCGCTCGGCCTGGCCGCCGCGCTTTCTTGGCGCAGCGGCATGGATCTGCGGCGCCCGGGTCCGGGTCAGCGGCACTCCGGCTGCACCGCATAGCTTGCTGCTGGCCAACCACATCAGCTGGCTCGACATCCTCGTGCTCGGCGGCGCCACCGGCTCGGCGTTCGTCGCCAAGGACGATCTCGGCCATCCGCTGGTGCACTGGCTTGCCGACCTCAACAACACGGTCTACGTCCGCCGTGAGCAGCGCCGGGCCGCCAAGGACCAGGCGGTGGCCATCGCCGCAGCGCTCGCTTGCGAGCAGCCGGTGACCGTGTTTCCGGAAGGGGCGGTTGGCCCCGGCGATCACTTGCTGCCCTTCCACTCGACACTGCTGGAAGCCGGCGCGCTGGCTGGACGAGACGTGGTCATCCGTCCCGTGGCCCTCGACTATGGCAAGCTGGCTGAAGAGATCAGCTGGTTCGGCGAGAGCGGCAAGGACAATGTCCTGCGCGTGCTCGGCCGGCGCGGCACCATCCCGGTCGCGGTTACCCTGCTGGATCCGCTTGCTCCCGGCGACCGCAAGCAGCTCGCCCGCCAAGCGCGTGAAGCCATCGGTGCGTCGCTCGGCTTCAAGTCTGACGCCCACTCGCCTATAGCGCCGGCACAATGACCCCCAAGAGCTTCAGAATCAAAAGCTTCGGCTGCCAGATGAACGTCTATGACGGCGAGCGCATGGCCGAAATGCTAGGCGCGCAGGGCATGGTTGCGGCTCCCGACGGCGACGATGCCGATCTGGTAGTACTGAACACCTGCCACATCCGGGAAAAAGCCGCGGAGAAAGCCTATTCGGATGTGGGCCGGCTGCGGCGGGAGGACGGCAGCAGGCCGCTGATCGCGCTCGCTGGCTGCGTTGCCCAGGCGGAAGGCGCCGAAGCCAAGACCCGCTCGGCGATGATCGACATTGTCGTCGGTCCGCAGGCCTATCACCGGCTGCCCGACATGGTGGCACAAGCCGCGCGCGGTGCCCGCCCCGTCGACACCGACATGCCGGCCGCGGCCAAGTTCGACGTGCTGCCGCAACGTCGCCGCGCGGGGTCCAGCGCTTTTCTCACCGTTCAGGAAGGCTGCGACAAATTCTGCACCTATTGCGTGGTGCCCTATACGCGCGGAGCGGAGATCTCGCGGCCATGGACTGCCATCGTCGCCGAAGCGCAGGTGCTCGTCGACGGCGGCGCGCGCGAGATCGTGCTGCTCGGCCAGAATGTGAATGCGTGGCGGCACGAGGGTCAGGGACTTGCCGAGCTGATCCGGGCGCTTGCCCGCATCGATGGGCTGGAGCGCATCCGCTACACCACCAGCCACCCGGCCGACATGACCGACGCCCTCATCGCGGCGCATGGCGAGGTCGAAAAGCTGATGCCTTATCTGCACCTCCCCGTGCAGTCGGGCGGCAACCGCATCCTCAAAGCGATGAACCGCAGCCACAGCGCTGAAACATATCTTGCGACATTGGAGAAGATGCGCGCCGCCCGTCCCGACATCGCACTGTCCGGCGACTTCATCGTCGGCTTTCCCGGCGAAACCGAGGCAGATTTCGAGGCCACCCTGCAGCTGGTCGACGCGGTCGGCTACGCATCGGCTTATTCGTTCAAGTACAGCCCCCGCCCGGGCACTCCGGCGGCGACCATGGAGGGTCAGATACCGCGTGAAATCATGGACGACCGGCTGCAGCGGCTGCAGGAACGGATCAACGCTCACCAGCTTGCGTTCAACCTGTCGAAAGTGGGCAGCGAGACGCAAATCCTTGTTGAGCGAGCGGGCCGGCGCCCCGGTCAGATGATCGGCAAGAGCCCGTGGCTGCAGTCGGTGCATGTCGACACCTCGGCACGGCCGGGCGAGATCATCGACGTCGCGGTTCTGTCCGCCGGGCCCCGGAGCCTCGCTGGCGCCGTTCGCCGACAGGTTGCCGCCTGATGGCCCGCCGCGAACTTGCCACCGTTCCCGACCGTGCCCGCCTGGAGCTGGAATTCGAGCAGCCGTACCTGCTCGGGCCCTTGTTCGGCGACTACGACCGGCACCTGATCACCATCGAGCAGCGGCTCGGCGTCCACATCGCCGCGCGCGGCAACCGCGTCCAGATCGAAGGCGAGCCGGACTCCGCGTCGCGCGCGCGCGACGTGCTGCTGGGGCTCTACAATCGCCTCGATCAAGGCCACGACGTCGATGCCGGGGCGGTCGAGGCTGTGCTCGGCATGGCGGCGCAGCCACAGCTGGAGGGCATCGTCACCGAGGACGTGACCTCGGCGCCCAAGGTGATGATCCGGACGCGCAAGAAGACGATCGTCCCGCGCTCCACCGTCCAGACCGCCTATATGGAAGCGCTCGCCCGCGACGAGCTGATCTTCGCGCTCGGCCCGGCTGGGACCGGGAAGACCTATCTGGCGGTAGCGCAGGCGGTGTCGCAGCTGATCAGCGGCAGCGTCGACCGGCTGATCCTCTCCCGGCCTGCGGTCGAGGCAGGCGAGCGGCTCGGCTTCCTGCCCGGCGACATGAAGGAGAAGGTCGATCCCTATCTCCGCCCGCTCTACGACGCGCTGTACGACATGCTGCCGACCGAGCAGGTCGAGCGGCGGATCACCTCGGGCGAGATCGAGATCGCCCCGATCGCCTTCATGCGCGGGCGCACGCTGAGCGACGCCTTCATCATCCTCGACGAAGCGCAGAACACCACCCCGCAGCAGATGAAGATGTTCCTGACGCGCTTCGGCATGCGCGCGCGCATGGTCGTATGCGGCGATCCCAACCAGGTCGACCTGCCCGACGCCAGCAAGTCGGGGCTGGCAGACGCCGTGTCGCGGCTCGAAGGGGTCAAAGGCATCGCCACGGTCCGTTTCACTTCGGCCGATGTCGTCCGCCACCCGCTGGTCGGCCGAATCGTCGACGCTTACGAAGGTCCCGGGCGTTGATGCTGGAGATCGCGCTCGAAGCCGACGAGGAGTGGGACAGTAGCACCGGCTGGGATGCGTTGGTGCGGAAGGCGGCGGAGGCTGCCGTTGCCGAAAGTGCTTTCCCGCAGCTTGCCACGCCCGGCCGCGCAGTCGAACTTTCGGTTCGCCTGACCAGCGACTCGGAGGTGCGCGCGCTCAACGCCGAATGGCGTGGCAAGGACAGGCCGACCAACGTCCTGTCCTTTCCGCTGGCTGAACCTACCGACCTCCAGCAGGCAAGTGTTGCCGGACCGGAACTGTTGCTTGGAGACATCGTCCTGGCGCGGGGCGTCTGCACGGTCGAGGCGGCCGAGAAGCAAGTGCCGGTTGCGGACCACGCTGCTCACCTCGTCGTCCATGGCACCTTGCACTTGCTCGGCTACGACCATGGAGACGACGGCTCCGCCGAAGACATGGAAGCCCGCGAGGTGCGCGCGCTCGCCCGCCTCGGCATTGCCAATCCTTACGAGGTGGCCGGCTGATGGCGACCCGGCAGGACGACGACGGCGGCTCGCGCCTGTGGCGGGGCATGCGGCACCTGATCTTCGGTGACGAAGCGGAGCCGACCCTGCGCGACGCCATCGAGGAAGCGATCGAGGAGGCCGAGGACTCGCGCCCCGTTGCCGGGGACCTCACGCCCTCCGAGCGGCAGATGCTCAAGAACCTGCTGCAGTTCGGCGACCAGACCGCCGGGGACATCTGCGTCACCCGCGGCGACATCGTCGCCGTGCCGTCGAGCATCAGCTTCGACGATCTCGTCGCCGCCTTCGCGGATGCGGGTCACAGCCGCTTGCCGGTCTACGGCGAAAGCCTCGACGAGATGATCGGCATGGTCCACATCAAGGACGTGTTCATGGCCAGCGTCGATGCGGCCCGCGACCGCGCGATCGGCGCGCTGATGCGCGAGCCCTTGTTCGTGCCGGAGTCGATGGGTGTGATCGAACTGCTCGCCCGAATGCGCACCCAGCGCATTCACCTGGCGATCGTGGTCGACGAGTTCGGCGGCACCGAAGGGCTGGTCACCATCGAGGACGTCGTCGAGGAGATCGTCGGCGAGATCGAGGACGAGCATGACGAGGCCGAAACCGGCATGCTGACCCTGCTCGAAGAGGGTCTGTGGGACGCCGACGCCCGGCTCGAGCTCGAAGACCTGCAGGAAGCGGTCGACGCACGGCTCGTGGCGGAGGACGACGAGGTCGATACCGTCGGCGGCCTTGCATTCGTGCTTGCCGGTCGGATCCTGGAGCCGGGCGCTTCGGTGCTTCATCCCTCCGGCTGGCGGATCGAGTGCGTCGATGCCGACGACCGCCGCATCAAGCGCGTGCGGCTCCATGCGCCCGACCTGGAAGCCGCAGCCGAATAACCGCATGCGCCGCAGTCTTCCGTCGAACAGGCACAGCCGCTAGCCACCGGACAAATGTTGCCGATCGTCATCGCACTGCTGCTGGGCACCGTGTCCGCCTTCGCGTTCGAGCCCGTCGGCTGGTGGCCCTTGTTGCCGATCGCTTTTGGCGCGCTGTGCGAGATCATCTGCCGCTCCAAAAGCTTGTGGCGTGGCATGCTGGTCGGCTGGGCGTTTGGGGTCGGCATCTTCACCGTCGGCCTAAATTGGATCGCGACTGCGTTTACCTTCCAGTCGAACATGCCGGCATGGCTCGGCTGGGTCGCGGTGGTGCTGCTCTCACTATACCTCGCGGTCTACCCGGCGATCGCCACCGGCCTGGCCTGGCGTTTCGGGCGCCAGAACCGCGTCGCTCTGGTTCTCGTACTGGGCGGCGCCTGGGCGATCACCGAATGGCTGCGCGCGACGATGTTCACCGGCTTCGCATGGAACCCGGCCGGCGTTGTCCTCGCCCCGACGCCGCTGATCGGGATCAGCGCTCTGGTCGGCACCTACGGCCTGTCTGCGTTCGTGGTGCTGCTCGGCGGCGCGGTGTGGCTGGAGTTCCACCGCAAGTGGTTTCCGCTGGTCGCAATCCTCGGGCTCACCGTCCTGCTTGCGCTGCTGCCCTCCTCGTCGGTGCCCAACGATCCACTGACCGTCCGCAAGGTCCGCGTGGTGCAGCCGAACATCGGTCAGCAGGACAAGTGGACACCGGGCTTCGCCCAGGAGGCTGCGCGCCGGCTCTCGACGTTGTCCGGCCCGCCATCGCCGGAGCCGCGGCTCCTGTTCTGGCCCGAGGCTGCGGTCACCGACCCGCTGGAAGACTCGCGCACGAGCCAGCACAAGGCGTTCACGGAGGCGAGCCGGACCAACATGGCGGCGCTGCTCGGGCCGAACGACCGGCTGCTGACGGGCGGCTTCGCGGTCACTTCAGGCGACGAGCGAACGATTGACGGAGTGGCCAACAGCGTCATCGTCCTTGGCGCCGGCGGCCGGGTGCTCGGCCGCTACGACAAGGCGCATCTCGTGCCCTACGGCGAGTATCTGCCGATGCGGCCGCTGCTGTCGGCGATCGGCCTCTCGCGCCTGGCCCCGGGGGACTTCGACACCACGCCAGGGCCGGGTCCCCGCACGATCGACCTCGGGCTGCCGTGGGGCAAGGTGGGCCTGCAGATCTGCTACGAGATCATCTTCTCGGGCGAGGTCGTCGACCGGAACAACCGGCCAGGCTTCCTGTTCAACCCGTCCAACGACGCGTGGTTTGGCCGTTGGGGCCCGCCGCAGCACCTTGCCCAAGCGCGGCTGCGCGCCGCCGAGGAAGGCCTGCCGGTGATCCGTTCGACGCCGACCGGCATCAGTGCCGTGATCGACGCGCGCGGCAACGTGATCAAAGAGCTTCCCTGGCGCACCGGCGGAGTAATCGATGCCGTGCTTCCGCCCGCGGCCCGGGCACCGACGCCGTTCGCCTATCTCGGCAACATCATTCCCCTGGCGGTGGCGTTCGCCTTGCTGATCAGCGGCATTGTGCTCGGGCGGAGGCGCGGTTAGAGGCGCGCCATATAAAGACTTCTTTATATCCCAAATCTGACGATCAAATCTTAAGGACTCGCCGCCCGCCCATGCGCAGCTCTTACCTGTTCACCTCCGAATCCGTTTCCGAGGGCCATCCCGACAAGGTCGCTGACCAGATCTCCGATTCCATCGTCGACCTGTTCCTGTCCAAGGACCCGGAAGCGCGCGTCGCCTGCGAAACGATGACGACCACCAATCGCGTCGTGCTCGCCGGTGAGATCCGCGGCCATGGCATCATGGACGAGGACGGCAATTGGGCGCCCGGCATTCGTGAGGAAATCGAGGCCGCGGTGCGCGGCACCGTCCGCAAGATCGGCTACGAGCAGGACGGCTTCCATTGGGACCGGCTCGACTTCGCCAATCACCTGCATCCGCAGTCGAGCGACATTGCCCAGGGCGTCGACGCCGGCGAGAACAAGGACGAAGGGGCCGGCGACCAGGGCATCATGTTCGGCTTCGCCTGCGACGAAACACCCGAGCTGATGCCGGCGACGCTCTATTACAGCCACCGCATCCTCGCCGAAATGGCGGCCGACCGCCACTCCGGCCGCGCGCCGTTCCTCGAGCCCGATGCCAAGAGCCAGGTGACCCTGCGCTTCGAGGACGGACAGCCGGCCAAGGCGACCGCGGTGGTCGTCTCGACCCAGCACAAGCCGGGCTATGATCGGGGCGAGAAGCAGGCCGAGCTGCACGCCTATGTGCGGCAGGTGGTTGCCAGCGTGCTGCCCGCCGAGCTGCTGGGCAACGAAACGGTCTACCACATCAACCCCACTGGCAGCTTCGAGATCGGCGGGCCCGATGGCGATGCCGGCATAACCGGCCGCAAGATCATCGTCGACACCTATGGCGGCGCCGCGCCGCATGGCGGCGGCGCCTTTTCGGGCAAGGATCCCACAAAGGTCGACCGCTCCGCCGCTTATGCCGCGCGCTACCTTGCAAAGAACATAGTGGCCGCCGGGTTCGCGCGGCGCTGCACCATCCAGCTCGCCTATGCGATCGGCGTGTCAAAGCCGCTGTCGCTCTACGTCGACACGCACGGCACTGGAACGGTCGGCGACGACCAGCTGGAGCAGGCGATCGGGCGCATCGAGAAGCTTGGCGACCTGACCCCGCGCGGCATCCGGACGCACCTGCAGCTCAACAAGCCGATCTACACGGCGACGGCGGCCTACGGCCACTTCGGACGACAGGCCGACGGCGACCTATTCCCGTGGGAAAAGATCGACCTCGTCGACGAACTGAAGGCGGCGCTCGCCGCCTAAAGGCTAACCGTGGCGGGCGGGGCCGCGGTCGATGCCGCCGCCGCCTTCGGCCTGGCCGTCGTCATAGCCGGAATATTGGTCCTTGGTTTCCTGCACTGCGACACGATGGCGATAGACCATCTCGCCGCCAAGCCAGCCTGAGTAGAGCAGGATCAGGACGGTCACGCCCGACAGGTAGACGCCGAGGCTGTCGATCTCGGTCGGATCGTCCATCCGGATGACGAAGTTGATGATCGCGATCACGACGGCGGCGACATTGGCGATCATGTGCTGAATCGCGGCCCCGAGCCTGCGAATGCGGTCGTCGCCCATGTAATCGATAAGCCCGAACACCGCTGCCAGCAAAGCGGTGCCGATGCCGAAGCCGAGCAACCAGTGCGAAGCGGTGGCGAAGCCGCGATCGCCGGTGGAAAGGAAGATGAGGTCGATAACGAACGCGCCGACCAGGCAGGTGATTGGAAACGGGATCAGCATCGGATGAATGGGATGCCCGCCGATCTGTGCCGTGCTGCGCGGGTTCTTGCCGTACATTGGTCTTCCTCCCTGTTGGGGTCGCGTTGCAAGGTGAACGCGCGGGAGCGGATGAGGTTCGTCAGCCTTCGCGGCAGCGGACCCAGCGGCGCCGGCCCTTGCGCCACAGCGAGCCGTCGTAGACCGACCCAGTGCGCCTGGCGATCAGACGCAGCTCTTCGGCGGTGGCTTGCGGGCTTGTCAGCAGCAGGCGCACCTCCCTCCGATCAAGCCACCATTGCGCGTCCTGAACTGGAACGTTGCGGCCATTGTCGAGCAGACGCCGCGCGATGAGCGGCGAACCCGGCACGTGGCCAAACCCTACCGCGACCTCGATCGGCCGCGCTCCGGCGGTTCGACAGGTTAGCCCTCCGGTTGCGTACGCAGGCCCGGCGAGACACGCAGCAAGGCCGAATGTCGCAAGCGCTTTCTTCATTGCCGGATCGTGGCCGGAGCTTGCTGAACGACAGATTGAGGGCATAGGCGCCTTACTCATGACCGCGTTCAAGCCCGGCGACCCGCTGACGATCAACCGCCTTTACGGCCGCTCGAGCGGGCACAAGCTGCGCTTGGGCCAGCAGGAGCTTATTGACAGGCTGCTGCCGCAGATTGCCGTTCCGGCGCAAGGCGAGGTCACCGCCGAGCAGCTGTTTGGCGAAGACCGGCCGCTCCACTTCGAGATTGGCTTCGGCTCCGGCGAGCATCTGGCCGACCGCGCCGACATGCTGCCCGACCATGGCTTCATCGGCGCCGAGCCGTTCCTCAACGGCGTGGCGACCGCCGTTGGCCATGTCCGCGACAAGCATCTGGCGAACGTCCGGCTCCACATGGGAGACGCGCTCGAAGTATTGCAGCGGCTGCCCGATAGCGGGCTCAGCTTCCTATACCTGCTGCACCCCGATCCGTGGCCGAAAGCCCGGCATGCCAAGCGGCGGATGATGAACGACGGGCCGGTCGAGCTGTTCGCGGCCAAGCTCAAGCCCGGAGGCGAGCTGCGGGTCGCGACCGATCATCCCGTGTACCTCGAATGGGCGTTGACCGTGATGCAGCGGCACCAGGACAGCTTCGAGTGGACTGCGGAGAAGCCCCCCGACTTCCTCCACCCCAGCGGCGGGTGGATCGAGACGCGCTACGGCGCCAAGTCCCGCCGGGAGGGCCGGCGGCCGTATCATCTCCGCTACCGGCGGAGCTGAGCAGCCCAGTTCTCGACCTTGAGCCCTGGCACACGCCGGAACTCGCGTTCGTTTGCCGTCACCAGCGTCGCATCGAGCGCGAGGGCGTGGGCGGCGATCCAAAGGTCATTGCTGCCGATCGGGGTGCCTGCCGCCTCGAGGCGTGCTCGGATGTCGCCATAACGCAATTCGACGCCCTGCTCCATCGCGACCACCGGGAGCGCTTTGAGGAAGCGTGCCGAGTCCTTCGCCTCCCTCTTTTCAGGTGCCTTAGCCAAACCGAAGTGCACTTCGCCGGCGACAACGATGCTGGTGAAGCAATCTGCCACAGCCTTGCGGTACTCGCGCGCCACGTTGCCCTCGGAATCGCGGATGATCGCCGAAAGAACGTTCGTGTCCAGCAAGTAGGTGCTCAAAGGTCGACCGGCTCGGGGGGCGGATCGTCGATTTCAGGCATCCATTCCTCCGGTGGGAGCGGCCCGCGGTTGCGCCACTCGTCCAGCAGGGCCAGCATCGCCGCGGCGCCGTCCTGTGCCGGCTGGAGGATCAAGCGGTCGCCCTCCTTGTGCATGACAACCTCCGTGCCCGGCATTCGGAACTCCTGCGGGATGCGCACGGCCTGGCTACGGCCGTTGCGGAACAGTTTAGCGCGGCGGTGAACGGTCACCCAAGCAGGGTGTCATAGGCCCTGGGATAGGTCAAGGTGTTGCCGGCTCCAGCCGCAGCAGGCGGGCGCCGGCTCCATCCTCAAGCAGGTAGACCTCGCCACGCGGGCCTTGATCGACGGCGCGGATGCGGTTGCCCATCGGCCACTCGTCGGCCTTGGTGGCGCGATCGCCCTCGATATCCGCGCGTAGCAGGGCCTGGCCCGACAAGGCGGCGATCAGCGCATCGCCCTTCCACTGCGGGAACAGGTCGCCGGTGTAGATCGCCAGCCCACCCGGTGAGATCACCGGGTTCCACCACAGCTTCGGCTCCTCGAACCCGCGCGCGGCGTGCGCGTCGGGAATGTCGCGACCCTCGTAATGATCGCCGTAGGAAGCCACTGGCCAGCCGTAGTTCCGGCCGGCGACGATCAGGTTGAGCTCGTCGCCGCCCTTCGGGCCCATCTCGGCCGCCCACAACCGCCCGTCGGGGGCGAAGGCGAGGCCGAGCGGGTTGCGATGGCCCCAGGAATGGAAGCGCCCGCCGACCGGTTGCCCTTCGGAGGTCAGATGGATGATCTTGCCGAGATCGCTGCCGCGGTCCTGCGCCGGCTGCATCTTTTGACGGTCGCCGGAACTCAGGAATATGGTGCCATCGGGAGCGAGGGCGATGCGATGGCCGAAGTGCCCGTCGCCCGTAACCTTGGGCGTTTGCCGCCAGATCACCTTGAAGTTCTGGAGAGAGTAGCCGACGGGGGCTCCCGGCATTGCGGCACTTGTGGCGATCAGCTGACCATAGCCGACCACCGCGCCGCTGGTGCCTCCCGGCCCCGGCTCCACGTAGCTCAGGTACACCCGCTGGTTGCCGGCGAAGTCTTGGTGGACAACGAGGTCGCCAAGCCCGCCCTGCCCGGCCACCTTGACCGCCGGGACACCGCTGACCTGCTGCTTGGCGCCGGTGGTCACGTCGACCAGCCACAGCTTGCCCCCCTTCTCCGTCACCAGCGCCATGTTAGTGGTGCGGACGCCGGAGCCCGGCAGAAAGTCCATCGCCCATGGCGCGTCGAAGTTGGCGACTGGGGTGCTGGTGAACGGGCGGTCACCGGCAGCCGCCGGCTGCGCCGTCATTGGGCTCGAAGTCCCGCAGGCGGCGAGTACGAGCAAAAGACCAGCTTGTAGGTACCGCAACGCCATCACCATTTCCCTCGTCCCTGGTGGAACCCGCGCGGCTCCCATCCTCTATACAGGTGACCCATGAGCCGCTCTTCCCTACTCTCACTCGCCACTGCGGTTCCGCCGTACGCGATCAAACAGCAGGAAGCGAAGGAGATCGGCCGCCGGGCTTTCGGGCGCAAGGCGCTGTTCGATCGTCTGTCGGGCGTGTTCGACAATGCGGCGATTGCCGAGCGCCACCTCGTCGCACCGCTCGAGTGGTACGAGGCTCCGCACGGCTGGGCCGAACGAAATGCGGTATACCTGGACGCCGCCGAAAAGCTGTTTGAGCAGGCTGCCCTGGCAGCGATCGACCGCGCTGGCCTCCAGCCTTCGGACGTCGACGGCATCGTCACGGTTTCCACCACGGGGATTGCCACACCGAGCCTTGAAGCGAGGGTCGCCGCCCGGCTCGGGTTCAGGCCGGATGTCCGCCGGGTGCCGGTGTTCGGGCTGGGCTGCGCGGGCGGCGTCAGCGGGATTGCCCTGACAAGCCGGCTGGCCGCGTCCGACCCGGGCAGCAACTGGCTGTTCGTCACCGTCGAGACCTGCTCCATCTCGATCCGGCTCGACAGTGACGATCCGGCCGCGATCGTCGCCACCGCGCTGTTCGGCGATGGCGCTGCTGCGGCGGTGGTCAGCACCGGCGACCGCGGCTTGGCGCAGCTGTCCGGATCGGCGGAGAAACTGTGGCCCGACACGTTGGGTATCATGGGCTGGCGGGTCGAAGACCCCGGCCTTGATGTGGTGTTCGACCGCGCCATCCCGCCGTTCATCGAGGCGGAACTCGCCGAGACGGTCGATGACATGTGTGCGCAGCTAAAGCTCGCCCGCGAGGACATTTCCCGCTTCTGCTGCCATCCGGGCGGCGTCAAAGTCCTTGCCGCCATCGAGACCGCGCTAGACCTGCACCAGGGCGAGCTCAACCTTGAGCGCGAGGTGCTGCGCGACTTCGGCAACATGAGCGCGCCGACCGTTTTGTTCGTGCTCGAGCGGCTGCTCCAGCGCGGCCTGCCCCCGAAGGTGATGATGACCGCGTTTGGCCCTGGCTTCACCTGCAGCGGAATGATGCTCGAAGCGGCGTGACGCTCCCCGTCGTCATACTCGCGCTGGTGACGCTGCAGCGACTTGGCGAATTGTGGCTGTCGGACCGCAACACGCGGCGGCTGCTTGCGCGGGGCGCCCACGAGGTTGCGCCCGGTCACTACCCGCTGATCGTCGCCGTGCATGGCCTGTGGCTCGCCGCCTTGTGGTGGCTTGCTCCGGGTCGGGAAGTCGCAGGCTTGTGGCTCGGGTTGTTCATCGCGCTGCAGCTCGCCCGCGTCTGGGTGATCGCCACGCTTGGCGAGCGCTGGACGACGCGCATCATCATCCTGCCCAGCGCGCCGCTGGTCGGCAGCGGCCCGTATCGCTTCGTCAACCATCCCAACTATCTTGTGGTCGCGGGGGAGATCGCGGCACTCCCCCTCGCCTTTGGGTTGTGGCAGGTGGCACTATTGTTCAGCCTCGTGAACGCAGCCGTGCTCGCCGTCCGCATTCGCCAGGAAAACCGCGCGCTGGCGCCGCAGCTCCGATAAGCTCGCTTGCCCAAGGCGGTACTTGCGCCTATATCGCGGCTCTCTCCTCGACATCGTTGCTGATGCTGAGGCTGGTTCGGAACTCCGGGCCGGTCGGAGAGAGATTTTGCTTGTTAGGACCGCATGATCGATACAATTGCGCTTGTCAGACTCGTTGAGCCAGAAGTGGAAAGCCTCGGCTTTGCGCTCGTGCGGGTCGCGATGACCGGCGGCGGGTCCGACCCGACCCTGCAGGTGATGGCCGAACGGCCCGACACGCGGCAGCTCGATCTGTCCGACTGCGAGAAGATTTCCCGCCGCCTATCGGAGCGGCTGGACGAGTTGGAGGCTGCCGGCGAGGACCCGATCCCCGGCGGCTACCGGCTCGAGGTCAGTTCGCCCGGCATCGACCGGCCGCTGACCCGCCTCAAGGATTATGCCGACTGGGCCGGCCACGAGGCACGGATCACGCTCGTCGAGCCGCGCGATGGCCGCAAGCAATATTCCGGGACGCTGCAGGGCAATCAAAGTGAGACGATCCGGCTGCTCGGCAAGGACGGCAAGGATTACGAAGTGCCCTTCTCGGCAATCGCATCGGCGAAGCTGCTCTTGACCGACAAGCTCATCGCCGCCACCGCGCCGCTCAGCACCGAGGGCGCCGACACTATCAAGACCGTAGAGGAATAATATATGGCTACCGCCGCTCCCGCCATCCCCGCCGCCGTCAGCGCCAACAAGGCCGAGCTGATCGCGATCGCCGACGCCGTCGCGCGCGAAAAGCTGATCGACAAGGCTATCGTCATCGATGCAATGGAGGACGCGATCCAGCGCGCCGCCCGTGCCCGCTATGGTGCGGAGAACGACATCCGCGCCAAGCTCGATGGCGAAACCGGCGACCTCCGCTTGTGGCGGGTTTTGGAAGTGGTCGAGGAGCCGGAAGACCATTTCAAGCAGGTCGACCTCAAGGGCGCGCAGAAGCTGCAGCAGGGCGCGAGCATTGGCGACTTCATCGTCGACCCGCTGCCGCCGATTGAGTTCGGGCGCATCGCCGCCCAGGCCGCCAAGCAGGTGATCTTCCAGAAGGTCCGCGACGCCGAGCGCGAGCGCCAGTTCGAAGAGTTCAAGGACCGGGTCAGTGAGGTCATTACCGGCGTCGTCAAGCGGGTCGAGTTCGGCCACGTGGTCGTCGACCTTGGCCGCGCCGAGGGCGTCATCCGCCGCGACCAGCAGATCCCGCGCGAGATGGTCCGCGTCGGCGACCGCATCCGCTCGCTGATCCTGCGCGTCGCCCGCGAGGTCCGCGGGCCGCAGATCTTCCTGTCGCGCGCCCACCCCGACTTCATGAAGAAGCTGTTCGCCCAGGAAGTGCCCGAGATCTACGACGGCATCATCGAGATCAAGGCCGCCGCCCGCGACCCCGGCAGCCGCGCCAAGATCGGCGTCATCAGCCACGACAGCTCGATCGACCCGGTCGGCGCCTGCGTCGGCATGAAGGGCAGCCGCGTCCAGGCCGTGGTGCAAGAACTGCAGGGCGAGAAGATCGACATCATCCCGTGGTCGGAGGACCTCGCGACCTTTGTGGTCAACGGCCTGCAGCCGGCGACGGTCAGCCGCGTGCTGATCGACGAGGAGGAAAGCCGCATCGAAGTGGTGGTGCCCGACGACCAGCTCAGCCTTGCGATCGGCCGCCGCGGCCAGAACGTGCGTCTTGCCAGTCAGCTGACGGGCAGCCAGATCGACATCCTGACCGAAGCCGACGCCAGCGAGAAGCGCCAGCGTGAGTTCACCGAACGCACCGAGATGTTTCAGAGCGAGCTCGACGTCGACGAGACGCTGTCGCAGTTGCTGGTCGCGGAAGGGTTCACCAGTCTAGAGGAGGTCGCTTACGTGCCGGTCGAGGAAATCGCCTCCATCGAGGGCCTCGACGAGGACATCGGCGCCGAACTGCAGAGCCGCGCCGCCGAAGGACTGGAGCGCCGCGAAGCCGCTGCCCGCGAACAGCGCCGGGCGTTGGGCGTCGAAGATGCGCTGGCTGAAATGCCGCACCTGACCGAGCAGATGCTGGTGACTTTGGGCAAGGCCGGCATCCGCACGCTTGACGATCTCGCTGATCTCGCGACCGACGAACTGGTCCAAAAGAAGCGGCAGGAGCAGCGCCGCCAGCGGGAGCCGAGCAACCGGCCCGAGGACAAGGGCGGCATCCTCGCCGAGTACGGCCTGACGGACGAGCAAGGCAATGAGATCATCATGGCCGCCCGCGCCCACTGGTTTGAGGATGAAGAGACCGCCGCTCCCGCACAGGAGGACGCAGTTGCGGAATCCGAGCAATGAGGGCCGCCCTCGCCTGACGCTCCGTGCGCCCGCCCGCTTACGGGAGGGGTCGGGAGCGGGCGTGCAGGACAAAAAACAAGCGACCACCGCCGGCCCCGCGCGCAAGCTGGAGGCGGATGAGCCGGAACGCACCTGCGTCCTCACCCGGCGCAAAGGCACGAAGGAAGAGCTCATTCGGCTCGCGCTCGGTCCCGACGGGGAAGTGGCGCCCGATGTTCGCGCCCGCGCGCCGGGCCGCGGCGCCTGGATTTCGGTGGGCCGCGGCGAGCTCGATGAGGCGAATGCCAAGGGCAGGCTGAAGGGCGCTCTCGCCAAGGCGTTCAAGACCGGCGTCAGCGTTCCGCCCGACCTGGGCGAGCGTACCGCCCAGGCGCTGCGCCAGGCGACGCTCGACCGGCTCGGCATGGAAGCGCGCTCGGGCAAGCTGATCAACGGGACCGACAGGGTCGAGGCGGCCGCCCGCGCCGGCAAGGTCCACATGCTGATCCATGCCGCCGATGCCGCGGAGGACGGGCGCAGGCGCCTCGACCAGGCGTGGCGGGTCGGCGGGGGCGAGCAGCAGGGGGTGATATTCCCCGAGCCTCGACCTATCTTGTCGTTAGCGTTGGGGCGCGAAAATGTGGTACATGTCGCCCTGACCGATCTTGCCGCCGCTTCGCGTGTTCAGCACGCGCTTGGGCGCTGGCAAGCTTTCACTGGCCCCGATCGTGGTCCCGAAGGCGGAGAACCCGCCTCCAGAACCGGCTCGGCTGAAAAATCGTTGAAGGAATAGAATGGCAGACCAGACCGAAAAACCGAAGCTTGGAACCCGGCCGCCGCTGGGCGTCAAGCGCACGGTCGAGACCGGCAAGGTCAAGCAGAGCTTCAGTCATGGCCGCTCGAACACGGTGGTGGTCGAGGTCAAGAAGCGCCGCGTCCTCGGGCGCCCGGGCGAAGCGCCGCCGGCCGAAGCGCCCAAGCCCGCCGCTGAAGCGCCCGCACCAACGCCGCAACCTGCTGCCCCCGCTCCGCCGCCGCAGCGCCGGACTTCGCCTCAGGACGACATCACGGCGCGCCGCGAGCTGCAGACGCGCCTGCTCCGCGAAGCCGAGGAAGCGCGCCTCTCGTCGCTTGAGGAAGCGCGCCGCCGCGACGACCGCACGCGCGTCGAGCAGGGCGAGGAAGAACGCCGCCGCGCCGAAGAAAATCGTCGGTCGGAAGACTTCGCCGCCGAAGATGCTCGCCGCAAGGCAGAGGAAGAGGCCGCCCGCGCCAGCGAGCCGGCCCCCGCAGCCGAAGCGGCGTCGCCGCAAGCCGCGCAGACCGAGGGAGAGCGCAGCTTCCGCCGACCGGCCCACGCGCCCGCCCCCAAGCGCCCCGAGCCGGCACGCCCGGGCCGCGGCCGCGGCGACGACCAGCGCCAGCGCGGCAAGCTCACCGTCACCCGCGCCTTGTCCGGCGAGGACGACAGCCGGGCGCGGTCGCTGGCCGCGCTTCGTCGCGCTCGCGAAAAGGAAAAGCGGCATCACCAGGACTCCGGCCCGGCTGCGAAGCAGGTCCGCGACGTCGTGGTGCCCGAAGCGATCACTGTTCAGGAACTTGCCAACCGCATGGCCGAGCGCGGCGCCGACCTCGTCAAAGCGCTGTTCAAGATGGGCATGCCGGTCACCATGACGCAGACCATTGACCAGGACACCGCCGAGCTTTTGGTCACCGAGTTCGGGCACAACATCAAGCGCGTCAGCGAAAGCGACATCGACATCGATTCGGCCGCCGACGTCGACGCTCCGGAGACCCTCCAGCCGCGGCCGCCCGTGGTCACGATCATGGGTCACGTCGACCACGGCAAGACGTCGCTGCTCGATGCCATCCGCGGTGCCGACGTGGTGTCCGGCGAGGCCGGCGGCATCACACAGCACATCGGCGCCTATCAGGTCAGCGTGCCGTCGGGCGACAAGATCACCTTCCTCGATACACCGGGCCACGAAGCCTTCACCGAGATGCGCGCCCGCGGCGCCAACGTCACCGACATTGTTGTGCTGGTTGTCGCCGCCGACGACGGCCTGAAGCCGCAGACCGTCGAGGCGATCAACCACACCAAGGCCGCCGGCGTGCCGATGATCGTGGCGATCAACAAGATCGACAAGCCGGATGCCAAGCCGCAGCGCGTCCGCGAGGAGCTGCTGCAGCACGAGATCATCGTCGAAGATTTGGGCGGCGATGTTCAGGACGTGGAAGTCTCGGCGACCAACAAGACCAACCTCGACAAGCTCCTGGATGCCATCGCGCTGCAAGCCGAACTGCTGGAACTCAGGGCCAATGCCGATCGCCCCGCCGAGGCGACCGTAATCGAAGCCAAGCTCGACAAGGGGCGCGGCCCGCTCGCGACGGTGCTTGTTCAGCGCGGCACTCTGCGCGTCGGCGACGTGTTCGTCGCCGGTGCCACGGCGGGCAAGGTCCGGGCGCTGGTCGACGACCATGGCCGGCAGGTCAAGGAAGCAGGCCCGTCGGTGCCGGTGGAAGTCCTCGGTCTCGCCTCCGTGCCGTCGGCCGGTGACCCGCTCACCGTGGTCGAGAACGAGGCGCGCGCACGGGAAGTGGCGGTCTACCGGCAGGGCGTGCTCGACCGTAAGCGCACGACCTCCGCGCCGATGAGCCTAGAGAACATGTTCGCGGACCGGGCTTCGAAGGTCGTCGAGTTTCCGCTGGTGATCCGGGCGGACGTGCAAGGGTCCACAGAGGCTATCGTCAATGCCGCCAACCGCATCTCGACCGACGAGATCAAGGTCCGCGTCCTGCAATCAGGCGTCGGGGCGATCACCGAAAGCGACGTGACCCTCGCCGCCGCGACCGGCGCGCCGATCATCGGCTTCAACGTCCGGCCCAATGCCAAGGCGCGCGAAGCCGCCGCCCGCACCAAGGTGGAGATGCGCTACTACGACGTCATCTATCACCTGACCGACTGGGTAAAGCAGGCGATGGCGGGCGAGCTTGGGCCCGAGATCATCGAAACGGTCGTCGGCCGCGCCCGCGTCCAGGAAGTCTTCCCCGCCGGCAAGCGGGACAAGGCGGCTGGTTTGCTGGTGCTCGAAGGCGTCATCCGCAAGGGCATCAATGCCCGCCTGACCCGCGAGGACGTGATCGTGTCGCAGACCGTCATTTCATCGCTGCGCCGGTTCAAGGACGATATCGCCGAAGTGCGCGCCGGCCTGGAGTGCGGCGTGCTGCTGGAAGGCACCAACGACATCAAGGCGGGCGACAACCTCGAAGTGTTCGAGGTCGAGGAACGCGCCCGGACGCTGTAGATGCGGCGCAACGAGACCGCCGAAGGCCGCTCCGTCCGGCTGCTGCGCGTCGGCGAGCAGGTGCGGCATTTGCTAAGCGAGCTGCTGCAGCGCGGCGATGTGCATGACGAGACGCTGCAGTCGCACCTCGTGAGCATCACCGAAGTGCGGATGTCGCCCGACCTGCGTCACGCCACCGTGTTCGTGAAGCCGCTGCTCGGCCAGGACGAGGAGGCGGTGCTCAGGGCGCTGCGGCAGAACACCGCTTTCTTCCAACGCGAGGTCGCCCATCGCGTTCGCACCAAATATGCCGCCAAACTCAAGTTCCTGGCCGACGAGAGCTTCGACGAAGGCAGTCACATCGACCGCATCCTGCGCTCGGAGCACGTCGCCCGGGACCTCGCCGAGGAATGATCGAGGGCCTGGCGGCGCCGATGCGGGGCGACGAGTGCCGCGCCGAGCTGTTCCAGGAGCGCCACCGTGATGCGCTTCGGGCGGCTTGCGCCGAAGATCATGAGATCTGGGCCATATACTCGACCCCGTTCGACCTTGAGCGTTTTGACGCCAGCATCGACAGGCTTGCGTCGTCGGCGGCCAATCGCACCTTTGTGTTGTTCGATGGCGAGGAGCTTGCGGGCTTGTCGAGCTTCATCGGCATCGACGAGGCGCGGCAGGTGCTTGAGATCGGCGGTACCTACTACCGCCCGCAC
>CADCVY010000018.1 GCA_902806275.1 uncultured Sphingomonas sp. | reverse complement strand
GCTCGGAGCTGGCCGGCAGCGCCCGCATGGATTCCGTTCGATTTCAATGAGAAGATGGTGGACGCACTAGGGCTCGAACCTAGGACCCGCTGATTAAGAGTCAGCTGCTCTACCAACTGAGCTATGCGTCCACGCGCTTGGGAAGCGATCGGCTTTGCGCACCAGTGCGGCACGAAGCGGCGCGCCGGTAGCATGGGGGCAGGTGGCGCGCAACCTAGTCGAGGCGGGACACCGTCCGCTGCTGCCGCTCCAACGCCATCAGCAGCCCCAGGCAGAGCATCACCGTCATCACCGCCGAGCCGCCATAGCTGATCAGCGGCAGCGGGACGCCGACGACCGGCGCCAGGCCCATCACCATCATTAGGTTGATCGACGCATAGAAGAAGATGCAAGCCGTCAGTCCGGCCGCCGACAATTGCGCGAACCGGGTGCGGGCAACGGCGCTGACCCGCATGCCCCAGCGGATGACGGCTCCGAACGCCAAGATCAGGATAACGCCGCCCACGAGGCCCCATTCTTCGGCCAGCGACGCGAAGGCGAAGTCGGTGTGGCCTTCCGGCAGATAGTCGAGGTGCGCCTGGCTGCCGTTCAGGAAACCTTTGCCCCACACGCCGCCCGAGCCGATCGCGATCTTCGACTGGGCGATGTGGTAGCCGGTGCCGAGCGGATCGCTTTCGGGATCGAGAAAGGTGTCGATGCGCTTTTTCTGATAACCATGCAGCATCTGATAGGCGAAGGGCGCAGCCACCGCGATCGTGCCGGCCGGCGCCAGGAACACCCACAGCGGCACGCCGGCGAGATACATCACCGTCAGCCCGCACAGGGTCACCATGATGCAGGTGCCAAGGTCGGGCTGCACCAGGATCAGCCCGGCCGGCACGCCGAGGATCGCCAGCGCCGGCCAGATCGCGCGCCACCTGCGGATCTCGCCGGCCGGCACCAGGTCATAGAAACGGGCCAGCGTCAGGGCGATGGCCGGCTTCATGAATTCCGACGGCTGCAACCGGATTGGGCCGATATCAAGCCAGCGCTGCGCGCCCTTCGCGGCGAAGCCCAGCACCTCCACCCCGATCAGCATGATGACGATTGCCACATAGGCGGGGAAAACGAGCGCCTTGATCGTGGCTTCGCGAATCCACGAAATCGCGATTGCGACCGACAGGAAGAACAGGAAGACCATGCCCTGCTTCATCGCCCACGGCTGCACCGAGCCGCCGGCGGCGGAATAGAGCACGATGATGCCGTAAAGGCCGATGCCTCCGACCATGAAGATGAGCCGCCATGGGATGCGCGCCAGCGGGCGTGGGATGATGGCCGAGGTTATCATGCCGAAGCGGTCGCCGCTGCGGCCGCGGCCTTGACCGCCGCTGCCCGGCGCGCATTGCGCTCCGCCAGCGTGCCGCCCCATTGCTGCTCCAGCGCCGCCAGCGAGGCGAGGGCCTTCTGCCGGTCGAACAGGAAGGTCAGGGCATCCTTGGCGACCGGCGCCGCGGCGCGGGCGCCGCCCATGCCGTGCTCGATCACGACGGCACCGGCGTAACGCGGCTTGTCCGACGGCGCAAAGAACACGAACAGGCCGTGATCGCGATAAATCCAGTCGCCACCCTGACCGCGCGAGGCGCTGGCGGAGAGCCGCCGAACCTGGGCGGTGCCGGTCTTGCCGCTCATTTCGATGCCGTCGAGCGGCAACCGGCTGGCGCCCGCGGTGCCGTCGCCGTTGACGACTTCCCACATTCCGCCGCGCACCGCTTCCAGATGCCTCGGATCGAGCCCGATCAGCGGCGCCGGTTTCCTGCTGACCCCGACGAGCCGCGGCTGCAGGTTGCGGCCCGACGCGATCCGCGCCGCCATCACCGCCAGCTGGATGGGATTCACGATCAGGAAGCCCTGGCCGATCGAGGCGTTGAGCGTGTCGGAGTTGGTCCAGTCGGGGCGTTCGACGACCCGCCGGTTCTGCGCGTACTTCCTCGCCTTCCAGGCGCTGTCGGGCACCGTGCCGTAGTTCTGGCTGACTACCGGCAGGTCGAATTTCTGGCCCAGGCCGAGCTGCCGCGCCATCGGCGCGATCCGGTCGTAGCCGATGCGGTTGCCCATGGCATAGAAGTAGGTGTTGCAGCTCTTGGCGATGGCGCGGCGCATGTCGACGCTGCCGTGGCGGCCGAGACAACGGAAGAAGCGGTTGCCGAGCTGGTAACCGCCGCCGCAATGGACGCGGTCGGTCGGGTTGATGCCGTGGCGAAGAAGCGCCAGCGCGCCCATCGGCTTGATGGTCGAGCCGGGCGGATAAAGCGAGTTAAGCACCTTGTTGAGCAGGGGCTTGCGCGGGTCTTCCGAAAGGTTCTTCCACTCCATCGAGCCGATGCCGTCCGAAAAGCTGTTGGGATCGTAGGCCGGCATCGACACCATCGCCAGAATGTCGCCCGTCAGGCAGTCGAGGATGACGGCGCTGCCGGATTCCTCGCCCATACGGCGGGCGGTGAACTCCTGCAGGTCGGCGTCGATGGCCAGCTGCACGGTGCCGCCGCTGCGGTCCGGCTTGGGAGTCAATTCACGGACCAGCTTGCCGCGGGCGGTGAGCTCGACGCGCTGACCGCCAGGAATACCGCGCAGGCGCGATTCCAACGTCTCCTCAAGCCCTTCCTTGCCGATCTTGAAACCCGGCGTGATCAGCAGCGGGTTCTTTTCCTTTTCATATTCCGCCGCGGAAGCCGCGCCGACATAGCCGATCAGGTGGCCGACAGCGGGGCCGGCCGGATAGAAGCGCGAGAAGCCGCGCATCGGCTGAACGCCGGCAAGTTCGGGCAGGCGCACGGTGACACCCGCATATTGCTCATAAGGAACATTCTCGGCGACCTGGACGGGCTGGTAGCCCTTGGAGCCTTTGAGCTCGCGCAGGATACGCTCGAAGTCATCGGGGCTGAGGTTCAGCAATCGCCGCAACGTCGCCAACGTCTGCGCCGGGCGCTCGAGTTGGTCGGGGATGATGTCGACCCGAAAATCGCTGCGGTTGATGGCGATCGGCTTGCCCTTGCGATCGACGATCCAGCCGCGCCGCGGCGGCACCACGATCAGCTGGACTCGGTTGCTTTCGGACAACAGCTGGTAATGCTCGTTCTCCGCGATCGACAGCCAGCTCATGCGGCCGATTAGCAGCGCGCCGATCCCCGCCTGCGCGGCGCCGAGCAGCATCATGCGGCGGGAAAAGGTGAGCGATTGGTGCGCGGAAGTGAAGCGCCGGGCGTTGTCCATCTTCATCGCCCGAGCCTCCAACGGTCGAGGCGAGCGACGAACCAGGCGACGATCGGGAACAGGAACACGGTGATCACCAGCGGCGGCAGGACGCGGCTAAACGGCACGGACGCGCCGACCAGCCCCGCTAATTGCCATTCCAGCCATTCGTTGATTGCGATCAGCACCGCGGCAAGCACCCACTCGATCCAGTAATCGCGCCACATGGTACGGCGGTCGATGAGGTCGAGCACCAGCATCGTCGCGCTCCACAGAGCGACGGAGAAGCCTATCGGCTGACCGGTGAACAGGTCGTTGACAAGCCCGAGCGGCGCCGCCCACCAGGCCGGCCATGGGTCGGAGCGCAAGAGCCGCCAGCTGATCAGGACTAGAAAGCCGAAGTCCGGGTACCAGCCGGTGGACGAGACGATCGGCAGCGCCGAGAGGAGCGACGCGGCCACCACGGTCGCAGCCGGAACCAGCGTCGCCCAGCGCAGCGGACCTTGGCCGATCCGGCGGGTTCCGAGCGCGGCCCGGACCATCAGGGCGTTTCCGGGTCGCGCACCGCCTTTTCGGCAGCAATCGCTGCGGGCTCGTACGGCGGCTCGATGATGGCGAAGCTGGTAGTCGAGGGGTCGGCCAGCGGCAGGGCGACCGCCCCGTCGTCGTCGAGCTTCACCACCCGGGCGACCGGAACCAGGGGCGGGTAGAGGCCGCCGGTGCCGGATGTGACGATGATGTCGCCGCGCTTGAAGGGATTGCGGCCGACTTCCAGCGGTCGGACGTCGACCGTGCCGTCGCCACGGCCCTGGGCGATCACCGGCACGCCCGTGCGAAGCAGCCGGGCCGGGACGATATTGGCGCGGTCGGACACCAGCAACACCCGCGACGCGGTGGCGCCTGCGTCGATCACCCGTCCAACCAGCCCGTCTGGCGATCGCACCGGCATGCCGATGCGCACCCCGTCGCTTGTTCCCACCGACAGGATGGCAAACCGGCGGGGGCTGCTGAAGGAGGAGCCGACGATGCGGCTCGTTGCCACGGCCGCAGTGGTGCGCTCGCGCAATTGAAGCGTGGCCTTCAGTTGCCGGTTCTCCTGCAGGATGGCTTTTGCCTCGACCATCCGCTGCAGCATCGCCTTACGCTCGCGCTTCAGCTGCTCGTTCTGGTGCGCGGCGTCCCAGTAATTGCCGGCGCCGCTGCCAAGGCCCTCGATGGTGGCCGTGACACCGTGCAGCGCCCCGGTGAGCGGGGCGGTGATATCCAGCGCGGCACCGCGGATCGTCACGAACGTCTTGGGCGCAACCAGCGACATGATGAGCAGGACAAGGCCGACGACGATCCCGCCGATCACCGCGATCAGGCCGAAAAACAGCCCGTACTGCGCCTTGCGCGACCAGCCGGGGCGCGCCGTCGCCATTGCCTAAGCGCCCGTCAGGCGGTCTGGAGGACGCCGCGGAACTGCTCTTCCTCGAGCGCTCGGCCGGTCCCGAGCGCGACGCAGGTCAGCGGGTCGTCGGCGACGGTGACGGGAAGACCGGTTTCATCGCGAAGTACTTCATCCAACCCCTGCAGCAAGGCGCCGCCGCCGGTCAGGACAATGCCCTGGTCGCAGATGTCGGCGGCCAGTTCCGGCGCCGTGTTCTCCAGCGCGATCCGGACGCCCTCGACGATGGTGCCGACGGGTTCGGACAATGCCTCGGCGATCTGGCCCTGGTTGATGGAGATTTCCTTGGGCACCCCATTGACCAGATCGCGGCCCTTGATGTGGACGGTCTTGCCGATGCCGTCGACCGGCGGCTTGGCGATGCCGACTTCCTTTTTGATCCGTTCGGCCGTGGCTTCACCGATCAGCAGGTTGTGGTTGCGGCGGACGTAGGAGCTGATCGCTTCGTCCATCTTGT
>CADCVY010000017.1 GCA_902806275.1 uncultured Sphingomonas sp. | reverse complement strand
GCTCCTTGTCCAAGCGGCTGGGCATCGAGGAAGGCACCCAGCTGCCGCGCACGATCATCGAATATTACTACAAGGACGACGCCCTCAACGATCCGATGATCGCCGACGAGCACATCGCCTGCTTCGGCTGGGCCAGCCAGGAGGAGATGAACGACATCGCCGACATGGCGATCCGCGTGAACGACTTCCTGTCCGGCATGTTCGCGGCGATCGGCATCCGGCTGATCGACTTCAAGCTGGAGTTCGGACGCGTGTGGGACGGCGACTATGCCCGTGTGATCCTGGCCGACGAGATCAGCCCCGACGGCTGCCGCCTGTGGGACCTCAAGACCAACCACAAGCTCGACAAGGACCGCTTCCGCCAGGACCTGGGCGGGGTCGAGGAAGCCTATCAGGAAGTGGCTCGCCGCCTCGGCCTGCTGCAAGGCGAAGAGGATTTCGCGGTGCTGGACCTCGATACGCACAGGAAGAAGCGGGGGAAGTAGCAAAACCTGCTAAACACACCCGTTCTTCCTGAGCTCGTCGAAGGACTGCTTTTCTTCATCGCAGAACACTACAGGGCTTCGACAAGCTCAGCCCGAACGGATTCTGGGTCCTAAGTGACTTTCCCCCGCGCCCGCATCGTCACGCTCAACGCTGCTCTTGGACCACTCGACTATCGCGTGCCGGACGGCGTGCCCGTGCAGCCCGGGTCGGTGGTAGTCGCCCCGCTTGGGCCGCGGCAGATGTTGGGGGTTGCCTGGGAACCGGAGCGGCTGCCGACGGAAGAAGTGGGTGACAACCGGCTTCGGCCGCTCCATTCCGTGCTCCCGGTCCGCCCGCTTGCCGAGCCGCTGCGCCGCCTGTGCGAGTGGACGGCGGACTATTACCTCAGCCCGCTGCCTTCCGTCTTGCGCATGGTGCTGCCGTCCGCGGCCGCGCTCGACGGGCCGCGCCAGCTCACCGAATATCGGCCGACCGGCCTTGCCCCCGACCGGCTGACGCCGCAGCGCAGCCAAGCGCTCGAACGTCTTGGCGGCCGTCAGGGTACGATCCGCGAGTTGGCCGATCATGCCGCGGTCAGCGACACGGTGCTCCGCGGTCTGGTGAATGTCGGGGCGCTGGAGGCCGTCGCCGTCGATTCCGACCGCTCCCTCCCCTGCCCCGACCCGGACCATGCCCGGCCCGAGCTCAACGAAGAGCAAGAGCAAGCGGCCGCTTTCCTGACCAAGGCGATTAGCGTCGGGTTCGACCCCATCCTGCTCGACGGCGTCACCGGCTCGGGCAAGACCGAAGTTTATTTCGAAGCCATCGCCGAATGCGTGCGCCAGGGAAAACAGGCGCTGGTTCTGCTGCCGGAAATCGCGCTGACTGAGCCATTCCTCAAGCGCTTCGAGGCGCGGTTCGGCTGCGCGCCGGTGGCGTGGCATTCGGGCCTGCGCTCGTCCGAGCGCCGCCGCTCCTGGCGCGGGATTGCCAGCGGCGAAGCCGCGGTGACGGTTGGCGCCCGCTCCGCCTTGTTCCTGCCTTATGCCAAGCTTGGGCTGATCGTGGTGGACGAAGCGCACGAACCCACGTTCAAGCAGGAGGACGGTGTCCAGTACCACGCCCGCGACACGGCGGTGATGCGGGGCAAGTTCGAGAATATCGCCGTAGTACTTTCCTCGGCGACGCCGGCCATCGAGAGCCGGCACATGGTCGAGCTCGGCCGCTACCGCGAGGTCCGGCTCGAGCAGCGGTTCGCCGGCGCGACCCTGCCCGACATCCAGCCGATCGATCTGACGCAGGATCCGCCGCTGCGCGGCCGCTGGCTGGCGCCTTCGCTGGTGACGGAACTCGAGGCCAACCTCGAGCGAGGCGAGCAGTCGCTGCTGTTCCTCAACCGCCGCGGCTTCGCGCCGCTGACCCTGTGCCGCAATTGCGGGCACCGCTTCCAATGCCCGAATTGCACCGCATGGATGGTCGAGCACCGGCTCATGCACCGGCTCGCCTGCCACCATTGCGGCCATGTCATGCCGCCGCCCCGCGCCTGCCCGGAGTGCGGCGAGGAGGACAGCCTGGTGCCGTGTGGGCCCGGCGTCGAGCGCATCGCCGATGAGGTCGCGGCACTGTTCCCGCACGCACGGACGGCGATCGTCACCTCCGATACTATCTGGTCGCCGCAGAAGGCGGCCGAGTTCGTCGCGGCGATGGAGGGCGGCGAGATCGACATCGTCGTCGGCACCCAGCTGGTGACCAAGGGCTACCATTTCCCCAATCTGACGCTGGTCGGCGTGGTCGACGCCGACCTCGGGCTCGCCGGCGGCGACTTGCGCGCGGCCGAGCGCAGCTTTCAGCAGATCCAGCAGGTCGCGGGCCGCGCCGGCCGCGGGGACAAGCCCGGGCGCGTCCTCGTCCAGACCCACGATCCCGAGGCGCCGGTTATTTCAGCGCTCGTGTCCGGCGATGTCGCGGGCTTCTACCAGGCGGAAACCGAGGCGCGCCAAGAAGCCGCGATGCCGCCGTTCGGCCGACTGGCGGCAATCATCGTCTCGGCGGAGGATGCCGGCAACGCCGAGGCCATTGCCCAACGCATCAGCCGTGCCGCCCCCGAGGTCGAGGGCATGGCGGTGTTCGGCCCCGCGCCGGCGCCGCTGGCGATGCTGCGCGGCCGCCACCGCCAGCGCCTGCTGGTCCATGCCCGCCGCAGCCTCGACGTCCAGGACGTCATCCGCGACTGGCTGGCGGGCGTCGAATGGAGCGCCAAGGTCCGGGTCAGCGTCGACGTCGATCCCTACAGCTTCCTGTAGCCCGAGCTCCGCGGCCGCACCCACCAGGGCTGCACCAGCCGGCCGCGGCGAACCGCCAGCACCACCAGCCAGATCCCAGCCGCGGTGGCGATCGCCAGCGCGATCACGGAAGCCTCGAGCCCGAACGCTCCACCCGACAGCAGGAGCGGCCCCGACAGCTGCGCTTCCACCAGCCCGTCCTGATCAAGCCCCGAGACCGGAACATCGAAGATGAACCCTTGCGTGAAATTCCACGCCGCATGCAGGCCAATCGGCATCCACAGGCTGCGGGTCAGCAGGTAGGCGCCGCCCAGCAGCAGCCCGGCCTCCACTGCGATCGTGAAGGACGAAAACCAGGAGGCATTCGGATTGAAGATGTGCACCAGGCCGAACAACGCTGACGTCACCAGCAGCGCCGCCCAGCTGCCCGCAAACTGTTCGATCCAGCGGAACAGGATGCCGCGGAACAGCAGCTCTTCCAGAACCCCGGGCACGATCGCAGCCGTGAGCAAGACGGGGAGCAGGGTCCGCGTGCCGCCGGCGCCAACGATGTTGTACACATCGACCAGCGCCGCGACACCGACGACTGCTGCAAACAGCACTGCGCCAAACAGCAGTCCGAAGCCGAGCTCCTGCGGTGCACGGGCCAGCAGCAACTCGTCGCGCGGCTGCTCGCCCAGACGGACGATCACCAGTTTGTACAGCCCGACCGCCAGGGCGATGGCAATCGCCGAGCGCAGGGCGATGCCTTCGATCGTTTCCGAAGAATAAGGCAACTGTTCGCCCAGCAGGCCGGCGACCTGCAGAGCGCCGACGAACAGCGCCACCGAGATAGCCAGTGCGACCAGCGGAAAATCGACGATGCGCCGCCAGGCCGGCCGCTCACCGGCCGCATTCTCCAAAGTCGTGCTGTCCATAGCTCCCCCTCCGCGCGCTTGGAGCGGAGGCGAAGAACGGCGGCAAGCGCTTATTCGGCCAGCGGTAACTCCGTGCTGCCAAGCTCGTGTCCCTCGGCAGCAAGCAGCTTGCGCTTGCGGTCTAGCCCGCCGGCGTAGCCGCCAAGGGAGCCGTCGCTGCGCACCACCCGGTGGCAGGGGATAAGCACCGCGACATGGTTCTGGCCGTTGGCGCTGCCGGCCGCCCGTACCGCCCCGGGCTTGCCGACCGCCGCGGCGACCTGCGCGTAGCTGCGCGTCTCGCCGAGCGGGATCTTGCGCAGCTCGCGCCAGACGGCTTCCTGAAACGCGGTCCCCGCGACATCGACCGGCAGGTCGGGCGCGGCGGCCGGGCGGTCGATCGCCGTCAGCGCGCCTTCGACCAGCCCGGCCATGCCGCCCTCGTCTTGCACCAGGGTCGCATTGGGAAAGTAGCGGCGCAGCGCCTCCGCGCTCTCCTCGAACGTCAGCCGGCAGATGCCCCTGGCGGTGGCGGCGATCAGCATGCGCCCAAGCGGGCTGTCGAACGTGGTCCAGCGGATCGTCTCGCCGCGCCCGCCATCGCGCCAGGCCGACGGCGTCATGCCGAGCCGCTCCTTGGCGTCGCTGTAGAAGCCGCTCGGGCTCTGGTAGCCGGCGTCATAGATTGCGTCCGTCACCCTGCCGTTCTCCTTGAGCGCATCCTGTGCCCGTTCGCTCCGCAGCCCGCGGGCATATTCGGCCGGCGAGACGCCGAGGTCGCGCTTGAACAGCCGCTGGAAGTGGTGCGGCGCGTAGCCGACGCTCACTGCCAGCTCTGTCAGCGATAGCGGCTCCTCGGCTCGCTCGATCAGCCCGACCGCGCGCGCGACGGCCTGGCGGTCGCGCGCGACCTCGTCCGGCTTGCAGCGCAGGCAGGGGCGGTACCCGGCGGCCAGCGCGGATACCGCATCCGAGAAGAATTCGATGTTCTCCCGCAGCGGCCGCCGCGCGGGACAGCTCGGCTTGCAGTAGATACCGGTGGTCCGCACCGCACCGATCACCCGCCCGTCCCAACCCCGGTCGCGCCGTTCGAACGCGGCCCAGGCTTCCTCCGCGTCGACCATGTTGTCCCCTTCCACCATGCGGTCCCTATACACCGTGCCAAGATTTCACGCTTCCTGCTGCTTGCGTTCAAAGTAACCAGGCCGAATGCAGCTGACCTTCTGCGAAGGCGATCTCGACAGCGCCGACGTTCGAGCCCTGCTCCAGCTTCATTTTGCGCTGATGCGCTCGACCTCACCGCCGGAGGCCTGCCATGTGCTGCCCATCGAAGGCCTGCAGGATTCGGCAGTCACCCTTTGGTCTGCGCGCGATCGGGGCAAGCTGCTTGGAGTGGGCGCGCTAAAAGCCCTTGCCGGTCACCACGGCGAGATCAAGTCGATGCGCACTGCTGCCGCGGCGCTTGGGCAAGGGGTCGGGCGCCGGATGCTGCACCACCTCGTCGCGGAGGCGCGCCGCCGCGGCTACCGGCGTCTCAGCCTGGAGACCGGCAGTACCGAGCCATTCGCGCCGGCGCTCCACCTCTATGCCAGTGAGGACTTCGTGCCTTGCGGCCCATTCGGCGGCTACCAGGATACACCGTTCACACGCTTTTTCACCCGCGAGTTGTAGCGGCCAGCGGCACCCCGCCTTGCATCGCCGGGCACCCCTTGCTAGGGGCGCGCGCAACCCATGGGGTGTGCGGCAATCGCCGCTGCGCCCGTTTTCGCATGGGGGCAAATTCCAGTTCTGGAGCATACAAGCGCGTGGAGACTTCCGGCGGCATTCGGGCCAGCTTAGCAGGGCGCTACGCCTCCGCTTTGTTCGATCTCGCCCGCGACCAGCGGCAGATCGATGCGGTCAGCCACAGCCTCGATGTGCTGAGCCAGGCGATGCTGGACTCGCGCGATTTCGCCGAGGTGGTCGACAGCCCCGTGGTCTCGCGGGAAGAAGCGGGCAGCGCACTTGCCGCCTTGTCGCCGCAGCTTGGCCTCGACCCCATCACCACCAACTTCGTCGGCGTGCTCGCCCGCAACGGCCGCAAGGGCCAGCTCCGCTCGGTGATCCGAGCGTTTGGCCGGCTGGCGGCGGAGCATCGCGGCGAAACGGTTGCCGAAGTGCTCACTGCCCGGCCATTGAACGACGACCAGATCGGCCAGCTCAAGCAGCAGCTGCGCACCCGTGCCGGCCGCGAGGTCAGCATCGACGCGCAGGTCAATCCCGACATTCTCGGCGGGATCGTCGTCAAGCTGGGCAGCCAGATGATCGACGCATCCATCCGCACCAAACTCAACCGACTCGCACAGGCAATGAAGGGCTGAAGGCCCGTATGCCGACTGCACTGATGAAAGGCTAAGCGAACACCATGGACATCCGCGCCGCTGAAATCTCCCGCGTCATCCGCGACCAGATTGCGAACTTCGACGCCGATGCGCAGGTCTCCGAAGTCGGCACGGTGCTGTCGGTCGGCGACGGCATCGCCCGCATCTACGGCCTCGACAACGTCCAGGCCGGCGAGATGGTCGAGTTCGAGAACGGCACCAAGGGCATGGCCCTGAACCTCGAAGCCGACAACGTCGGCGTGGTCATCTTCGGCTCGGACTCGGAAATCAGCGAAGGCTCGACTGTTCGCCGCACCGGCACCATCGTCGACGTGCCGGTGGGCAAGGCGCTGCTCGGCCGTGTGGTCGACGCGCTCGGCAACCCGATCGACGGCAAAGGCCCGATCGAAACCACCGAGCGCAGCCGCGTCGAGGTCAAGGCGCCGGGCATCATCCCGCGCAAGTCGGTTCACGAGCCGGTGCAGACCGGCCTTAAGGCGCTCGACGCGCTGGTGCCGATCGGGCGCGGCCAGCGCGAGCTGATCATCGGCGACCGCCAGACCGGCAAGACCGCCGTCGCGCTGGACGCCTTCATCAACCAGAAAAACATCAACGCTTCGGGCGCCGAGAGCGAAAAGCTCTACTGCATCTACGTCGCCATCGGTCAGAAGCGCTCCACGGTCGCCCAGATCGTCCGCGCGCTCGAAGAGAATGGCGCGATGGAATATTCGATAGTCGTCGCGGCGACCGCGTCGGAGCCGGCGCCGCTGCAGTTCCTGGCGCCCTACACCGGCTGTGCGATGGGCGAATATTTCCGCGACAACGGCATGCACGCCGTGATCGTCTACGACGACCTCTCCAAGCAGGCCGTCGCCTACCGCCAGATGTCGCTGCTGCTGCGTCGTCCGCCGGGACGCGAGGCCTATCCGGGCGACGTCTTCTATTTGCACAGCCGTCTGCTCGAGCGGGCTGCAAAGATGAACGACAGCCTCGGCGGCGGTTCGCTGACGGCGCTGCCGGTCATCGAGACCCAGGCCGGCGACGTCTCGGCCTACATTCCGACCAACGTGATCTCGATCACCGATGGCCAGATCTTCCTCGAGACCGACCTGTTCTACCAGGGCATCCGCCCCGCGATTAACGTCGGCCTATCGGTCAGTCGCGTCGGCTCGGCGGCGCAGACCAAGGCGATGAAGAAGGTCGCCGGCTCGATCAAGCTCGAGCTCGCGCAGTATCGCGAGATGGCGGCGTTCGCGCAGTTCGGCTCCGACCTCGACGCGTCGACCCAGAAGCTGCTCGCCCGCGGCGCTCGCCTGACCGAGTTGCTTAAGCAGGCGCAATACCAGCCGATGCCGGTGGAGGAGCAGGTCGCGTCCATCTACGCGGGCACGCAGGGGTTCCTCGACGCCGTCGATACCAAGGACGTCACCCGCTACGAGGCTGCGATGCTGAGCTACCTCCGCTCCGACAAGCCCGAGGTGCTGGCCAAGATCCGCGACACCAAGGCGCTCGATGGCGAAACGGCTTCTGCGCTCAAGAGCGCGCTTGCCGACTTCGGCAAGCAGTTTGCGTAACGGGTAGCGCGGCAGCACGATGGCCAGCCTCAAGGCACTCAAAGGGCGGATCGCGTCGGTCAAGTCGACGCAGAAGATCACCAAGGCGCTCAACATGGTCGCGGCGGCAAAGCTGCGCCGCGCAACCCAGCGCGCCCAGGCCGGCCGGCCCTATGCAGAGCGGCTGACCGGCGTGGTCGGCTCGATCGCCTCGCGCGTGGCGCCCGGCCCGCAGAGCCCCAAGCTGCTGACCGGCACCGGCAGGGACGACACCCACTTGATCGTGCTGGCCACCGGCGACCGCGGTCTGGCCGGCGCGTTCAACAGCAACATCGTGCGGGCCGCGCGCCGCAAGGCCGACGACCTCGTCCAGCAGGGCAAGACGGTGCTGTTCTACATCGTCGGCCGCAAGGGCCGCCCCGTTATCCAGCGCGTCTATCCCAAGGCGATCATCGCGCAGCACGACACGACCGAGATGAAGGCGCCGTCCTACGCCGACGCTCAGGCGATCGCGACCGACCTGATCGACCGCTACACGACCGACGGCATTGACGTGGTCCACCTCGCCTTCGCCAACTTCCGCTCGACTTTGGTGCAGGAGCCGGTGGTGGAGCAGATCATCCCGGTGCGTCCGCCCGCGCAGGATGCCGGTCAGCCGGCAAACGCCTCGCTTGCCGCAGTGGAATATGAGCCCGACGAGGAGGAAATCCTCGCCGACCTCCTGCCGCGCAACATCACCATCCAGATCTATCGCGCGCTGCTCGAAAACCAGGCCGGCTTCTACGGATCGCAGATGACCGCGATGGACAATGCCACCCGCAATGCCGGCGACATGATCAACCGCCTGTCGATCCAGTACAACCGCCAGCGGCAGGCCGTGATCACGACCGAGCTCATCGAAATCATCTCGGGCGCCGAAGCGCTCTAACGAACCCCGAACGCAAGGAACGACGACATGGCCACCGCCGCCACCGACACCAAGACCCGCAGCCGCAAGACCGGGCAGAGCCAGGCCTCGGCCACCGGCACCAGCGCCGGACCGGGCGGATCGAGCAACCTCACCGGCCGCGTCGCGCAGGTGATCGGCGCCGTTGTCGACGTGTCGTTCGAAGGCGAACTGCCGCCGATCCTGTCGGCGCTGGAGACCGAGAACAACGGCAACCGCCTGGTTCTGGAGGTCGCCCAGCACCTCGGCGAGAACGTCGTCCGCACCATCGCGATGGACTCGACCGACGGCCTGACCCGCGGCCAGGTGGTCAACGCCACCGGTTCGCAGATCCGCGTGCCCGTCGGCCCCAAGACGCTTGGCCGCATCATGAACGTGGTCGGCGAGCCGATCGACGAGCGCGGCCCGATCGGCAGCGATCTGTCCGCCCCCATCCACGCCGATGCGCCGATGTTCGTCGACCAATCCACCGAAGCGGCCATTCTCGTCACCGGCATCAAGGTCATCGACCTGCTCGCCCCTTATGCGAAGGGCGGCAAGATCGGCCTGTTCGGCGGCGCCGGAGTCGGCAAGACCGTGCTCATTCAGGAGCTGATCAACAACATCGCTAAGGGCCACGGCGGCGTGTCGGTGTTCGCCGGCGTCGGCGAGCGCACCCGCGAGGGCAACGACCTCTACCACGAGTTTCTCGAGGCCGGCGTGATCGCCAAGGACGCCGACGGCAACCCGACGCCCGAAGGATCCAAGGTGGCGCTGGTGTTCGGCCAGATGAACGAGCCGCCGGGCGCCCGCGCTCGCGTCGCTTTGTCCGGCCTCACCCAGGCTGAATATTTCCGCGACCAGGAGGGGCAGGACGTGCTGTTCTTCGTCGACAACATCTTCCGCTTCACCCAGGCGGGCTCGGAAGTGTCGGCGCTCTTGGGCCGCATCCCCTCGGCCGTGGGCTACCAGCCGACCCTGTCGACCGACATGGGCGCACTGCAGGAGCGCATCACCTCGACCAACAAGGGCTCGATCACCTCGGTGCAGGCCATCTACGTGCCGGCCGACGACTTGACCGACCCGGCGCCGGCGACCTCCTTCGCCCACCTCGACGCGACCACCACGCTAAGCCGCGCGATCTCGGAGCTGGGCATCTACCCGGCCGTCGATCCGCTCGACAGCGTCAGCCGCGTGCTTACTCCTGCCGTCGTCGGCCAGGAGCATTACGAGACCGCGCGCGCCGTTCAGGAGACGCTGCAGAAGTACAAGTCGCTGCAGGACATCATCGCCATCCTCGGCATGGACGAGCTTAGCGAAGAAGATAAGCTGGTCGTCAGCCGCGCCCGCAAGATCCAGCGCTTCCTCAGCCAGCCGTTCCACGTTGCCGAAGTGTTCACCGGCATTCCCGGCAAGTTCGTCCAGGTGGAAGACACCGTGAGGTCGTTCAAGGCGGTGGTCGAGGGTCAGTACGACCACCTCCCCGAAGCCGCCTTCTACATGGTCGGTGGCATCGACGAGGCAGTCGCCAAGGCCGAGAAGCTGGCGCAGGACGCGTAGCCAGTGGCCGACCTGCATTTCGAACTCGTCACCCCCGACCGGCAGGTGATGTCGGACGACGTCCACATGGTTGTGGTGCCCGGCGTCGAAGGCGACAGCGGCATCATGGCCGGCCACGCGCCGTACATGACGACGCTCAAGAACGGCGAGCTCGCGGTCTACCGCAGCGCCGGAACGCAGCCGGAGCGGATCGCCGTCACCGGCGGCTTCGCTGAAGTCAGCGACCGTGGCCTCACGGTGTTGGCGGAAAGCGCCGGCGAATAAGCTCCTCCCTGCCGCGCAGCGGTGGGGAGGTGGCCGTCCGCAGGACTGATTGAGGGGCCCCTCCCCACGAGCTGCGCTCGCAGGGAGGATTAATCCAATTAGGCTTTTCTAAAAGTTTCGCACCTATTCACCACCCGAATCCCCGCGAACACCGCAGAGGAACGGAGTGGCATGAGCGCATTCGGCAAGCGTGGAGGAGCGAGCGGCGGGCGCCCCAACTTCGGCGTCGCCAAGCCCATGAAAGGCGGCTCGTCGGCCGGCTCAGCTTCGTTTGGCGGCGATCAGTTCCCCCCTCTGGAGGAACTTGAGGCGCCGGCGATTGATGCCGCTGTCCCCGAAAGTAATGGAGCGCCGATGGGCGCGATGGACCGCCTCACCGCGCGCCAGAACCTCAGCGGCGATGCTGCCAGCAGCAAGGCGGAAGGCTTTGAAGCATCCGTTCACCGCATCAAGGAGCAGGTGCTTCCCCGCCTGCTCGAGCGCGTCGATCCGGAAGCCGCGGCTACGCTCAGCAAGGACGAACTGGCCGAGGAATTCCGTCCGATCATCGGGGAAGTGCTCGCCGAGCTGAAGATCAACCTCAACCGGCGCGAGCAGTTCGCGCTGGAAAAGGTGCTGGTCGACGAACTGCTCGGTCTCGGTCCCTTGGAAGAGCTGCTGTCCGACCCGGCTGTCAGCGACATCATGGTCAACGGGCCTGACCAGTGCTTTATCGAGCGCAAGGGCAAGCTCGAGCTCGCCACCATCCAGTTCCGCGACGAGGAGCACCTGTTCCAGATCGCCCAGCGCATCGTCAACAAGGTCGGCCGCCGCGTCGACCAGACCACGCCGCTCGCCGACGCCCGCCTGCAGGACGGCAGCCGCGTCAACGTCATCATCCCGCCGCTGTCGCTTCGCGGCACCGCCATCTCGATCCGCAAATTCTCCGAAAAGCCAATCACGCTCGACATGATGAAGGGCTTCGGCTCGATGTCGGACAAGATGGCGACGGTGCTCAAGATCGCCGGCGCGTCGCGCATGAACGTCGTGATCTCGGGCGGTACCGGCTCGGGCAAGACGACCATGCTCAACGCCATGTCGAAGATGATCGACCCCGGCGAGCGCGTGATCACCATCGAGGACGCGGCCGAGCTGCGGCTTCAGCAGCCGCACTGGCTGCCGCTCGAAACCCGGCCGCCGAACCTCGAGGGCCAGGGCGCGATCACGATCCGCGACCTCGTCATCAACGCGCTGCGCATGCGTCCCGACCGCATCATCTTGGGCGAGATCCGCGGCCAGGAGTGCTTCGACCTGCTGGCCGCCATGAACACCGGTCACGACGGGTCGATGGCCACGCTCCACTCCAACAGCCCGCGCGAGTGCCTCGCGCGTATGGAGAACATGGTGATGATGGGGGACATCAAGATCCCCAAGGAAGCGATCAGCCGGCAGATCGCCGACTCCGTCGACCTCATCGTGCAAGTCAAGCGCCTGCGCGATGGCTCCCGCCGCACCACCAACATCACCGAGGTGATCGGCATGGAGGGCGAGGTCATCGTCACCCAGGAGCTGTTCAAGTTCGAATATCTGGACGAGACCGCGGAGGGGAAGATCGTCGGCGAGTACCGCTCGATGGGCCTTCGGCCCTACACCCTCGACAAGGCCAAGCAGTACGGCTTCGACCAGCCGTATCTGGAGGCGTGCCTGTAAGCCGCACTGCGCAGAACCGCGCCTGACGCTGGTCGAACGGCCTATTGCTCTCCCCCCGGGCGTCGCACATGAACGTAGACATCAGTTCAAAGGGGACGCACCACATGGCTCATCGCACTCTGGCCGCCGTTCTGGCAGGTGTCGCCACTGCAGCACTCGGCGCTGCTTACACGGCAGCAGCCCAGGACCATTCGCAGCACCAAAGTCATCAGCAAGCCGCCTTCGCGCACCAGGCGGCGCTCGCCAAAGCGGTTGCGGATGCGCGCCGGACGCCCAAGAACGTCGCTCGAGATCGCTACCGTCATCCCGTCGAGACCCTCGCCTTTTTCGGCGTCGAGCCCGACGACACGGTGGTCGAGATCTGGCCGGGCGGCGGCTGGTACACCGAAGTGCTCGCGCCTTACCTTGCCTCTGGCGGCGGCAAGCTGGTGCTGGCCACCCTAAACGGCCAGCTGGGCGGCGTCGCCAAGCTGCAGCAGGCGCAGCCAGCGCTTTATGGCACGCTGAGCACGGCGGTGTTCCCGGCGTTCGATGCCAAAGCCAATCGTGTGCCCGACGGCACTGCCGACGCTGTCTTGACGTTCCGCAACGTGCATAACTGGCGCATGGGCTATCAGCGGGACGACAAGCAGGATTACGGCCCCGAGGCCTTCAAGCAGATGTTCGCGATGCTGAAGCCCGGCGGCGTGCTCGGCATTGAGGACCATCGCCTGCCGGAAAGCGCGTCCGCCGAGCGTGAGCGTACCAGCGGGTACATCAAGGCCAGCACCGTCCGCAGGCTGGCCGAAGCAGCGGGCTTCCAATTCGCCGGATCGTCGGAGATCAACGCTAATCCCAAGGACACGGCCGATTGGGAGAACGGCGTGTGGACGCTACCGCCGACGCTGGGCCTAGAGGACAAGGACCGGGAGAAGTATCTCGCCATTGGCGAAAGCGACCGGATGACGCTGAAGTTCGTCAAGCCGCGTTAGGAACTTGTTTCGGGGGCAATGATTGTCCCGCCATGGCGAGCGGGAAGAAGGTCGGCGTTCTCACCTTCCACAAGTGCATCAACTACGGATCCTACTGGCAGGCGCGCTGCCTGGTGGAGGGTCTGCGCGCGCGCGGCCACGACGCCGAGTTGCTCGACCATGATTGCGGCACCGTCCGCAGCGCCGAAGCGCGCTGCGCCTTGCAGCCCAAGCTGCCCGAGCGCACTCCCCGCCACGAGTTGCGGGACTATGTCGTGAAAACCCGCAAGTTCGCCCAAGCCATCGCGGCGCTGCCGCAGTCAAAGTCCTTCCCGGTCCGGCAACCCGAGGCCGCTGGCGAGTATGACGCGATCGTTGTTGGCAGCGACGAAGTATGGAACTTCCGCCACCCCTGGTATGGCGGCACGCCGATCTTCTTCGGCGACGGCCTTAAGGCTGACCGGCTGGTCTCCTATGCGGCAAGCTTCGGCAATCATGGCGCGTGGGACGGCATTTCGAGCGAGTGGGCCGGCAAGCTTGGACGATTTTCCAGCATCTCCGTTCGCGACGAGAACAGCCGGCACCTGGTCCGCAACAGCACCGGCCGCGAGCCGCCGATCGTGCTCGATCCCGTTCTCCAGTTCGCCGGGGCAGTAAAGCTTGAGCCGGCGGCTTCGACCGATCGCTACGCCTTGGTATACGGCCACGGCTTCCCCGACTGGCTGAGCCGCATGGCGCGCCGCTGGGCCGATCGCACCGGCCATCGCCTGGTCAGCGTCGGCTATTCAAACCCGTGGGCCGACGAACAGCAGGTGCGGGCCGGACCGTCCGAGTTCGCCGCCCTGATCGCCGGGGCAAGTGCCGTAATCACCAACTTCTTTCACGGCTGCGTCTTTGCCCTTGCGAATGGCAAACCGTGGGCTGCTGCGCCGAGCGAATACCGCTCGATCAAGATCCCCGACCTCGCTCGAACGCTCGGCACCAGCGATCGCCTCATTGACGAGCATAGCGGCGAAGAGCAGTTCGCGAGCCTGTTGGGAACGCCGGTCCAGCCTGAAGTTGCAGAGCGGATCGGGGAGTATCGCGCGCGTTCCGACGCTTTCCTTGATGCTGCCCTCTCCTGATCCCCGCCTCAGTGAAGCCGAGCGGCTGGTCAGCCCGCGCGACATCGTCGAATCCGGTCTGTGCATCGGCTGCGGCAGTTGTGCCGCCAACCGGCCGAACGCCCGCATGGTCTGGGACCGCGACGGCTTTCACAAGCCAGAAGGTTCGCCCACTTGGTACAATGCTCCTGCGGAGGAGTTCACGCGCCAATGCCCCTTCTCGCCGGCGGCCATCAACGAAGACGCGATCGCGCTGGCACGGTTCGGCCAGGCGCCGGAGACAGACCGCCGAATTGGACGCTTCGAGGCTGCCTACGTCGGCCACGCATCCGAATTCCCCTTCCGCCCGCTGGGGAGCTCGGGCGGCCTGACCAGCTGGGTGGCGGCCGAACTGCTGCGCACGGGCGCGGTCGATGGCGTCGTGCACGTCGCTCCTGCTGACGCGGACGCCACTGGCCGCTTTTTCGATTATCGCGTCTCGCGTACGCCCGATGAGCTGATGAACGGCGCTAAGTCGCGCTATTATCCCGTCGAGCTGTCGCGCGTGCTGGAGCAGGTCCGCGCAATCCAGGGCCGCTATGCGATCGTCGGGGTGCCCTGCTTCATCAAAGCCATCCACCTTCTGCGTCGCATCGATCCGGTAATCGGCGATCGCGTGACCCATACCCTCGGCCTCTTCTGCGGCCACATGAAGAGTGCCGGCATGGTCGAGAGCTTCGCCTGGCAGCTCGGCACGGAAGTCGCCCGCGTGCAGGCGCTCGACTATCGCATCAAGGACGAAACCAGACCCGCCAATTGGTACCGCGCTCACCTCGACCTGGACGACGGCAGCAGCGCGGAGCAGGATTGGTGGCACCTTGCCGACGGCGACTGGGGCGCGGGCTTTTTCCAGAACCCGGCCTGCGACTGGTGCGACGATGTCGTCGCCGAGTCGGCGGACGTCAGCTTTGGGGACGCCTGGGTCGAACCCTATTCGTCCGATGGGCGCGGGACCAACGTAATGATCGTCCGCTCGCGCGAAGTGCTCCAGCTGGTCGAAGCCGCGCGCGCGGACGGCCGGCTGGAGCTCACGCCCGTGAACGCCGACTTCATCGCCGATACGCAGGCGGCCGGACTTCGCCATCGTCGCGACGGCCTGTCCTACCGGCTCACCTGGAACAAGCGTGGCATCCGCCCCCGCAAGCGCGTCGCACCAGCCGCTGACCTGCCGCTCCGCCGCAAGCTGGTGTATCGCCTGCGCTACGCGATTGCCCGGGGCAGTCACCGGATGCTGCGCCTGGCTCGCTACCTCGGACGGCCGGCAATCTATGCCCGCTGGGCCCGCACCAGCCTGCGAATTTATCAGTCCGTCACCTGGTCTCGCGGACGCCTAGGCAAGCTGTGCGACCGCTTTCTTGGAGCAGCAAAGGCCTAACCGTCGACCGCCAACTCCGTCGCGACCACGGGCGCCACTCTTGCCACGATGCGGTCCATACCAGTGGCATTTGGATGAATCCGGTCCGGCAGCATCAATCTCGCGTCCGTAACGACGCCTGCGAGAAAAAAGGGGTCGAGCGTTGCCCCGCAACTCTTGGCGACCCGCGGGAACAGGCCGTTGAACCGGCTCACGTACTCGCTGCCGAGGTTCGGTGCTGCGAGCATGCCGGTAATCACCACTTCCACCCCGCGCCCGCGCAACTCGGTGCAGATCGCCTTCAAGTTCGCCTCGGTCTCGCCCGGGTCGATCCCGCGCAGCATGTCGTTGGCCCCAAGGCCGACGAGCGCGAGATCGGGCGTTTGGGCGAGCCCGTCGAGCGTGAATGCCAGTCGCTGGCGACCGGCCGCGCTCGTATCGCCCGACACGCCCGCATTCTGCACCGTGGCTGCAACGCCGCCGGCACGCAGCGCCTGCTCAAGCTTGGGCGCAAAGCCCTCCGCCGGGGGGAGGCCGTAGCCAGCGTACAGGCTGTCACCGAAGGCGAGCACAAGCTTGTCGGTCGCTTTCGGCGGTGGCGCTGCGGGCGATCTTGCCGCATCCCTCTGCGCCTGCTGCCCATTGGTCGAACCAGGGTCCGAACAGGCCGCAAGCAACTGGACGGCGATCAACAGGCTCGCATAACAGGCGCGCTTCAGTTTCAAGGACCGCATTCCTTCACATGGCCGAGCCGGACGCCCCCGCCGATAGCATGATATCGGCGCGCAAGATCAACCTGACCCTCGGGGCCGAAGCCGCGCCGACAAAAATTCTGCGCGATGTCGACCTGGAAATCCCGCACGAGCAGGCCGTCGCGATCCTTGGTCCGTCAGGATCGGGCAAATCGTCGCTGATGTCGGTTCTGGCGGGACTCGAGCGGCCCACCTCCGGGCGGGTCGTCGTCGCCCAGGTGGACTATTCGTCGCTCGACGAGGATGCGCTTGCGCGCGCGCGGCGCGGCAGCGTCGGCATCATCCTCCAGGCTTTCCACCTGCTGCCGACAATGACGGCGCTCGAGAATGTGGCGGTCCCGCTGGAGCTGGCTGGGCGCGAACGGGCGTTCGAAACCGCGCGTGCGGAACTCGCTGCCGTCGGGCTTGGCGAGCGCGTCGGCCACTACCCTGCCCAGCTTTCCGGTGGCGAGCAGCAGCGCGTGGCGATCGCTCGCGCGGTGGCGCCAAAGCCGCAAATCCTCTTCGCCGACGAGCCGACCGGCAATCTAGACGGGACCACGAGCGCCGAGATCATCGACTTGCTGTTCGCCCGGCAAGCGGCTGCGAGCGCAACCTTGATCATCATCACCCATGATCAGGCGCTCGCGGAGCGCTGCCAGCGCACCATCCAGATGCGCGACGGCCGGATAGTTTCGGACACGCTGCAATGAGCGACGCCACTTGGCGCAGCTGCTGGCAGATCGCCCGCCGCGATATTCGCGGCGGTTTCCGCGGCTTGCGCCTGCTGTTCATCTGCCTGCTGCTCGGAGTCACGACGCTGGCGGCCATCGGCAGCCTCACGGCTGCAGTGCAAAGCGAGCTGTCGGCCAACGGCCAAGCCTTCCTGGGCGGCGATGTCGCTGTGGAGATTTCGCAGCGCGAAGCGACCGGCGAAGAACTGGCCGCCATGCGCCGGTTCGGCCAGGTCAGCGCAACGCTGCGCACCCAGGCGATGGCGCGGCGTGCCGACGACATCTCCGGCGCCGTACTGACCGAGCTCAAGGGGGTGGACCGAGCCTACCCGCTCTATGGCCAGCTCAAGGTGTCCGGGTCCGGGCTCCCCCTGTCTCCTGAAGAAATCCTGATCGACCGCGCTTTGTCGGAGCGGCTCTCGGCAGGGATCGGCGACCGGCTGCGTTACGGCGAGGCGGAGTTCCGCATCCGCGGCCTGATCGAGGACGAACCCGACCGGCTCGGCGAAGGCTTCACATTCGGACCCGTCGCAATCGTCAGCCTCGAAGGCCTTGGCCGCGCCGGCCTTATCGTCCCGGGCAGCATGTTCCGAAGCAAGTACCGGATCAGGCTCAATGGCGGCGAGCCGGCTGCGGTGATCGCGCAATTGCAGGAGCGATACGAAAGCGCGGGTTGGGAGCTGCAGAGCCGCGCCGACGCCGCGCCGGGCGCCGGCCGTTTCTTTAACCGCATGGGGCAGTTCCTGGCGCTGATCGGGCTCGCGTCGTTGGTGATCGCCGGCATCGGCGTCGGCAACGGGGTTGCGTCGTACCTCGGGGCGAGGCGGAACAACACGGCGACGCTCAAAATTGTGGGCGCGTCGTCCTGGGACATCGCGCGGATCTACTTCCTTGAAATCGGCTTCGTCGCTGCAATCGCGGTTGCGCTTGGGCTGATCATGGGTGCTGTCGCCCCTGCCGCTATCAGCGCCGCCTCCGGCGACCTCCTGCCGGTCAAGCCCGGCTTCGACCTGCATCCGCTGCCGCTTGCGCGCAGCGGCGCCTACGGACTGCTGATCGCGGCCATCTTCTCGCTACCGCCACTGGCGCGCGCCCGGATCCATCCGGCGGCCGCCCTGTTCCGGTCGCGCGTCGACCAGCGGTTGCGGCTGGACTCGAGGACACTGGTGGCACTGGGGCTCGGTATCGCCGCCGTGATTGCGCTCGCGGTCGGTTCCGCGGACAGTCCCACGTTCGCTGCGATCTTCCTGGTTGGTGTCTTCGCCGCCCTTGGGGTGCTGGTCACCGTTGGCGCGGCAATCCGCATGCTGGCGCGACGGGTTCCCCGAGCGCGCTCGCCGATGTTGAGGATGGCCATCGCCAACCTGCACCGACCCGGGTCGCAAACAATTGCGCTGGTGATCGCGCTGGGCCTGTCCTTGACCCTGTTCGTGACGATTGCCGCGATCCAGACCAGCCTGCGCTCCGAGATCGAGCGCAGCGTTCCGCAGCGTGCACCCGATCAGTTTGTGCTCGACATCGCCGCGGCGGACCGAGCACGGTTCGAGTCCCTGGTCAGGGCCGAAGCTCCCGCGGCCACCTATAACATTGTCCCCACGCTGCGCGGGACGATCGTCGCTTACGCCGGCCAGCGAGTCGCAGACCTGCAGGAAATACCGGAAGGCGCATGGTTTCTGCGGGGGGACCGTGGCCTCACCTATAGCGAAGCCCTTCCCGAGAGCAGCGAACTGGTCGCCGGTCGCTGGTGGCCTGCGAACTACTCGGGGCCGCCGCTCATCTCGCTCGATGCCGAGGCCGCACGCGTTCTCAACATAGGTGTTGGCGACTCCATGGTCGTGACCGTCCTGGGCCGCGAGATCACCGCCCGGATAGCGTCGCTCCGGCGCGTGAACTGGCGCTCGCTCGGCTTCAACTATGTGCTGGTCTTCTCGCCCAACAGCCTGGCCGGCGCGCCGCATACGGCAGCCGCCACTATCAGCTTGAAAGGCGCCTCGGCAGGCCGGCTGACCCGGGCGCTTCTGGCGGCCTTTCCGTCGGTCTCGGTCGTCGATGTCGGCGAGCTGATCGGCCGCGTCCAGAAACTGCTCCAGCAGATGGCGACCGCGATCCTGATCGCCGCGAGCGTGACGGTGCTGGCAGGCATCGCCGTTCTCGTCGGCGCACTCGCTGCGTCGCGCCAGGCCCGCACCTACGACAGCGTCATTCTGAAGGTTCTCGGTTGCACGCGGCTGCAGATCCTGGGCTACCAGGCGCTCGAGTTCGCGATCCTTGCGGTTCTGCTGGCAGGGGTCGCAGCGGGGTTAGGGCTCGCATGCGCTTGGTACGTGGTCGTCCAACTCTTCGAGTTCACCTGGGCACCCGATTGGTCCATCGTGCTGCTGACCCTTGCCGCAGGCGGCGGGCTGACCATAATCATCGGCCTGCTTGGCGCCTTGCCCCTGATTTCGGTCCGGCCGGCGCAAGCGCTCCGGGTGCTCTGACGAAAGGGGCGATGCACCGGCGAAAGGGCAGTTGGGGTCACCGCTTGGACGGCTTAAAAGGCTGCGTGCCATTCGTCACTGGTCTGCTGCTGTTCGCAGGAACGATTCTCCTAATGGAGGCCGTGGCTTACGCTGCGCACGGGTGGATCATGCACGGACCCGGATGGTTCGGATGGTTCCTCCACGCCAGTCACCATCGCCAGCGGGACGGGCTGTTCGAGGCCAATGACCTTTATGCATTCATCTTCGCTGCCGGCGATCGTGCTGCTGTACGGCGGCGTGAACCTGGATTGGGGCAGCTGCGCGATCTGGGTGGGCGCCGGGATCGCTGCCTACGGGGCCATCTACTTCGGCTTCCATGACGTGATCGTCCATAACCGGCTTGGGCGGCGCTTCGTCGCCAAATCCACGTACATGAAGCGAATCATTCAGGCCCACCGACTCCACCATGCGACGGAGGGCAAGCATGGATCGGTGAGCTTCGGCTTCTTGTGGGCGCCGCGGCCCGATGAACTCAAACGCCAGCTCGCCGGCAGCGACCAAGCGTCGATCCGGGCACCGCGGCGCTAACGCGATGGAATTCGCACTTCTCACGTCCATCCTGGCGATGGCGGCGATCGTCGGTGGCCGCTACCTCGCCGTCAGCGGCGGCTTTCATCTGCTGACCAACCGTCGTCGCCCAGGCCTGCATCGCGAACGGCGCGACTAGATCCGCCAGGAGATCGCCCGGTCGTTGCTGAGCTCGGTCATCTACGGGGCGCCTGCCGGCCTGCTCGCCTGGGGGTGGCAGGAACATGGCTGGACCCGGATTTACTCGGACGCGGGACGCTACCCGCTCTGTTGGCTGCCCCTCTCAGTCCTCATCTACCTGCTGCTTCACGACACCTGGCTCTGTTGGACTCACCGGCTGATGCACCGGCCGAAGGTCTACAAGGCCGCTCACGCCGTCCACCACGCCAGCCGCAATCCGACGGCCTAGACCGCGATGAGCTTTCACCCGCTGGAGTCGGTCACTGGCGCCGTTCTGATCCCGGCCCTCGTCATGCTGATCCCGATCCACTACGGCGCGCTGCTTGTCGTGCTGACGGTTATGACGATCATGGGCGTGACCAATCACATGGGGTGGGAGATCTTCCCCGACCGGCTGGTCCGCGGGCCGGCAGGCAAGTGGCTCATCACGGCCAGCCACCATCAGCGCCATCACGAAAAGTACCTGTGCAACTTCGGGCTGTATTTCCGATTCTGGGATCGGCTGTGCGGGACCGACCGCGGCCTCGGCACCTTCGAGACCCTACCGGCGGCCGGCCAGCGTAGCCTCCGCGAAACTGGGCACGAGGTAGGCCAGCTTCCTTAGCTTGCCGACCGAGACCCGTTCGTCCCACGCCGCCGGCCCGAGCCGCGCGACCCGCCGGCCGATTGCACCATAGATGCGCAGCGCCGTTCCCACCGCCAGCCGTGAGCGGAACCCGAGCCGGTCGAGCCCGCGCCTGGCGCTGTCCTCGTACAATTCGACATTGGCCACCAGACGGTCGGCGAGCGTCTGCAGCACCTTCCGGTTCGCGGGTTCGAACAGGCTCGCCCGCTCGACGCCGAACTCGTCCAGCCATTGCCGCGGCAGATAGCAGCGGCCCGACTCATGGTCTTCGCGCAGGTCGCGGGCGATGTTCGACAGCTGGAACGCAATCCCGAGGTCGGCCGCCCGCTCCAGCGTTTCCGTGTCTTCCGCCGGAACGCCCATGACGATCGCCATCATGCACCCGACTGCGCCGGCGACATGATAGCAGTACCGGATCAGATCCTCTTCGGTTTGCGGTTCCCAGCCGCGCTGGTCGAGGAAAAAGCCTTCGAGGTGATCCTCGATCAGCCGCTGTGGGATCGGGCATTCGGACACCAGTTGCGCCAGGGCCTGCAGCGGCAGTTCGGTCGCGTCTCCGGCCCTAACCGCCGCCAGCGTTTTGGCACGCAGGACCGCGACGTCGCAGCGGGGGCCCGCGCCGAAGCCGTAAGTCTGGCCATCGCACAGGTCGTCGCAATGACGGCACCAGCAATAAAGCAGCCACGCCCGCTCGCGCGTGACCGGGTCGAACAGGCGACTGGCGGCACGGAACGACTTGGAACCTTGCTGGATGGCGTCGCGCGCGCCGACAACCAGGGCTGCGCGGTTCACGCCTGAAGGTCCTCCAGCATCAGCTTGGCGGTTGCTTTTGCACTGCCCACGACCCCCGGAATGCCCGCGCCCGGGTGGGTGCCGGCGCCGACGAAATAGAGGTTGAGGATGACGTCGTCGCGATTATGGACGCGGAAGTAGGCGCTTTGCATCAGCGTCGGCTCGAGGCTGAAGGCGGAGCCGAGGTGCGAGTTGAGCTCGCTGTCGAACTCGGCCGGCCCGAAGGTGAAGTGATCGTCGAGCCGTTCCGACAGGCCGGGCATCATGCGATCTTCGATGACCTGCAGCAGCCGCTTGGCATAAGGGCCGCTTTCGCGCTCCCAGTCGATCTTGCCTCGGCCCAGATGCGGCACCGGCGCCAGCGCGTAGAAAGTCGACTTACCCGGCGGTGCCATGCCGGGGTCGGTGGCGGTCGGATGGTGCAGGTAGATCGACGGGTCGTCCGCCAGCGCGCTCCCCTTGTAGATATCGTTCAGCAGCCCGGCGTAACGCGGCCCGAACAGGATCGAGTGGTGCGGCACGTCCGGCCATTCGCCGCGACTTGAGAAATGCACCACGAAGAGTGAAGGCGAGTAGCTCTTGCGCTTGAGCTTGGCCGCCGCCTTGCGGCCGCGGGGATGGTCGATCATCTCGTAGGTACGCAGCACGTCGGCGTTGGATGCGATCGCGTCGAACCGTTGCTGCCACCCGCTTTTGGTTACAAGCGTGCTCGCCCTGCTGCCTTCCACCTTGATCCGGTCGACGCCGTCGGACAGCCGCAGCCTGCCGCCGAGCCGCTCGAAATGCGTCACCATGCCGGCGATCAGGCGGTTGGTGCCGCCTCGCGCGAACCACACGCCACCATCGCGCTCGAGCTTGTGGATTAGCGCGTAGATGGAGCTGGTGGTCATCGGATTGCCGCCAACCAGCAGGGTGTGGAAGGACAGCGCCTGCCGCAGCTTCTCGTTGTGGACGAAGCTGGAAACAACGGAGTAGACGGAGCGCCAGGCCTGGTAGCGGGCCAGCTGCGGCGCTGCGCGCAGCATCGACTTGAAGTCGAGGAAGGGCACCGCCCCCAACTTGACGTAGCCCTCCTCGAACACCCCTGCGGAATAATCGAGAAAGCGGCGGTAGCCGTCGACGTCGCGCGGCTCCAGCGCTTCGATCTGGCGCGTGAGCTGCTCGTCGTCGTCCAGATAATCGAAGATGCCCCCGTCGGGCCAGGACAGGCGGTAAAAAGGGGAGACCGGGAGAAGATTGACGTCGCGCGCGATGTCGGCGCCGGTCAGTTCCCACAGCTCGCGCAAGCACGCGGGGTCGGTGATTACCGTTGGACCGGCATCGAAGATGTGCCCGTCCTTGTTCCAGTAGTAGGCGCGCCCCCCTGGCTTGTCCCGCGCTTCGATGACCGTCGTCTCGAACCCGGCCGACTGCAGGCGGATGGCGAGCGCCAGTCCGCCGAAGCCGGACCCGATGACCGCAACCGCCGTCATGCGGCGCGCCGGAACAGTGCCGAAACCGCGCGCGTTATCGGCACGGGCGGGCGCCCGCTGAGGATGCGGACCTTGTCGGCCGCGGTCAGTTCGCCCGCGTAGAAGCGGCCGATCACCGGCTCGGGCAAGCGGTAGAAATGCTCCAGCACGCGGTAGCGCCCAGCCGGGTCGGCGCCATGGAACAGCATGCGGTTGAGCAGCTGGAAGTATTTGCGCTCTTTCCACAGGCGTCGCGCCCGCTGATGAAATAAGTCGTAGAGTGCGGCCGTGCTCAACTCCGCCTGGTCGGCGAGCAGCACGGCGTTGCGCACTGCGTCGGGCAGCGAATAGCCGGTGGTCGGATGAAAGAAGCCGCCACGCAGGCCAAGCCGCGGAACGGCAGCGCCTTCATTCCACAGCGCATCCACCGATCCGCCGAGCAGAACCGGCAGAACGCCCCGCTCCTGCTCGACCTGTTCGGCGGGGCCCGGCGCCAGCTTTGCGAGCTGCGCGTCCAGACCGGCGCCGATGGCTGCATCGTCGAGGGCCGGCGACGTAGAATAATATGTATCCTCCACCAACAGCTCGGTGCTGGTGAACGGAAGCGAGTAGACGAAGCGGTAGCCGTCGCTCTGCTCTACGGTCGCATCCATGATCACCGGCCGGCTGCGCCCGTGCGGATGGGCAAAGCGGTACGTCCGCCCAACGAACTTCTGCCAGCCGAGCTCGATACCGTCGGTGGTGCCCGGCCCACGCGCCTCGATCACCGCCTCGGCCGCAATTCGCTCACCATCCTCGAGGGTCACGGCGTTGGCCTCGACCTGGGAGACACGCCGCCTCAGGCTGATCCGCTCAGGCGGAACCAGCTTGCGAACAGCGGCGTCCAGGTCCACCGACTTCAGGCTGTTGTAGCCGAGGCCGAGGACCCGGTTGCGGCGCGGGAAGCGGACCTCATGGTTGGCCCAGCGCGTGATCGGCACGCCGTCGAGCAGCCAGCGGATTTCAGGCCCGATATCGGTATCGAAAAACGACCAGACGTGCTGGCCTCCAAGCGCGTTTTCCCCCTCTACGAGCAGGAAATCGACCTCGGGCCGGCGTTCGGCAAGGGCCAATGCCGCCAGGCACCCTGACAAGCCGCCGCCCACGATGACGATCCGCGTCATGCCGGCACCCCAAAAGGCTGCATGGATGCACGGCTGATCGGTTGATACGGCAGCGCATGCGCCGACTTGCCCTTCTCATGCTTGCGCCGCTCCTTGCGGCTGGCGAGCACCCTGCCAGCGTCTTGGCCGTCGAGTTTCAGCACCTTCGCAACGGCCGCGGCCTCGTCCATGCCTGTCTGACACGGCAACAGTCCCACTTCCCCGATTGCCGCCGCGACCCCGCCGCCCTGAAACGGACGGTGCCTGCGGCCACCACTCAGCTTCAGTTCGCGAACCTCAAGCCGGGCGCTTATGCAGTGACGCTTGTTCACGACGAGAATGCCAACGCCCGGCTGGATACCTTGCTCGGCGTCCCAAAGGAGGGTTTCGGCTTTTCGCGTAACCCGGTGGTGCGCTTCGGCGCGCCCCGTTTCGACATTGTCCGCATTGAACTTGCGCCTAGCTTCACCTGCGCACCGGTGCGCATGCAACATATCCTTTAGCCTATCTAGAGAACCGGGGCTCCCGAACCTAGCCACCGACACTGGGGGTTGGCGTGCGGGAAGTCGATGTTCGACGCTTGGAATAGGCAAGGCCCTAAGAAGGTCGGTTCGAGTACAGACGGTGCGGAGCTTCTGCCCGTGATCGATGTCGTGCTGGCCGCGCCGCGCGGCTTCTGTGCCGGCGTCAGGCGGGCCATCGACGCGGTACGCGACGCTTTGGCGGTGCACGGCGCACCGATCTTCGTCCGACGCGCGATCGTCCACAACCTCGAGGTGGTCAGAGACCTGGAAGCGGACGGCGCCATCTTCGTCGAGGAGCTGGATGAGGTCCCGCCCGGTGGCGTCGTGATCTTCTCCGCCCACGGCATCGCCCCGGCAATCGCCCGTGAGGCGCGCGCTCGCGGTCTGGTCGCCTATGATGCAGTCTGCCCGCTTGTTTCCAAAGTCCATCGCGAGGTCGAACGGCATCAGCGCGACGGCCGCAGCATCGTTATGATCGGCCACGCCGGTCACCCGGAGATCGCCGGCACGATCGGACACGTGCGCGCCGGGACAGCGTTCGTCGTGAACAGCGCCGCCGAACTCGCCGACCTGCCGATCCCCGCCGACGCGCCGGCCGCTTACGCAATCCAAACGACCTTTGCGGTCGATGAAGCGGAGTCGATCGTGGCCGCATTGCGGGCCAGATTCGCCAATCTGATCGGCCCCTCGTCCAGCGACATCTGCTATGCGACAACCAACCGCCAAACGGCTGTTCGCGCCCTCGCCGCTCAAGTTGACGCGGTCATCGTTGCCGGTGAAAGCTTCTCGTCCAACGCCGCGCGGCTGGCCGAAGTCGCGGCAGCCGCCTGCGGCTCGGTGCAACTGATCGCCAACGCCGACCAGATCGACTGGGGCAAACTGAGCGGCGCGAGTTCGATCGGCATCACTGCGGCGGCCTCGACGCCGGAGTGCGCCGTGCAGGCCATCGTCTCTGCCCTCGGCCGGCGTTATCGCCTGCGGGTTTCGGAATATGAGGCGATGCGCGAGACCACCGTGTTCAAGCGGCTGGCGATCGCCTCCTGAGCGATCAAGCTGTGGGCGGCAGCGTCTGCTGATGTTGAATGACGCGCCACTCGTTTTCACGGACCCGCTGGTAGGTCGAAGTACAATAGGCGACGAACCTTTCGCCGTCCCGGCGAGCGTCAGCCCGATACGCGATGACGATCAATCCTTCCTGCACCCGGTTGATCTGCAGGTCGGCAAGCTCCACGTCGGACCAGCGCGGCGTCTGCTCGACTGCTTCGATCGCCTCCTCGCCGCGCATCACAAACGGCGTTTCCGGCACCACCATCAGGCAATCGGGCGAAACACAGCGGCGATAAACGTCGTCCTCGCCGATCCACAGCGCGCGTTCAAACTCGTTGATCCGGTCGTCGTCCATCGCGAAGCCATCCTGTATTGACCTCAGTGGAATGAGCGAGCCGGTGGAGCGTTCCGACGGGCTTTGTGCGGTAGCGGCGCGGGCGGGCCGAAACTCGCCGTCGAGCTTCTCGTTGCCAAGGCGCCAAGAGACAACTCCGTTATGCCCCGTACTTCAGCAGCGCCGGTTGCCACGGCGTTGCGGGTTCCACGCCTCCTCAGCCGTGCGCTCGAAGGCGCATGGGCCCGCGGCTTTTCCACCGAACCGCTGCTGGAGCCGGGAGCCTTGATCGATGCAGCCGTAGCTCGCGAAGGCACGGCGCCGGAGGACGGCAGCTGGCAGGAGGCGCTCGAACTTCTGACCGGCGACCTTCGGCACAACGCCGAACTGAACGCGCTTGGTCGAACCATCGCCCACGGCCAGCTGGTCGGCATCCTCCTCCAACGCATTCGGGCCGGCAACTTATGGGCGCGGCACCCGCACGTCCTTGACGATCCTGTGCAAGCTCCGGGTGATCATCCTCGGCCACATGTGGTCGGGCCCAACCCGGCTGCAGCGGCTGCTCGCCTGCGACCCGCGCGTCTGCTACAACCGACTGCACGAGAGCCTGAGCCCGCTTAGCAGCCGGCCGCGCGCCATTGCCACGGCTGCGGGTGTCCGCGCGCTGCTCGACGCGTGCAATCCGCAGTTGCGGACGGTTCACCCGAGCAGCCCGCGCGCGCTGGGAGAAGAATTCGGCCTGCACGCCTTCGTCGTCCATGGCGCCATGTTCGAAGCGCAGTGGAACGTCCCGGCATTCGCCCGCGGGAGCGAAGACCGCGACCTGAGCGAGGTATACCGGGAGTTTCGCCAGCTGGTGCAGACCCTGCGCTGGCAGCGGAACGAGGGTCGTGATCGCATCCAGTTGCTCAAGGCGCCGCAATCTATGCAGGAGCTGGACGCCGCGCTGAAGGTTTTTCCTGACGCGCGGCTCGTGGATCGAGCGCGAGCCGGCACAGGTGGTCGCGTCGAGCGCCTCTTTGGTGTGGCACCAGCAGCGGGTGCAATCGGATGCGGCAGACCCGGTGCGGATCGGCCGGGAATGGCTTTGCAAGACCCGGCTGAGAGAAGCAAAGGTGACGGCAGCGCTACGCCGCTACCCGAACGTTCCGCTGCTCCGCATTAGCTATTCGGCAATGAACGCCGATTGGCAAACCGAACTGAGACGCATTTACGATTTCCTTGGCGTCGACCTGCCGCGGCCGACCCTCTCGGCAATGACCACGGTGGCCGCAAGCTCGTCGCACCGTGGGCACCATTACTCGCTGGAGCAGTTCGGGCTGACTCCGTCGGACCTGGTTAGCGCTTCAACAGCGGCGTCGCGAAAAGCGGTGGGCGTGGCAAGGATTGAACTTGCGATCCTGGCGCTGTCGAAGATGTTGCCCGGTCAGTGCACAAGTGCCACCCTTGCCGGGAGGGGAGTGCGTGTTGGACCGAGCCGATCAGGACGACGAGGCGCTCGCGGCATGGTGGATGCCGTTCACCGCCAACCGTCAGTTCAAATCCTCGCCTCGGCTGCTCCAACGCGCCGAAGGCATGCACTATTGGACCGACAACGGGCGGCAGGTGCTCGACGGCGCTGCCGGCCTGTGGTGCGTGAACGCGGGGCACGGCCGGCGCGAAATCGCCGATGCGGTGCACCAAGCCATGCTCGAGCTCGATTATGCGCCGCCGTTTCAGATGGGGCACCCGCTCGCGTTCCGCGCTGCCCGCGCGCTCAAGCAAGTGCTTCCGCCCGGCCTGGAGCGCATCTTCTTCGTCAATTCTGGCAGCGAAGCCGTCGATACCGCGCTCAAGATGGCGCGCGCGTTCCACCGCGCGCGAGGCGAGCCGGAGCGGGTCTGGCTGGTCGGCCGCGAGCGCGGCTACCATGGCGTCAACTTCGGCGGCATTTCCGTCGGCGGCATCCCGAACAACCGTGCGGCGTTCGGCCCGCTGCTCGCCGAGACTGACCACCTGCGCCACACGCACGATCCGGAGCGAAATCGTTTCTCGCGCGGGCAGCCGCAGCATGGCGCGGAGTTCGCCGACGACCTGCTGCGGGTCATCGATCGGCACGGCGCCGAGCGCATCGCGGCGGTGATCGTTGAGCCGGTGGCCGGATCTACCGGCGTGCTGCCGCCCCCCGCCGGCTATCTCGAGCGGCTGCGCGAGATCTGCACGGCGAACGGCATCCTGCTGATCTTCGATGAAGTGATCACCGGCTTCGGCCGGCTCGGCGCTCCGTTTGCCGCGGACCGCATCGGCGTCACCCCCGACATGATTACCATGGCTAAGGGTCTCACTAATGGCGCGGTGCCGATGGGCGCGGTGGCAGTCGGCGCCATGATGCACGACGCGCTGATGCAGGGGCCTGAGGCCGCCATCGAGCTGTTCCACGGCTACACTTACTCAGGTCATCCGGCGGCGTCGGCGGCGCTGATCGCGACCCTCGCCATCTACGAACGCGAGCAGCTGCTGACTCGCGGGGCAACGCTAGAGCCTTACTGGCAAGACGCGGTGCATTCGCTTCGACAGGCGCCTGGCGTCGCCGACGTTCGCGACCTCGGGCTAGTCGCGGGAGTCGAGCTTGAGCCGCTGGACGGCGAGCCTGGAGCCAAGGGCTACCGCGCCCTGTGCGCTGCATTCGCGGCCGGGCTGTTGGTCCGCGTCACTGGCGACACGATCGCGCTGTCGCCGCCGCTAGTTATCTCGGAAAACGACATAGACGAGCTGGTCGACAAGCTGCGTGGCGCGATCGCGACTGCGCATGGAGGACAATGATGCATCGCCTGCTTGCTCTCTCCGCCGTGCTGCTGATTGCCGACGCGCCGCAGCCCTCATCGCGCGCCCGCGACCTCGGCGTTCCCTTCGAAGGCGCCCCGGGCCCACTCAACGCCATCACAGATGTCCCCGGCGTGGAGGTCGGCCATACGACATTGATCAGCGGCAGCGGCCGGCGCGTTCGCGGCAAAGGGCCGGTGCGGACCGGAGTCACCGCAATTCTGCCCCGAGGTCGTCAATCGACGCGTCCGGTGTTCGCGGGATGGTTCACTCTCAACGCCGCGGGCGAAATGACCGGCACTACCTGGCTAGAGGAGCGGGGGCTGCTCGACGCGCCGGTGAT
>CADCVY010000016.1 GCA_902806275.1 uncultured Sphingomonas sp. | reverse complement strand
GCGTCTGCTAGGTCGCGAGGTCGGATGTCCCCGGCTTCGGCTGGAAGCAGATAGTCCGTTCGGCTGATCGAACGTGTCGCCGATGCTGCTGCAGAGATGCTCGAATTGAACCGAAGCAGTGATCAGCTGTCTGCCGGCGGCGCTGTTCGCTGGCGGCCTGTTTTCGATAGCGCGCTGGATTTGCAGACTGCTTGACGCATGGCGGGGTAGACTCGCCAGTTGAAGAAGCTGCTCACACAAGCCGACTGCGCTTTGCACCGCCAGGGCCGCGGCGACCATGAGATCTGGTACACTCCCATCAACGGCGCCTACTTGACCGTCGACGGCAACATCAAGTCGCGCCACACGGCCAATGGCACGCTCATCGATGCGGGGCTGCCCAAAGTTTTCTAGTCAAGCCGCTACTTCTCGAGTTTCGGCGGCTTGGCGGCTTTCTCCTTGTCGCCGTCAGCACCTTTCTCGCCAGCCCCAAACGCCGCGATGCTCCTGCCGGCGACGTCCATCGCCAGCTGCCACATCGCTTCGCCGCCCTTGGCGGTGCCCTTTGTCAGCGCCTTGAGCTCGTCGCCGGCTGCTGCGGCGATGTGCCGGGCCTTGGCCGGATCGCGGATCGCGGCCGCTGCCGCGACCAGCGTCGCCGCGACCACTTCCGCCACTACCGGGTTAGACGCGGCGGCCTTGGCGACTTTCTTGACCTTGGCCGCAACCGCCGGTTTCGCGGCCGCTTTGGTGCTGGTCTGCCCCTTCTGGTTCAATTTCCCCTTGCCGTTTTTGGCCTTGGCCTTGCCGCCGGCCTTTTTGTCCTTCGCCATTTGATTGAGCCCCCTTGGTGGATCGCGCTATGTACCCGTCACATGACAGTCACATGTTTCTGTTTCAACAATGCGACAATCCGCGCGCACCCACGCGCCGGCTCCTGAAGCATGTCGAAACGGGTCCCAATGGATAGTCTGGTTGAAAGCGGCGCTGCCGAGGTCGTCCCCGGCACCGAAACGCCGAGGGCGCCCGAGCGGCGCTATTTCAACCGCGAGCTGAGCTGGCTGGCGTTCAACCGCCGCGTGTTGGAGGAGGCCTGCAACGGCCGCCATCCGCTGCTCGAGCGGCTGCGTTTCCTGTCGATCTCGGCCAGCAACCTCGATGAATTCTTCATGGTTCGGGTCGCCGGCCTCAAGACTCACCAGGAGCTTGGCGTCGAGGAGATTTCGGTCGACGGCCTGACCACAGCGCAGCAGCTCGCCGCCGTCACCGCCCAGGCCGACCGCCTGGTCCTCAGCCAGCACGAGGTGTGGGTGGACCTCCGCGCCGCCCTCACCGCCGCCGGCGTTACCGTGGTCGGCAAGGAGCCCCTCGACGAGGCATCGGAAGCCTGGCTCGACCAGCATTTCCGCGAGCAGATCTTCCCCGTCCTCACTCCGCAGGCGATCGACCCCGCGCACCCGTTCCCGTTCATCCCCAACCAGGGCTTTTCGCTGATCTTCGAGCTGCAGAAGGGACGCGCGGCACCGGTCCAGGAGCTGCTGATGCTGCCGCGCGCCCTGCCGCGATTCGTTCGGATCCCCGGCCCGGAGGCGCGTTTTATCGCCTTGGAAACGCTGATCCGGCGCAAGACCGACTATCTGTTCCCGCGCTACGAGCTCCTGCGGGGCGGCGCCTTCCGCGTCATCCGCGACAGCGACATCGAGGTCGAGGAGGAAGCCGAGGACCTGGTCCGCTACTTCCGCACCGCCATCAAGCGCCGGCGCCGCGGCAAGGTCGTCCGGCTCGAGCTCGACCCCGAGATGCCCGACGAGCTGGTGCGCGTAGTCAAGGACGGGCTCGGCGCCGGGGGCGCGATCATCTCGCAGACGCATGGCGTGCTCGGCATGACCGACTTGGCGCAGCTGGTCGACGAGGACCGCCCCGACCTCAAGTTCGTCGCCTTCGATCCGCGCTTCCCCGAGCGCATCCGCGAGCATGGCGGCGACTGTTTCGCCGCGATCAAGGCCAAGGACCTGCTCGTCCACCACCCCTATGAAAGCTTCGAGGTCGTGGTCGAGTTCCTCAAGCAGGCCGCCGCGGACCCCGACGTGGTCGCGATCAAGCAGACGCTCTACCGCGCCGGCAAGCAGAGCTCCATCATCCGCGCCCTGATCGACGCGGCCGAGGCGGGCAAGTCGGTCACCGCGGTGGTCGAGCTCAAGGCCCGCTTCGACGAGGAGCAGAACCTGCTGTGGGCGTCCGCGCTAGAACGCGCCGGCGTCCAGGTCGTCTACGGCTTCATCGACTGGAAAACCCACGCCAAGGTGTCGATGGTCGTCCGCCGCGAAGCCAAGGGCTATCGCACCTACTGCCACTTCGGCACCGGCAACTACCATCCGGTCACCGCCCGCATCTACACCGACGTCAGCTACTTCACCTCGGACCAGAAGCTCGGCCGCGACGCCGCCAAATTGTTCAACTACATCACCGGCTACCTCGAGCCCCGGAACCTCCGGCAGCTGACCATCTCGCCGCACCAGCTGCGCGGCGAGCTCCTGCGCCTGATCGACGTCGAGATCGCCAACGCCCGCGCCGGCAAGCCGTCGGGCATCTGGGCCAAGATGAACTCACTGGTCGACCCCGCGGTCATCGACAAGCTCTACGACGCCAGCGCCGCCGGCGTCCCCATCGATCTCGTCATCCGCGGCATCTGCTGCCTGCGCCCCGGCGTCCCCGGCCTGTCCGAGACCATCCACGTCAAGTCGATCGTCGGCCGCTTCCTCGAGCATGCGCGCCTGTGGTGCTTCGCCAACGGCGACCTGCTCCCCCACCCGGCGGCCAGGGTGTTCATCAGCTCGGCCGACTGGATGCCGCGCAACTTCGACCGCCGCATCGAATACATGCTGCCCATCGCCACCGCGACGGTCCACGCCCAGCTGCTCGAACAGGTGATGGTCGCCAACCTGCTCGACAATCAGCAGAGCTGGCGGCTGAAGCCCGACGGCACTTACGAGCGGCTCGCCGCCAAGCCGGGCGAAGCCTTCAACCTCCACGACTATTTCATGAGCAATCCGTCGCTGTCGGGCCGCGGCCAAGCTCTGAAGAAAGGTCGCAGGGTGCCGAAACTTCGCTTCCGCCGCGGCCGTTGATGGCCGTGGGCAAGACCAAGCCGCTGGCGATCATCGACATCGGGTCGAATTCCGTGCGCCTGGTCGTCTATGCCGGCGCCCAGCGCATCCCCGCGCCGATCTTCAACGAGAAAGTGCTCGCCGGCCTCGGCCGCAGCGTTGGCGACACCGGCGCCATCGCCGCCGAGAACTGGGACCGGGCGCTGGCCGCGCTCCGGCGTTTCAAGCTGCTCCTCAAGCATATGGGCGTGACCCAGGTCCGCACCCTCGCCACCGCCGCCGTCCGCGATGCCGCCAACGGCGCCGAGTTCTGCGCCGAGATCGAGCGCATCGGCCTCGACTGCCGGGTCATCACCGCCGAGGAGGAAGCCTGGCTGGCGGGCGAAGGCGTGCTGTCGGCGATGCCCGGTGCCGACGGCATCGTCGGCGACCTCGGCGGCGGCAGCCTTGAGCTGGTTCCCGTCAGGGCGGGCAGCGCCGGCCGCGGCACTTCGTTGCCGCTCGGCGTGCTTCGCGCCGGCACCGGCGCCGCGGCCGAGAAGCGGGCCGCGGAAATGCTCCGCGCCGCCCTTACCGACAGCGGCCTTGCGCAGCGCGGCGCCGGCCGCCCCTTCTACATGGTGGGCGGCTCGTGGCGCGCGCTCGCCAGGGCCGACATGATCGCCACCGGCTTCCCGCTGCCGGTCGTCCAGGGCTACCGCATGGCGCCCGCCCGCGCCGCCGAGCTGCGCCGCCTGGCCGCCTCCAAGGACCCGCGAACGGTCAAGGCGATCGCCCCCGCCCGCCTCGCCACCACCCCGGTTGCGGCCATGCTGCTGTCGCTGCTGGTCGACCAGCTGCAGCCGAGCGACCTGGTCGTGTCCAGCTTCGGCATCCGCGAGGGGCTGCTTTATTCCACCCTCAAGGGCGCCGCCCGCAGGCGCGACCCCCTGATCGAGGGCGCCCGCGACGCCGGCGGCGCCGACCGCCGCTTCGGCGAGCATGGCGACATCCTCGACCGCTGGATCGCGCCCCTGTTCGACGACGAGCCCGCCGCCCGCCGCATCCGCCTGGCCGCCTGCCTGCTCGCCGATGTCGCCTGGCAAGCCAGCCCCGACTTCCGCGCCGACCGCGGCGTCGAAATGGCGCTCCACGGCAATTGGGTCGGCGTCACCGCCCCCGAGCGCGTGCTGATCGCCCAGGCGCTCAGCAGCAGCTTCGGCCGCGACCGCCTCCCCGACGCCAGCCTGGCGCAACTCTGCACCCCCGCCGAGCTCCACCGAGCCGAACAATGGGGCGCCGCCATCAGGCTGGCCCAGCGCCTCAGCGGCGGCGTCGGCTCGGTGCTGCAGGACACGCGTTTGGAGGTGGCCGACGGCGCCGTGGTGCTGGCCGTCCCGAAAAAACAGGCGGCCCTGGCCAGCGAGCCGGTGCTGAAGCGACTGGAGCGGGTGGCAGCGGCGCTGGGCTGCGCTGCCGAGGTGCGGGCGGGATAGGAGATCAGCGCGGCCGTCATCCCGGCCTGCTTGATGCGTCTGAGACCAGCTGCCCAAGCGTCGGCCGTGGAAGGGCCCTTGCCCCTCCTGCGGCAACGATGCCGAGAAGCACTGCACGGAGGTCGCGCGATTGATCGCGGCGGGCATCCGCAGCGCCGCCAGCTTCGCCCGCTTGAGCAGGCGCCCCCTCCACCACTCGGCTCGGCCGAGCGGTCCCCCTCGCCAGGGCAACAAAATTTCTGTCCTACAGCCCCCATGCTGTGATCTATTTTGCGCGCATGTCCGAACCCCTCGTCAGGGCTGCCCCTTTGCGCCCTGCTGCCGCCGCTCTCGATCCGCTTAAGTTCACACGGTGAGCCGCCAAACCGCGTGACAATAGTGAACTTAAGCCCCCGCCCTCTCTGTGGATCAGGCTCTGCAAAAAGTGCGGAAAAGAAGTTTCCGGGCGCCGTTGGCGTCGGGATCGCGCGCAAACGTACGTTTTTCCGTGCACAATCGTGCACCTGATTGCCCTTCCGGCCGGCTTCGTGTACTCGCCCCGGCTTCCGTCACCATCGGAAACCTTTGCGGGAGATCGCAGCGATGCGGTCGCATGCACCGCTAAACTTGAACGGGCTTCGGCCCACTACAGAGTGAGTACTCATGGCAAAGAAAATCACCGGCTATATCAAACTGCAGGTGCCGGCCGGCACCGCCAATCCGTCGCCGCCGATCGGCCCGGCGCTCGGCCAGCGCGGCGTCAACATCATGGAATTCTGCAAGGCGTTCAACGCCTCCACGCAGGACCTGGAAAAGGGCGCGCCGATCCCGACGGTGATCACCGTCTATGCCGACCGCAGCTTCTCCTTCGCGACCAAGACTCCGCCCGCGTCGTTCCTGCTCAAGAAGGCGGCCAAGCTGAAGTCGGGTTCCAAGGAGCCGGGCAAGGTCAGCGCGGGCACCATCAAGCGCTCGCAGCTCAGCGAGATCGCGGAAGCGAAGATGAAGGATCTCAACGCCAACGACGTCGAGGCCGCGACCAAGATCATCGAAGGCTCCGCCCGCGCGATGGGCCTCCAGGTTGTGGAGGGCTGACGACATGGCAAAGCTGACCAAGAAGCAGAAGGCGCAGCAGGGTTCGGTGGATCGCGAGCGCTTCTACGGCATCGACGAGGCGTTCGGGCTGGTGAAGGCCAATGCGACGGCCAAGTTCGACGAGACCGTCGAGGTCGCGCTCAACCTCGGCGTCGACCCGCGCCACGCCGACCAGATGGTGCGCGGCGTCGTCAACCTGCCCAAGGGCACCGGCAAGACGGTGCGCGTCGCCGTGTTCGCCAAGGGCGGCAAGGCCGACGAGGCGACTGCCGCGGGCGCCGACGTGGTCGGGGCCGAGGACCTGATGGAAACCATCCAGGGCGGGCAGATCGACTTCGACCGCGTCATCGCCACCCCCGACATGATGGGCGTCGTCGGACGGCTTGGTAAGGTGCTTGGCCCCAAGGGGCTGATGCCGAACCCCAAGCTCGGCACCGTTACCATGGACGTGACCAAGGCGGTCACCGACGCCAAGTCGGGGCAGGTCGAGTTCCGGGTCGAAAAAGCAGGCATCATCCACGCCGGCATCGGCAAGGCGAGCTTCGGCGAGGACGACCTGAAGGAGAACTTCCGCGCCTTCTGCGACGCCATCGTCCGCGCCAAGCCGGCGGGCGCCAAGGGCAAGTTCGTCCAGAAGGTTTCGGTCAGCTCGAGCATGGGCCCGGGCGTGAAAATCGACCTCGCCGAGGTCGCCGGGGCCTAAGTCCTTCGCAACTGCGGCAAATTTCAGAAGCCCGGGTTCGCGCCCGGGCTTCTTCATTTCGGATGGTCGTAGAAGGCAAACGACTCATCTGTGGCTCGCCGGCCACAGTTTTCCACAGATTGCGCGAACAGCCATTGTGCAGTGCAACCTTCCTGGAAAGCGACTGTTCGGCAGCCGACATAACAACCCAGAGAAAGGGGCAAACATGCGTAAAATTCTACTCCTGTCCGCGGCGGCTCTCGCCGTCGTCGCAACTCCCGCCGCCGCGCGCGACGGCTCAGGCTACTTCGGCATCGAAGGCGGCGTCCTATTCCCGAAGGACATGGACGTCGAAGGCGAGTTCCTCTTCGAGGATCCCGAAACTCCGGACTTTTTGGAAAACGATGTCGCCCAAGTCGAGTTCAATCGTGGCCTTGATCTGGACGCTATCGCCGGCTTCGACTTCGGTGCGTTCCGGGTTGAAGGCTAGCTTGGCTACAAACGCGCCAGGGCCGACGATATTGAGTTCGACGACGACTTCCTTGAAGCGATAGGCGCTGATCCGGACGACGTCGACGCTGACGATCTCGACGTTAACGGCAGGGTCCGGGTTGTCTCCGGCATGATCAACGTCTTGGGCGACTTCGGCAGTGATGCGGGCTTCGGCGGATATGCTGGACTTGGCGTCGGCCGCGCGCGAGTAAAGGCATTTGGTGACCGCGACAGCGCCTGGGCATTTCAGGCGATTGCCGGGGTCCGGACGGCCATCAGCGAAAACATCGACGTTGGTCTGAAGTACCGTTATTTCCGCACCGGCAGGCTGAACTTCCGGGAAGATTTTGCGGACGATGTTGGAGCCGGCTTCCTGGCGGCGAACGAGCGCTTCAGCTCGCACAGCCTGCTCGCCAGCCTGATCTTCAACTTCGGCGCTCCGGCTGCGGAGGTTCTGCCGCCCCCGCCGCCTCCCCCGCCGCCGGTGGTGGAGCAGGCTCCGGCCACCCAGACCTGCCCGGACGGTTCGGTGATCCTGGCGACGAGCGTGTGCCCGCCGCCGCCTCCCCCGCCGCCGCCGCCGCCGGTCGAGCGCGGCGAGCGCGGTCAGTAAGGCGCGCGCTTTCTCACCTCGAGGAAGCAAGCACGGTCCCGGGCGGAGCACCAGCTCCGCCCGGGATTTCTTTTGAGCGGAATTGCGCGCGCCCAATCGCTTGATCCCTCAGCGGATTGCGCTATAGGCCCGCGCTCGCGTGTCAGCTCCGGCCGGCCGCACCGTCCGAGACAGCTGCTGATCCCTCGGGGTCTTAATCCGCAGCCTAGGCGGGGACAGGAATCATAGAAGCGCAATGCGCTTCGTCGTGCGTTGCAGATGGCAGCGCCGACGATCCAAGCCCCACGGACATCGTCGTCCCACGCGTTCCGGCGCGTCGGACTTTGTTGGACTCGCTCGAAGCACCCCTTCGGGCGAAACTTTGGAGTTGGCATGGATCGTTCGCAAAAAGCTGATCTGGTCGCCGAACTGAAGAGCGTCTTTTCCGAGACCAGCGTGGTGGTGGTCACCCGCAATCTCGGCCTGACGGTGGCGCAGTCCACCGACTTGCGCCTCCGCATGCGCGACGCCGGCGCCCAGTTCAAAGTTGCCAAGAACCGGCTTGCCCTGATCGCGCTCGATGGCACCCGCTACAGTCCGATTGGCGATCTGCTGAAGGGCCCGACCGCGCTTGCGACTTCCGGTGACCCGGTTGCCGCCGCCAAGGTCGCGGTGGACTTCGCCAAGACCACCGACCGGTTCGAGATCGTCGGCGGCGCGATGGGCGACACGGTGCTCGACGTTAACGGGATCAAGGCTTTGGCTGCGCTCCCGTCGCTTAATGAGCTCCGCGGCACCATCGTCGGCCTGATCCAGGCCCCGGCGAGCAAGATTGCCCGCACGGTCGCCGAGCCGGGTGCCCAGCTGGCACGGATCTTCTCGGCCTATGCCGCGAAAGAGGCAGCTTAAGTTCTTCGCATTTCTTCAACGCACGACAACAATGGGGCGCGGCCCCGCACAGGAGTAAAACAATGGCTGACATCAATGCGCTGGTTGACCAGCTTTCCGAACTGACCGTCCTCGAGGCCGCTGACCTCGCCAAGGCGCTCGAAGAGCGTTGGGGCGTTTCGGCCGCCGCCGCGGTTGCAGCAGCTCCCGCCGCCGGCGGCGGCGCCGCCGCTCCGGCCGAGGAAGAAAAGACCGAGTTCGACGTCATCCTCACCGGTGATGGTGGCAAGAAGATCAACGTCATCAAGGAAGTCCGCGCGATTACCCAGCTTGGCCTCGGCGAAGCCAAGGCGCTGGTCGAAGGCGCGCCCAAGCCGATCAAGGAAGGCGTGAACAAGGAAGAGGCCGAAAAGATCAAGGCCCAGATCGAAGCGGCCGGCGGCACCGTCGAACTGAAGTAAGCCGTTCCCCTGCGAGGGCAGGGGTCCAGTACTGGGCTCCTGCCTTGGGTCCCATCAAAGTAGTACTTTGATGGGTGCCCTTCGCAGGAGCTCAAAGGGCGGCTCGGCAACGGGCCGCCCTTTTCACGACACCATCAAACGGGGACTGCACCACATGGCGGAAGGCAACGTCGCGGCCGATCAGCTGCGGCTGTTTATCGAGCGGATCGAACGGCTGGAGGAAGAGAGGAAGGGCATCGCCGACGACATTCGCGACGTCTATTCCGAAGCCAAGTCGAACGGCTACGACACCAAGACCATGCGCGCGATCGTCCGACTGCGGAGGATGGAAACGCACGCGCGGCAGGAAGCCGACGCCCTGATGGAGACCTATCGCACCGCTCTCGGGCTAGCGTAAGGAACAGCCATGGCCGGCCATTCCAAATTCAAGAACATTATGCACCGCAAGGGTGCTCAGGATAAGAAGCGCTCGGCGGTCTTCTCCAAGCTCTCGCGCGAGATCACGGTGGCGGCCAAGATGGGCTTGCCCGACCCGGACGCCAACGCCCGCCTGCGCGCCGCGGTGATTGCCGCCCGTGCGCAGTCCATGCCCAAGGACAACATCCAGCGCGCGATCGACAAGGCGTCCGGCAGCGACGCCGAGAATTACGAGGAGATCCGCTACGAAGGCTTTGGCCCCGGCGGGGTCGCGATCATCGTCGAAGCCTTGTCGGACAACCGCAACCGCACGGCGACCAACATGCGCACGGCCTTCAGCAAGAACGGCGGCAATTTGGGCGCAAGCGGCAGCGTCAGCCACGGCTTCGAGCGCATGGGCCTGATCGAATATCCTGCGAGCGCCGGCGACGCCGATAAGGTGATCGAAGCGGCGATCGAAGCGGGTGCCGACGATGTCGAGAGCGATGACGACGGCCACCGCATCTGGACGAGCATCGAGAGCCTTCACGAAGTCGCCAAGGCGCTTGAGCCGATGCTCGGCGAAGGTGAAGGCGCCAAGCTGGCGTGGAAGCCGGCGACCGAGGTCGAGATTCGCGGCGATGATGCCGCGGGCCTGATGAGGCTGATCGACACTCTCGAGGACGATGACGACGTCCAGACCGTCTGGGGCAATTACGACGTCCCCGACGAGGAACTGGAGCGGCTGGCCTGATCATCCTCGGCCTCGACCCTGGGCTGGGCACCACCGGCTGGGGGTTGATCGGCGCGGAAGGCAATCGCCTGTCCCACCTTGCCAATGGGCAGATCAAGACGGATCCCGCAGCGCCAATGCCGCAGCGCCTCGCGCGGTTGGCCGAGCAGCTCGAGCAGCTCATCGCCGAGCGGCAGCCGGGCGCAGCAGCCGTCGAAGAGGTGTTCGTCAACAAGAACCCGCAATCGACGTTGAAGCTCGGTCAGGCGCGCGGCGTGGTGCTGATGACCACCGCCCGCGCCGGCATTGCCGTAGGCGAGTATGCGCCGACCCTGGTCAAGAAAGCCGTTGTCGGCACCGGCGGCGCGGAAAAGGCGCAGGTGCATGCCATGGTCTCGCGCCTGCTGCCCGGTGCCAGGATCGCTGGGCCCGATGCCGCCGACGCGCTTGCGGTTGCGATCACCCATGCGCACCACTTGGCGAGCAACCGGGCGGGCCTTACTCAAAGGCAATGATCGCCCGGCTGAAAGGCACATTGCTCGAATCCAGCGCCGACACGGCTGTCGTTGATGTCGATGGTGTTGCCTATCTTGTGCTCCTGAGCGGGCGCACGCTCGGCGCCATCGGCAGCGTCGGCGGCGAGGTCACCTTGCTCACCGAACTCCAGGTTCGCGAGGACGCATGGACCCTGTTCGGCTTCGGCTCCGCCGCGGAGCGTGATTGCTTCCGCGCCCTGACCTCCGTCCAGGGCGTCGGCGGCCGCGTCGCTCTGGCGATCCTCTCGGTTCTTTCGCCGGACGAGCTCTCCCGCGCGGTCGCGCAGGACGACAAGGCGATGATCGGCCGCGCCAGCGGCGTCGGTCCGAAGCTCGCCGCCCGCATCGCCAATGAGCTGCAGGACAAGCTTGGCGCCGTCGCGGTTGGCGGCGGCACAGTAGCGGCGCCCCGCGCCGGAGCGGCCCTGGACGCGCTCTCGGCGCTCGCGAACCTCGGGTTCAAGCCCGCCGAAGCGAGTGCCGCCGTCAACGCCGCGCAAGATGAGCTAGGGAGCGACGCCGGACTCGACGCACTGGTCAGGCTGGCGCTCCGGAAGGCCGCGCGGTGAAGGGCAGGCCTGAAGGGGGGTTCAAGCGCTAGCCGCCCCACGCCTCGCGATAGGCACGCAGGAAATTGCCGCCGAACAGTTTTTCGAGGCGAGCCTGGGACCAGCCGCGCGTGGCTAGGTCGGCCGCGAGCCGCCGGTAGCGGTCGACGCTGTTGTAGTCAGCGACCAGCGGAAACACGTCCGGCCCCTCTCCCGGAGCCGCAATCCCGGCCTTCACCCGTTGCGCGTTCCACTCGCGGATACGCCGGCGCGTTTTATCGTCGATTACCTGCGGCAGAACGCCATTGTCGGTGCCGATGCCGACATGGTCCTCGCCGGCCACCTGGGCGACATGCTCGATGTGCCTGATGAGGTCGCCCCCCGTGGGTTTGCTGTCAGTGGCGAGGAACGGCATGAAGTACACGCCAACCACGCCGCCCTTGTTCGCCACGGCGCGGACGGTGTCGTCACCGGTGTTGCGCGGATGATCCGTCAGTGCCCGCGCCGCGGTGTGGCTGATGACCAGCGGGCGTTTCGCATGCGCCGCGGCCTCGGCCATCGTCCGGGCACCGCCGTGGCTGAGGTCGAGCAGCAGCTTCTCGGCCTCGATCCGCTCGATGGTCGCGCGGCCGAGCTTGGACAGGCCGGCATTGTCCGGCTCGAGCGCGCCGTCGCCGGCGAGATTGCGGTTGTTGTAGGTCAGCTGGACCGTCAGGACCCCGTCCTTCCTGAGCTGCGCCAGCCGGTCTAGCTCTGGCCCGACCATGGACGTGTCCTGCGTTCCGAGGAGCACGGCGAACTTCTTTTCCCCCTTCGCCGTTAGGATGTCCGCGGCGCTGCGCACGAGCAGCAAACGGTCCGGGTTGGCGGCGATGATGTCGCGCTTCTCGTCGATCGACCGCTGGTAGTCGCCCCAAGGGTCGGGGACGTTGCCGACGGGAAACAGGGTGTCGCGGACCATCGTGACGCCGGTGGCGGCCGTTTCCGACCACGCGCGATCGCCCATCCTGAGCACGCCCGCGCCGCCATAAGGGTCGCCGATGCCCCCGAGCGCGTCGATGACTATGGCCCGGTCGTACCAGCCGCCGCCCGGCGCCAATCTTCGCGCGGCTGCCGGCCAACTCGCCAGCGCGGCGGCCGCTCCGGCCATCAAGGTGCGACGATCGACTTGCATGATATCCTCCCGCGTCGCCCCAGTGGGTAACATCGTGCTCGCGCCTTGTCGTGGGGCGGCGCTTCTGCGAATCACCTGCCGATGGCGACCGATCCCGCCCGCATCACCACGCCCGAGCGGACCAGCGAAGACGCCGACGCGGCGCTACGTCCCAAGACGCTTGACGAGTTCATCGGGCAGCAGGCCGCGCGCGAGAACCTCCGGGTGTTCGTGGCCGCCGCCAAGGCCCGCGGCGAAGCGCTGGACCATGTCCTGCTGCACGGGCCGCCCGGGCTGGGCAAGACCACGCTGGCGGCAATCCTTGCCAGGGAGATGGGGGTCGGCTTCCGCGCCACCTCCGGGCCGGTGATCGCCAAGTCGGGTGATCTGGCCGCGCTGCTGACCAATCTCGAGGACGGCGACCTCCTGTTCATCGACGAGATCCACCGCCTCAACCCTGCGGTCGAAGAGGTGCTTTATCCGGCAATGGAGGATCGTGCGCTCGACCTCATGATCGGCGAAGGGCCGTCCGCGCGATCGGTGCGGATCGACCTGCCGCGCTTCACCCTGGTCGGCGCGACCACGCGCCAAGGGCTGCTGACGACGCCGCTGCGCGACCGTTTCGGCATTCCGGTGCGCCTGAACTTCTACACCGTCGAGGAGCTCGAGCAGGTGGTCCGCCGTGCCGCCCGGCTGCTCGCCGCGGAGCTGACGGAGGATGGCGCCCGCGAAATCGCGCGGCGGTCGCGGGGGACGCCGCGCATCGCCGGGCGGCTGCTCCGCCGCGTGCGCGACTTCGCCCATGCCTCCGGTTCCGAAGCGATCGGCGCCGAGGCCGCCGACCGCGCCCTGTCCCGCCTGGAGATCGACAGCTTGGGCCTCGACGCGATGGACCGCCGCTACCTCCAGATGATCGCCGACCTGTACGGCGGCGGCCCGGTCGGCGTGGAGACGCTCGCCGCCGGCCTCAGCGAGCCGCGCGACACGATCGAGGACGTCATCGAACCCTACCTCATTCAGCTCGGCCTCATCGCCCGGACGGCACGGGGACGCTGCCTCAACGGCCGCGGCTACGCCCATCTCGGGCTGCCGCAACCGCTAGGGGGGCAGGCCGGATTGTTCGACGGTGGAGCGTCTCAGAAATGATGCGGTACTTGGTGATGGTTGCCGGAGCAGCGCTCAGCTTGGAGGCCCCTGCCGCGGCCCAGGGCCCGGCGCGTCCGGCCGCGCCGAACTATGCGCAGGCGGCGAAGTGGCTGTGCCTGCCGGGCCGCGCCGACCCCTGCTCGACGCCGCTGCCGACGGCGGCGCTGAACCCGAACGGCTACGGCTCGGTCGGCCGCAGCAGCGTCGCCCGCAACGCGACGATCGACTGCTTCTTCGTCTATCCGACCGTCTCCAACGACCGCGGCCTCAACAGCGACCTGATCGCCGGGGGCGAGGAACTGTCATCGGCCCAGCACTTGTTCGCGCGCTTCGCGTCCGTGTGCAGGCCGTTCGCGCCGATGTACCGGCAGATGACGGTCTCCTCCGTCGCCGCTTATGCGATCGGAACTGACATCAGCGTGGCGGGCCGCATTGCCTATGCGGATGTTCGCAACGCCTGGCGCAATTACCTCGCGGACCGCAACGGCGGCCGGCCATTCGTGCTGATCGGCCACAGCCAGGGCAGCCTCATGCTGCAGCAGCTGATCGCCGAGGAGATCGAGACCAGGCCGGCAGTTGCCCGCCGAATGAAGCTGGCGATCCTGCCGGGGTTCAACCTGCTCGTGCCGCAAGGCCGGCTGGTCGGCGGGACGTTCAAGCGCACGCCGTTGTGCAGCCGCCCTGGCGAGAGCGGCTGCGCCATGAGCTGGGTGAGCTTCCGCGAGAACAATCCGCCGCCCGTGGGGGCGATCTTCGGCTATGCCGCGCAGCCCGGCATGACCGTCGGCTGCGTCAACCCGGCACGCCCGGGTTCGCGAGGCTGGGAAGCCCTCGACAGCTATTGGTACACGCGCTCCCGCCTGCCGGTGCCCGGCGGGCCGATCCGCTGGTCGAGCGAAGGGCCGCCGCCCACCGCCTATGTCCGAACCGAAGGGCTGGTCTCCGGTCGCTGCGTCAATCAGGGTCCGCGAGGCTACCTTTCCATCCGCACCAATGCCGACCCGCGCGACAAGCGCACCGATCGCGTCGGCGGGGAGGTCGGGCTGTTCGGCATGTTCCTGCCCGGATGGGGCATGCACGTGGCAGACATGGCGGTCGCTCAAGGCGACCTCGTCAGGCACGTCGAAGCGGCCGCGAGACGATGAGCGCGGACTTGGACAGGCCCTATCGCGGCGGCTTCGTCGGGCCCGAGCACCATTTCGCGCTGACGATCTATTTCGAGGACACCGACACCGCGGGGATCGTCTATTACGCTAATTACCTGAAGTTCATGGAGCGGGCCCGCTCCGACATGATCCGGGCGGCGGGCGTCGACCAGGTCGCGGCCCATCATGAGGGCAAGGGCGCCTATGCGGTAGCCGAGGTCCAGATCCGCTACCTGCGCCCGGCGCGGCTGGGCGACGACCTCGTGGTGGTCAGCAAAGTCGAGGAAGTGCGCGGCGTTTCCGTGCTGATTCAGCAGCGAGTCATGCGGGGCGAGGAAATGCTGACCGACGGCAAGGTGACGGCCGCATTTCTCGACCCCTCGGGCCGGCCGCAACGGCAGCCCAAGCAATGGGTCGAGAAATTCAGGGGAATCGGACAGCAAGCGTGATGAAGTTGAGGATGACAGCCTTGATCGTCGCCGCGATGTTCGCTGCGCCCCTCGCCGCTCAGCATACGGTGCCGGTGATCGCCGTCCCGCCGCTCGCCACCCCTGAGGACAAGGAGACCAGCGCCGGAAGCACGCTCAGCCTGGCGTGGCAGGCGACGCAGCTGATCGCCAGCGACCTGCAGTCGGCGGCTGACGTGATGGCGCTGAGCCCCGACCAGAAGGACTTCTATTCATATCCCGAGGTCACCGCGCCGACCCACTCACGCTGGCGCGCCAAGGGCGCCAAAGCGCTGCTGACCGGCTTCGTCCAGGCGCGCCCCGACGGGCGGTTGGCCGTCGGCTGCTATGTCTACGATGTCGAGAAAGGCCGCGAACTCGGCCGCACCGGCTTCGTCGTCCCCGCCGGCGAATGGCGCCGGGCAGCCCATAAATGCTCGGGCCTTGCCTATCAGAGCCTGACCGGCGCCCCGGGCATCTTCGACACCCGCATCGCTTATGTCGCCAAGACCGGCCTGGGCACGGCCCAGGTTGCGCGGGTGGCGGTGATGGACGGCGATGGGCTCAACCACGATTATGTGACCACCGGCGACACTTTGGTGCTGACGCCGCGCTTGTCGCCTAACGGCGAACGCCTCGCTTTCGTCAGCTTCACGGGCGGCAAGCCGAACGTCCGGGTGATGGACCTCGCGTCCAACGACCAGCGGCCGCTGGTGCCTGGCGACGCCATCAGCTTCTCGCCGCGCTACTCGCCGGACGGCAGCCGCATCCTGTTCTCCATGACCCAGGCCGGCAATACCGACATCTACGTGGTGAACGCGACCGGCGGATTTCCGCAGCGCCTGACCAGTGCGCCGGGCATCGACACGTCGGCCAGCTTCTCGCCCGACGGATCGCGGATCCTGTTCGAAAGCGACCGCTCCGGGTTCCAGCAGCTGTACATCATGAACGCCAACGGCTCCGACCAGCGCCGCATCACCTTCGGCGGCGGCTGGTACGCCGCGCCGGAATGGAGCCCGGACGGCGAGCGCGTCGCCTTTGTCCGCCGCGGCTCGGACGGGCTGCGGGTCGGGGTCATGAAGGTGGACGGCAGCGACTTGCAGATCCTGACCTCCGGCCCCCGTGACGAAGGGCCAAGCTGGGCCGTCAGCAGCCGGGAACTGCTGTTCCAGAGGGGTGAAGGCTTCGGCCGCAGCAGCATCTACCGCGTCGGCGTCAACGGCGGACAACCGCGCAAGGTGACCGTCCCGCAGGATGCCGGTGACCCCGACTGGTCGGGAGCGCGCGATTGATGCGGCGGCTGATGATCATGGTAGCCGTGATCGCCGGCATGGCCCCAAGCGCCAGCTTCGCACAGCTGCGCGTGCCCACCATCGTTCAGCGAGTCATACCGGCGACCCGCGGCAGGCCGCAGCAACCGGTGGTGGTCGGCATCGACGCGCTGCGCGCCGATTTCCGTCTGCGGGCGGGCAGCGACACCGTTTATTTCGGCGGCGACAGCGGCCTGCTCAGCGCTCCGACCCGCGCCACGCTGGCAGCGCAGGCGCAATGGCTAATGCGGCATTCGGAGATGGTCGTGCAGATCGAAGGGCATGCAGACCCAGCCGACACGCGCGATCACGCGCTTGCCGTCGGCGCCAGGCGGGCAGAAGCGGTGCGGCAGTTTTTGATCCTGCTCGGCGTTCCGGCGGGACAGTTGACCACCGTCAGCTACGGCAAGGAACGCGCCGCAGGCGCCGCGAACTCACGCGCGGTGACGGTGCTGGTGCGTTAGCTGCTAGGCCGCGCGGCGCTGATAGCCGGTGCTGCCGAGCCACGCGCGGGCCTGGCGCTGGGCTTCGGAAATCTCGCGCGCTGTCATCTCGACGGAGATTTCGGCACGGCATTCCTGACCCCGCGCGCAGCCGGACAGGGCTGCGAGGTTGAACCATTTGTGCGCTTCGATGAGGTCGACGGCGGTGCCGCTCTGTCCCGTCGAATAGCTGATCCCAAGTTCCATCAAAGCATCGACGTCGCCACCTTCGGCGTCGGCGATGCGGCTGCGGATCAAGAACTCCGCGCCCTTTTGGCTGATTGCCCCCATGTCACTCCCCTTCCCTCGTTGGGGCCAACATCGGCGGTGGAAGGAAAAGAAATGGTTAACGCCGCTTCTATCCTCCTCGCGTTTTCGCGGGGAGGGGGACCGCCGCAGGCGGTGGAGGGGTTCCTTGCCGCAACCGAGAACCCCTCCACCAGCTGCGCTGGTCCCCCCTCCCCAGCAAAAGCTGGGGAGGAAATCAGAGCGGCAGATTGTCGATCAGGCGGGTCGAGCCGATCTGCGCCGCGGCAATCAGGCGCATGTCTCCGGCAGGCTGGTCCAGCGGTTCCAGGGTATGGGCGTCGACCAGAGCAAGATAGTCGACTTTCGCGAAATCGGAGTGGGCGAGACGATCGCGTGCCTGGGCGAGAGTGGCAGCGACCGGCGCACCGCTGACGATCGCGTCGCGCGCAACCTCCAGCGCCCGCGGCAACGCCAGGGCGCGTTGGCGCTCATCGGCAGATAAGTATGCGTTGCGGGACGACAAGGCGAGGCCGTCCTCCTCCCGCACCGTCGGCACGCCGACGACCTCCACCGGCAAGTTGAGGTCCGCGACCATCCGGCGGATGACTGCAAGCTGCTGGAAATCTTTTTCGCCGAATATGGCCATGTCGGGGCGAACGGCCAGCAACAGCTTGGCGACTGCGGTAGCGACGCCGTCGAAATGGCCGGGCCGAGCCTCGCCCTCCCAACGCTCCGACACTCCCGCGACCCTGACCGTTGTGGCGAACCCTTCGGGATAGACGTGCTCGACCTGTGGCACCCAGGTGAGCGCCACCTGCGCGGCCTTTAACATTTGATAGTCCAGCCGCTCCTGCCGCGGGTAGCGGGCGAAGTCCTCGCCCTGGCCGAACTGCAAGGGGTTGACGAAGATGCTGGCAACGACGTGACGGGCCCGCCGGCGGGCTTGGTCGATGAGTTCCAAGTGGCCGCGGTGGAGCGCCCCCATGGTCGGCACCAGTGCCACCGTGCCGGATTGCCTCAGCTGGACAAGAGCTTGCGACAATTCTTCACCGGTACGAACGATTTGCACCGCGCCTGAGCCTCTTATACACTTTGTCCAGTGCCGCGCTTTGCTGCCGACGGGGGAAAGATCAAGCATGGGCCAGCCGCATTTCATCGTCTTTGCCAACGAAAAGGGCGGCACCGGCAAGTCGACGACGGCCGTCCATACCGCCGTCGCGCTTGCGGCGTCGGGTCACCGCGTCGGCGCGCTCGACCTCGACAGCCGCCAGCGCACCATGACCCGGTATTTCGAGAACCGCGCGGCAACCATGCGCCGGCTCGACAAGAGCCTGCCGCAGGCCGCCTTCGAGGTGCTGCAGGACCAGACGGAAGAGGCGCTCGCCGGGGCCATCGACCGGCTGGCGCAGCATGCCGACGTCATCGTCATCGACACGCCGGGGCGCGACGACGCGATTGCCCGGTCGGCGATCCTGCGTGCCGATACGCTTGTGACCCCGATGAACGACAGCTTCGTCGACCTCGACCTGATCGGACAGGTCCACCCGGAGAACTACAAGATCACCAAACCGAGCTTCTATGCAGAGTTGATCTGGAACAGCCGCACCCAGCGCGCCAAGCACACCGGCAAGAGCGTCGATTGGGTCGTGCTCAGGAACCGCCTGCAGCACATCGATTCGCACAACCTCCGGCGAGTCGGTGCCGCGCTCGACGAACTTGCTCGGCGGGTCGGCTTCCGCGTCATTCCCGGGCTCGGCGAGCGCGTCATCTACCGCGAGCTGTTCCCAAAGGGCCTCACCCTGCTCGACCTGCAGCAGCTCGGCGAGGTTGGCATCGCCCACATCACCGCGCGGCAGGAACTGCGGGAGATGATCGCGGGTCTGGGGATTCCGGGCGCAGATGAGGCCGAGCAAAAGGTCGCCTGAGGAACTGCTGCTTCGAGACGCCGTTTCGACAAGCTCAACGGCTCCTCGGCATGAGCGGATTTCCTTGACCCGCTCATCCTGAGGAGGGACTGAGCAGCCGCGCCAGCGGCGTGCCGAAGGCCCATCTCGAAGGACGCCATGACCCACACATTCCACCCCACCATTCTCCGCGAATACGACATCCGCGGCATCGTCGGCGACACGCTTACCGAGGCCGACGCTTATGCGCTCGGCCGCGGCTACGGCGCCGTTGCCCATGCCGAGGGCGCTAGACGGATCGCCGTCGGCCGCGACGGGCGCACCCACTCGGGCATGCTGGAGGCGCAGCTGGTGCGCGGGCTCAACGACAGCGGCGTCGACGCGGTGATGATCGGCCAGGGCCCCAGCCCGATGCTCTATTTCGCCACCTACTACCTCGACGTCGACGGCGGCATTCAGGTGACCGGCAGCCACAACCCGGCCGACTACAACGGCTTCAAGATGCTGCTGAAGGGCCGCTCGGTATTCGGTGCGGAGATCCAGGCGCTCGGAGCGCGCTGCGCCGCCGGCGAATGGGTCGATGGTCATGGCCGGGTCGAGGACGTGGACGTGCGCGCCGCCTACGTCGACCGGCTGGTCGAGGATTTCGCCGGCGGCGAGTTCCGCGTCGGCTGGGATGCCGGCAACGGCGCCGCGGGGCCGATCCTCGACCAGTTGGTGCAGCGGCTCCCGGGCCAGCACCACACCATCTACACCGAGGTCGACGGCCGCTTCCCCAACCACCACCCCGACCCGACGGTCGAGGCCAATCTCGCCGACCTCAAGCGGCTAGTCGCGGACAAGCAACTCGACTTCGGCATCGCCTTCGACGGCGACGGCGACCGCATCGGCGCGGTCGACAGCCGCGGCCGGGTGATCTGGGGCGACCAGCTGCTGCTGATCCTCGCGGGGCCCGTGCTCAAGGAACAGCCCGGCGCCACCATCATCGCCGACGTCAAGGCCAGTCAGGTGCTGTTCGACGGCATCGCCCGGCTCGGCGGCACGCCCCTGATGTGGAAGACCGGACACAGCCTGATCAAGTCGAAGATGAAGGAAACCGAGGCCCCGCTCGCCGGAGAGATGAGCGGCCATATCTTCTTCAAGCACCGCTGGTACGGGTTCGACGACGCGCTCTACGCGGCGGTTCGCCTGATCGAGGCGGTCCACGCCAGCGGCCAGAGCCTGACCGAGATCATGGACGCCATGCCGCAGACGACGGCGACGCCGGAGCTACGCTTTCCGGTCGACGAGCCGCGCAAGTTCGCGATCATCGAGGAAGTGCGCGAGCGGCTCTCCGGCGACGGTGCAGCGGTGGACGCCACGGACGGGGTGCGCGTCAACACGCCCGACGGCTGGTGGCTGCTGCGTGCGTCCAACACCCAGGACGTGCTGGTGGCCCGGGCCGAAGCGAAGGACGACGCTGGGCTGAAGCGGCTCGTCGAGCAGATCGATGACCAACTGGCGAACTCAGCGGTGACGCGGACCGAGGCGGCGCACTAAGCGCAGGCGCATGACTGGAGGATCCTAGCCGAGCTGCGGGTCACTCGCCCATGCAGTTGGGCAGCTTGCCTTCGGCAATTGCCCGCGCTTTGTCGTTCTGACCCGGGCCGGGCGGGACGATTGCAGCGATGCAGGCGGACGGCACGAGCCGCGCGACCACCAGCTTGCCGACGTCGGGCCGCCGGGCTTCAGGATAGGCCGCCACGTGGAGCCGGAAAATCAGCGATGTTGGTCCCGCCGGTGAGTCGCCACGCCACTCCGCGGCCTTTCCCAGCCGGTTGAACGCACCCTTCGCAACCAGGCCTGACAAGTCGAGCTCGGAGCGACGACCATCGGGAGCGATCACGACCACATTCTGGCGAAGGTCGCTTTCGCTCGTCTCCAGCCGGTAGCCGGCAACTCCAGGGCAACGGCGGCGCGAGTAGCCGCCTTCTTCGCTGTTTTCCTCGATGAGTTTGCACGCGGCCGGCTCGAGTGATGTGTAAGTGCTGGCGGCGATCGGGGCCGGGATCGTCCGCGTCTTGGCTGATCCGCCTCGGTCCGACGGCGGTTGCACCGATCCTTCTGCGGCCGGCAGTGTCGCCGTGACGGTGTCGTCTGCCGCCGAGTCAGTACCGCCGCATGACGCCAACAGCGGCAGCAGCCACAAACCGCAGGCCAAAGCGAAGCGCTCAGTCATCTTCGTCCTCATAGCCGATCAGGTTGAGCTCGCGCGCCTTGATCTGGTGGGTCATGCACCAGTGTTTCAGCGCATCCTCGCGGCCGTGGGTGATCCAGACTTCCGACGGGGCGACTTCGCGGATGGTGGCGGTGAGTTCGTCCCAGTCGGCGTGGTCGGAGACGATCAGCGGCAGCTCGACGTTGCGCTGGCGGGCGCGCTGGCGGATGCGCATCCAGCCGGACGCCATTGCGGTGACCGGATCGGGCAGCCGCCGCGACCAGCGGTCGTTGAGCTGGCCGGGCGGAGCGATGACGACATGGCCGGCCATGTCCTGCTTCTTGGCATCGCCGGTGTGGCGGAGTTCGCCGAGCGCAATGCCGAAACTCTCGTAAAGCTGGTTCAGCCGCTCGATCGCGCCGTGGTAGTAGATCGGCGCGTTGTGCCCGCGGTTGCGCAGTTCGGTGATGATCCGCTGGGCCTTGCCGAGCGCATAGGCGCCGACCAGCACGCAGCGGCTCGGGTCGGAGTGCAGCCGATGGAGCAGCCGGTCGATCTCGCTGCCGGTGTCGGGGTGGCGGAACACTGGCAGGCCGAACGTCGCCTCCGTGATGAAGATGTCGCACGGCACCGGCACGAACGGCGGGCAGGTCGGGTCGGCGCGGCGCTTGTAGTCGCCCGACACCACCACCCGCTCGCCGCCATGCTCCAGCACGATCTGCGCGCTGCCGAGCACATGGCCGGCGGGCACGAAGCTGACGCCGACGCCGTCGACCTTGAGCCAATCGCCGTAGGCCATAGTCTGCCCGCCCGGTTGTGGGCCGTAGCGGCATTCCATGATCGCCAGCGTTTCGGTTGTCGTCAGCACCTTGCCGTGCCCGCCGCGAGCGTGGTCGGCGTGGCCGTGCGTCACCCAGGCGCGCTCCTTGGGCTCCGACGGGTCGATCCACGCGTCCGCCGGGCGCACGTAGATCCCCTCGGGGTGGGACTCGATCCAGGAACCCAATCGCGCCATTGCGAGCTATACTAGCCGGAACGAGCGCGAGTTCCCGCGCCACAAGGAGGCAAGCAAATGGACGAGACCCAATGGGGCATCGTGGACATCCTGGGCCCAGCATTGATGCTGGTGGTGCTGATCTGGCTGGTGATGCGCACGCGCTCGAAGCGCAACAGCGCCGAGAACCAGCGGGCGGAGCAGGGCACGCGCGACCTCTACCGCGAGGAAGAGCAAAGGCGGCGTGACGGAACCGACAAACTCTGATCGGGGCTGACCTGCCGCCGGTCGTGGCCGGCTGGTTCGAAGCCAAAGGCTGGCAACCGCGGCGGCACCAGCGGGAGATGCTGGAACTGGCGCGGGCGGGACGGAGCGCGGTACTTGTGGCGGCGACCGGGGCCGGCAAGACGCTGGCGGGATTCCTGCCGACGATCTGCGAACTTGGCGAGCAGCCCCGCGAAGGGCTGCACACGCTGTACGTGTCGCCCCTCAAAGCGCTCGCCGTCGACGTGCAGCGCAACCTCATAGGCCCGATCGACGAGATGGGCCTGCCGATCCGGGTCGAGACCCGGACCGGCGACACGCCCTCCGACCGCAAGGCGCGCCAGCGGGTGCGGCCGCCCCAGGTGCTGCTAACGACGCCCGAATCGCTCAGCCTCCTGCTCAGCTATGGGGAGTCGGCACAGATGTTCGCGGGTCTCCGGACTATCGTCATCGATGAGCTGCACGGCTTTGCCAAGGACAAGCGCGGCGACCTGCTGGCGCTCGCTGTGTCGCGGCTAGGCACACTCGCCCCAGGGCTGCGGCGGGTTGGGCTGTCGGCGACCATCAGCGATCCCGACGCCTATCGCGCCTGGCTGGCACCGGACGGAGACATTGAGGCAGTCGACCTGATCGTCGGCGATCCGGGCGCTGAGCCAGAGCTGTCGATCCTCATCCCCGAAGGCAAGATCCCGTGGGGCGGGCATAGCGGTCGGCACGCCGCCCGCGAGGTCATGGGGCTGATTGCGCAGCACAAGACGAGCCTCGTCTTCTGCAACACGCGCAGCCTTGCCGAGCTGATCTTCCAGGACCTCTGGGCGGTGAACGACGCATCGCTGCCGATCGGCATTCACCACGGCAGCCTGGCGCGGGAGGCCCGGCGCAAGGTCGAGGCGGCGATGGCGGCGGGCAAGCTGCGCGGGCTGGTCTGCACCTCGAGCCTCGATCTCGGCATCGACTGGGGCGACGTCGAGCTGGTCGTGCAGATGGGCGCGCCCAAGGGCAGCTCGCGGCTGCTGCAGCGGATCGGCCGCGCCAACCACCGGCTCGACGAAGCCAGCCAGGGCTCGATCGTGCCGGGCAATCGCTTCGAATATCTGGAAGCGGTGGCGGCGCTGGACGCCATCGACGCGGGCGAGCTCGATCCCGAAAGCTTTCGCGCCGGCACGCTCGACGTGCTCGCGCAGCACATCCTCGCCGTGGCCTGCGCCGGCCCGTTCCATCAGGACGACCTGCTCGCCGAGGTCCGCTCGGCCGCGCCCTACGCCGGGCTCAAGGACGAGACCTTTGACGAGGTGCTGAACTTCATCGCCACCGGCGGTTACGCGCTCAAAGCCTACGACCGCTTCCGCCGCCTGGTGCCGGAGGCGGGCGGCGTCTGGCGCATCTCGCGCCCGGTGATCGCCCAGCAGCACCGGCTAAATGCCGGCGTGATCGTCGAGCAGCCGCTGCTCACCGTCCGGTTCCGCAACGGCCGCAAGCTCGGCACCATCGAGGAGGGCTATGCCTCGACCTTGTCGCCCGGCGATCACTTCTACTTCTCCGGCCTCGCGCTCGAAGTCGAGCAGTTCAAGGACACGGACGTGATCGTCCGCGCGTCTACCAAGGACGCGCGGCTGGTCACCTATGGCGGGCAGCGGATGAGCATGACGACCCACCTCGCGAACCGCGTCCGGCAGATGCTCGCCGACCGTAACGACTGGCACCGCTTCCCCGACGACGTCCGTGACTGGCTGGAGGTGCAGAGCGAGCGGTCGGTGCTGCCCGAGCCGCACCAGCTGCTGGTCGAGACCTTCCCGCACGAGGGCCGCCACTACATGGTCTGCTACAGTTTCGAAGGCTGGAACGCGCACCAGTCGCTGGGGATGCTGATCACGCGGCGGATGGAGACCGCGGGGCTGAAGCCGCTCGGCTACGTCGCCAACGATTACGGCCTGGCCTGCTACGGGCTGGAGCCGATCGGCGATCCGCGGCCTTTGTTCTCGCCCGACATCCTGGAACGCGAGTTCGTCGACTGGGTCGAGAACTCGATGCTGCTCAAGAATGCGTTTCGCGAAGTGGCGGTGATCGGCGGCCTCGTCGAGCGCCACCACCCAGGCAAGAAGAAATCGGGCAAGCAGGTCAGCTTCTCGACGGACCTAATCTACGACGTGCTGCGCCGCTACGAGCCGCAGCACCTGCTGCTGCGGGCGGCCTGGGAGGATGCGCGCCAGAGGATGACCGAGCTCGGGCGGCTGGTGCGGCTGGTCGATCGCGCCGCCGCGACCATGCTTCATGTGGAGGTCGAGCGCGTGACGCCGCTGGCCATTCCCTTGATGGTGATCATCGGCCGCGAAGCTATGCCCCAGGGCTCGGATGCGGACGAAACTTTGCTGGTACAGGCCGAAGCGCTCGCCGGGGCGGCGATGACCGTCTAGGCTCGGGCGATGCGATTCCTCCTGCTCATCGCCGCCGTCCTGCCGCTGGGCGGCTGCGCCATCGGCACCATCGCCAGCACCGCGGTCGATGTCGTCACCCTGCCGGTGAAAGCGGTCTCGGCGGGCGTCGATGCCGCGACCACCAGCCAGGCCGAAGCCGACCAGAAGCGCGGGCGCGAAATCCGCAAGGCCGAGGAAGAACGCGGCCGTCAGCTGCGCTTGCTGGAGCAAAGGTGCCGCCGCGGTCGTCAGCTTCCGGCGGACGATTGTTCGCTGGTCGCGCCCCGCTGAGATACTTTCTCGATACCGAGTTCAACGGCTGGGGCGGCGCGCTGCTGTCCCTGGCGCTGGTGCCCGAGCACGGGGAAGAGCTGTACCTGACGCTGGCGTTCGACGGCGAGCACGAAGCGTGGGTCGACCGCCACGTAGTTCCCTACTTCGATATGGTGCCGGAGCCCCTACGCGGCCCGCGGATGAGCCGGGTCGATGCCGCGCACACCGTTGCGCATTATCTGGCGCATGATCCCGAGCCGCTGATCGTGGCGGACTGGCCCGAAGATATCGCACAATTCTGCCAGCTGCTGCTGATCGGCTCGGGCGATATCGTCGATGTGCCGTCACTCACCTTCCGCTTCCAGCGGCTGGCGGGCTTCAGCACGGCGGCCAACAGCCGGGTCCCCCATAACGCCCTCCACGACGCGCGAGCACTCCGCGAACACGTGCTCAGCCTCGAGCTCTAAGGCGCTTGCGTTGCCGCCGATAGCGTCGCAATGACGGCTGATGGTTCCCTTTTCGTTCGCAGGCGAAACATTCTTCGCGACCGTTGACGGCGCGCTGTTCTGGCCGGAGCAGCGGGCGCTGCTGGTCGCCGACCTGCACCTCGAAAAGGCGAGCTGGTTCGCGCGGATCGGCCAGTTCCTGCCGCCCTATGATTCGCATGCGACCCTCACCGCCCTGCAGGCACAGGTCGAACGCACCGGCGCCACACGCCTCTTCTGCCTCGGTGACAGCTTCCACGACCGCTTCGGCTGCGATCGCCTACCGGCAGAAGCGCGCGAGTTGCTGATCAGTCTGACCAGCCGCCTGGACTGGACCTGGATCGTCGGCAACCATGACCCGGGCTTCGCCGGCCACTGCGGTGGGCGCCTGGCCGAGGAGGTCGCGATCTGCGGCATCGTTCTCCGGCACGAGGCGGTGCGCGACGAACCGCGGCCGGAGATGTCCGGCCACTTCCACCCCAAGCTTCGGCTGCACCTCAAGGGCCGCAACGTCTCGCGCCGCTGCTTCGTCGCCTCCCCGACCAAGCTGATCTTCCCGGCCTTCGGCTCGCTGACCGGCGGCCTCGATGCGCACCATCCGGAGATCCTCGGCAATGTCGGCAACGGCGCGGCCGCGCTTGTGCCCGTCTCGGACCGGCTGCTGCGCTTCCCGCTCGCCGCCTAGGCGACAGTCACCTCGATCGCCATCGCGCCGGTGGGCGACAGCAGCAGCCGCGCGGTTGCCGGACGCCGCTTGCCGAAGGTCGCCGCCTGGAGCTCGTTGCGGGCATCGTGGCGGTCGAACTTGAAGCCCTGTGCGGCAGCCGCGTCCCGCAGCCGGTCGAGATGCTGGTCGAGGTCGGCGATGCCCTCTTCGGGATCGAAACGCATCACTTCTTCGAGATCGCGGGGACGCTGCATTCTCCCGACCATCGCGGCTCGCATGGCATTGCACAAGCCCTGCCGATTGCGCCGTCGTCCGGCTGTTCGTAAACCCCGGCCCATGACAATCCGACATCTGACCTTCGCGCTCGCCGCCGCAGCACTGAGCACCAGTGCAGTGGCCCAACCCATCAGCCCCAAGGTGCAAGCGCGCATCGACCGCATCCTCAAGCGCACGCCGCTGATCGACGGCCACAACGACGTGCCGTGGGAGCTGCGCGAGAACCATGGCAGCCGCGTCGAGGGGCTCGAAAGCGGCAGCGACCGCCGCGATCCCCCGATGATGACCGACATGGCGCGGCTGCGCGCCGGCCGGGTCGGCGGACAGTTCTGGTCGGTCTACATCAACGGCACCATCACCGGCGACGAGGCGGTGCGGACCACGATCGAGCAGATCGACACCGCGCACCGGCTGATCGCCGCCTACCCGCAACATTTGACCTTCGCCCGCACGGCTGACGAGATGGTGCGCGTGCATCGGGCGGGCCGCATCGGCTCCATGTTGGGGATCGAGGGCGGCAACCAGATCGGCGGGTCGCTCGCGGCGCTGCGCCAGTTCTACAGCCTTGGCGCGCGGTACATGACGCTGACCCACAACCAGACCACCGTCTGGGCCGACGCCGGCACCGACGAGCCGAAACACGATGGCCTGAGCCCGTTCGGGCTCGAGGTGGTCAAGGAGATGAACCGGCTCGGCATGCTGGTCGACCTCAGCCATGTGTCCGCGGCAACCATGCGTGACGCGATCGCCGCCAGCCGGGCGCCGGTCATCTTCTCGCACTCGGACGTGTTCGCGCTCAACCCGCATCCGCGTAACGTCTCCGACGACGTCCTGCGGCTGCTGCCCGCCAATGGCGGCGTCCTGATGCTGACGTTCGTGCCCGGCTTCCTCGACCCCAAGGTCTGGACCTGGGCGCAGAACCGCCTCGGCGAGGAAGCGCGACTCAAGGCGCGCTTCCCCTATAGCAAGGCGGAGGTCGAAGCGGGGCTGAAGGCTTGGGAGACCGCGAACGCTCGCCCGCCGGTCAACGTCGCCGCGGTCGCCGACCACGTCGAGCATGCCGCTCGAATCGCCGGCCACGACCATGTCGGCATCGGCGCCGATCTCGACGGCATCCCCTACGGCGTCGAGGGGCTGGACAGCGCCGACGGCTACCCGCTGCTGCTCGCCGAGCTGATCCGCCGCGGATGGAGCGATGCGAACCTCGCCAAGCTCGCCGGTGGCAACGTGCTTCGGGCCCTTCGCGGCGCCGAGCGCACCGCCGCGGCGATGGAGGCCGAGCCCGCCTCGATGGCCGCACTACCAGCCATGAAATGAGCGAACCAGCGCCCGGCAACCCGCCATTGCGTGCGGCGATCATTCCGGTGACTCCGCTGCAGCAGAATTGCACCTTGCTGTGGTGCACCGCGACCATGCGCGCGGCTTTCGTCGACCCCGGCGGCGACCTGCCGCGGCTCCGCGACGCGGTCCGGCAGACCGGCGTAACCGTCGAGAAGATCCTGCTCACTCACGGCCACATCGATCACGCCGGCTCGGCCGGCATCTTCGCCGACGAACTTGGGGTGCCGATCGAGGGTCCGCACCAGGAGGACCGCTTCTGGATCGAGCAGCTGGAGGAGGCGGGCCGCGACTACGGCGTTTTCGGCCAATCGTTCGAGCCGTCGCGCTGGCTCGGGGACGGCGCCCAGGTTACCGTCGGCGACCTGGCGTTCGACGTCCGCCATTGCCCGGGCCACACGCCCGGCCACGTGGTCTTCCACCATCCCGCCTCGAAGCTGGCGCTGGTCGGGGACGTGCTGTTCCAGGGCTCGGTCGGGCGCTGGGACTTCCCGCGCGGCAATCTCCAGGACCTGATCCGCTCGATCACCGAACGGCTGTGGCCGATGGGCGACGACACCGCCTTCATCCCCGGTCACGGCCAAATGTCCACCTTCGGTCACGAGCGCCGGACCAATCCGCTGGTCAGCGACGCCGCGCTCGCCGCCGCCTGAGCCTTGCGCTCGGCGGTGCTTTCGCTATAGGAGCCGCGGTTCGCGACGATCCGGCCGCCGCCGTGGGGCAACTCACAGGAAACAGGCGCAAGATCGTCGCCATTTTTATTGATATCAAAGGTGCCGCATGGCTGTTCCCAAGAGAAAAACTTCGCCGTCCAAGCGCAACATGCGCCGCAGCCACCATGCGCTGAAGCCGATGGCGTTCAACGAATGCGCGAATTGCGGTGAGCTCAAGCGGCCCCATAATCTTTGCTCGGCGTGCGGCCACTACAACGGCCGCGAGATCGTTTCGACCGAAGCCTAGGCCCGCAAAGGCCTCGCGATGACCAGAGGCCCGCAGATCGCCATCGACGCGATGGGCGGCGACGGCGGACCGGCAGCCATGGTTGCCGGCGCTGCCCGGGCCCGCCGCAAGGACCGCGACCTCCACTTCCTGATCGTCGGTGACGAGCCGCAGGTCCGTGCCGAGGTCGACCGCCACAAGGGCCTCGGCACCGCCGTTACCCTGCTTCACTCCCCCGACCAGATCGGCGCCAGCGAAAAGCCGAGCCAGGCGATCCGTCGCGCCCGCACCACCTCCATGGGCATGGTCATCAATGCGGTGAAGGAGGGCCATGCCGACGCCGCGCTGTCGGCGGGCAACACCGGCGCGATGATGGCGATGTCGAAGCTGGCGCTGCGGACCATGCCGGGGATCGACCGGCCGGCGCTGGCCGCGCTGCTGCCGACCCTGGGCGAGCAGGACTGCGTGATGCTCGACCTTGGCGCCAACACAGAATGTGACGCGCAGAACCTGGTTCAGTTCGCCGTCATGGGCGCGGCCTATGCTCGCACCGTGATCGGCATCGGCAAGCCCCGCGTGAAAATGCTCAACATCGGCACCGAGGATCTCAAGGGCACGGACGAGCTCAAGGAGGCGGCGGCCCTGCTGCGCGACGCCGA
>CADCVY010000015.1 GCA_902806275.1 uncultured Sphingomonas sp. | reverse complement strand
AGTCGCCATTTGCAACGGCAAGCGGACGATCCTCCTCGGCACATACAACTACATGGGGATGACCTTCGACCCGGAGGTGATCGCGGCCGGCAAGCAGGCGCTCGACGAGTTCGGCTCGGGCACCACCGGCAGCCGCGTCCTCAACGGCACCTACCAGGGCCACCGCGAATGCGAGGAGGCGCTGAAGGAGTTCTACGGCACTAAATACGCGATGGTCTTCTCGACCGGCTACCAGGCCAATCTGGGCCTGATGTCGACGATCGCCGGCAAGGAGGATTACATCATCCTCGACGCCGACAGCCATGCCTCGATCTACGACGGCTGCGCCCTCGGCAATGCGCAGGTCGTCCCCTTCCGCCACAACGACGTCGAGGCGCTCGAAAAGCGGCTCAAGCGCATCCCCGAGGGCGCCGGCAAGCTGGTCATCCTCGAAGGCGTCTATTCGATGCTGGGCGACGTCGCCCCGCTGCAGCAGATGGTCCGCGTCTCAAAGGAGAACGGCGCCATGGTGCTGGTCGACGAAGCGCATTCGATGGGCTTCATCGGCGACAATGGCCGCGGCGTCGCCGAAGCTCAGGGGGTGATCGACGACGTCGACTTCATCATTGGCACGTTCTCCAAGTCGGTCGGCACTGTTGGCGGCTTTTGCGTTTCCAACCATCCCAAGTTCGAGATTTTGCGCCTGGTCTGCCGCCCGTACGTCTTCACCGCCTCGCTGCCGCCGTCGGTGGTCGCCACGGCCGCGACGTCCATCCGCAAGCTGATGAACTCCGCAGACAAGCGCGCTCATCTGTGGGAGAACAGCAAGCGCCTGCACGCCGGCCTGCGCCAGCTCGGCTTCAAGCTCGGCACAGACGAGCCGCAATCGGCGATCATCGCGGTGATCATGCCCGACCTCCAGACCGGCGCCGCGATGTGGGAAGCGCTTCTGAAGGAAGGCTTGTACGTCAACCTCGCGCGCCCCCCGGCGACGCCGGCCGGCATGACGCTGCTGCGCTGTTCGCTGTGCGCGCTCCATAGCGAAGAGCAGGTCGGCGAAATCCTTGGGATGTTCGCTGCGGCGGGCCGTGCAACCGGCTCCTTAGCCTGATTAGCGCCTCGGGAACCTTTGGCTTTCGCCAAATGGTTAACGCGTCTAGATTGCGCTCATGATGAGGGACGGGGAAGACGTGCGCTTCGACTGGCGCCGCGGCGGTGCGGCCGCCGTCGGCTTGCTCGCGGCCCTGATCCTGTTCGCGCTGATCACCCTTGTCGCTTATGCCAACGACGCCCGCGAGCGCGCGCTCAATGCCGAGCGCCAAGCCTATGACGTCGCCCTGGTGGTCCGGAATGTCAGCGCCAATATCTCGCGCGCGGAGGCGGCGCTCGGCCGGTTCGTGCTGGACGAGCAGCCGCAGACCGGCGGCATCTATTCCAACGACTGGGAAACTGCCGGTTATCAGATCAAGCAGCTCAAGCGGCTGATCCGCGGCGACACCGAACAGGAGCGCCGCGTTGCCGAGCTGCAGCTGCTGTACCGGACCCGCGGGGAGGAACTTGCGCTTGCGGCACGGGCGGCGGTGGCCGGCGCCGACCAGAACGGCATCAGCTATTTCTACGCGGCGGGCCGTTCCGACACGCTCAGAAAGCTGGACGTCAAGCTCAACGAGATCATCGTCAGCGAGCGCGAGGCGCTGCGGGAGCGGATCGAGCAAAGCCAGCTGTTCTCGGCGGAAGCCGAGCGGTTGACCGACTACCTTAGCCTGCTCGGCATCATTGTCGGCCTGGGCGCGGTGTTCCTTGGCGTGGTCGCCGTGCAGGCGCTTCGGCAGAACGCGGCGGCGCGCCGGCACGCGGAAAGCGAGGCGGAGCGTGCGCTTGCGCTGGAAGAAGCGGTCCGCGACCGCACGCAGGAGCTGTGGGAAGCCAACCAGGCGCTCAAGCAGGAAGCCGAGGAACGCCAGGCCGCCGAGGCGCAGCTTCGCCAGGTGCAGAAGATGGAAGCCGTCGGGCAGCTGACCGGCGGCATCGCGCACGACTTCAACAACATGCTGGCGGTGGTGGTCGGCGGCGTCGACCTGGCGCAGCGCCGCCTCAACGGCCCCCGGCGCGAAGTGCTGATGCACCTCCAGAATGCGATGGAGGGCGCCACGCGAGCCGCCGCGCTGACCCGGCGCTTGTTGTCCTTCGCCCGCTCGGAGCCGTTGCTGCCCGAACGCGTCGACAGCAGGGGCCTGATCGCGGGCATGTCCGACCTGCTCGACCGGACGCTCGGCGAGCGGATCAAGGTCGACGTGGAGGTCGCACCCGACACCTGGCCGACCTATGTCGACCCGCATCAACTGGAGAACGCCATCGTCAACCTGGCGGTCAACGCCCGCGACGCGATGGACGGCCAGGGCGCCATGCGCATCACTGCAGAGAACGTCCGGCTGGCCGCCAATGAGGTGGGCGACGTGCAGCCCGGCGAATATGTGAAGATCAGCGTGGCCGACACCGGCTGCGGGATGCCCCCCGACGTGCTGGAACGCGCGTTCGAGCCCTTCTTCACGACCAAGCCGGTCGGCAAGGGCACCGGACTTGGCCTCAGCCAGATCTTTGGCTTTGCCCACCAGTCCGAGGGCGAAGTCGGGATCGAGAGCGAAGTCGGCAAGGGCACCACCGTCTCCATCTACTTGCCCCGCACCGAAGTCGCGGCGCCCGTCCGAGTGCATCCGGCGGTGCAGCGCGCAAGCGACGCCGACGCTTACGTTCCCGGCGCCCGCATCCTACTGGTCGAGGACGACCCGCGTGTACGCACGGCGACGGTGGGAGCGCTGGAGGACCTGGACTATGAGCCGGTCGCCTGCGCCGGCGGCGCCGAAGCGATCGCCCTGTTCGCCGGGCAGGAGTTCGACCTGGTGATCAGCGACGTGATCATGCCGGAAATGACCGGCCCCGAGCTGATCCGCCATCTCAAGGCCAATTACGAGCGCGACTTCGCCGTATTGTTCGTGACCGGCTACGTCGGCGAAGGGGAGAGCGACGAGCTGCGCGGCTACGAGCTGCTGCGCAAGCCGTTCACCGTCGGAGCTCTTGCCAGCGCAGTGTCGTCCGCGCTCGCCCGCATCGCTAACGAACAACCCCGCCCCTCAGCAGCCGCGGCAAAAGGGTAATCGCGGCCAGCAGCGGGTGGCGCCGTTGCCAGGGCTTCAGCGCGATGCTGGTAGCGGCGTGGCGGTTGATCTTCCAGGCGATGTAGTCCGCCCCGCCGGCAAAGGTCGCGCTGGCCTTGGCAAGGCGCGCTATCGAGTAGCGCTTGCCGTGGTGTTGCTTGCGGCGCCACCAGCGTATGGCCTCCTCCCGGCTGCGGAGCGGGTGCGCGATCTCCCCCACCGCTGCTGCGCCGACCCGCTCGTATCGGTCCGGGTCTGCCTCCACGATGGTGGCCGACCGGGACAGCCGCTCGGCACGAAGTTCCGCAGCGAAAGTGAGCTCGAAAGCGCGCGCCCACAGCTGGCGCGATCCGTTCACATCCGCCGCATGGGGTATCGTCCACTCCATCAGCGTCGGCGCTGCGGTGCTGACGATGTCGATCGTTCGCTCGGCTGCCGCGGCGTCGGCGCTCCAGACCAGGCGCGACGGCTGCGCAAACCGCGCGGCCGTCGATACCGTCCACGCCTCCGGGCCGCATTCGTGCGCGAAATCCGCCTCGCTCAGCACCGCATATTTCGCCACGAGGCCGTCCGCCTCGAAGTAGAAGACGTTGGGGGGGATGAGCCGGTTGGCCGCCGCCAGCCAGCGCTTGGCATAGGCCTCTCGGTAGTCCGACACGATAAGGTAAAAATCGAGCATCAGCCCTTCCAGCTGTTGCTGGCGAAGGCACGACCCGTAGAACAGGACTGCCCGGCTCGCCGCCCCGTGTCTGGCCGCGATCGCTCCAGCAACCGCCGCAACGCCCCGGTCGACGGGCAGGCTCAGCTCTTCGGCAACGAGCTCGCGAAGCTCGGTCATCAAGCGTACGCGTTACGCCGCGAGCTTGACAAACGACAGTGGCTGCGCCGGCCTGAGGAAAATGGGCCGCCCGCTTTCGGCGCGGAACGTCTCGCCGTCGAGGATCACATCGCTGCTGTCGCTTTCGATCGTGATCTGCTCGGCTTCCTCATAATGCACCCCGCGCACGTTGGACCGGCCGAGCTTGCCGCCGATACTGGCGAAAATGGCGCCCAGCATCGACCCCGGCCGTTCCTCGATGGCCAGCAGCTTCAGCGTGCCTTGCCGGTTCGCCCCGAGGTCGCTCGATAGCAGCAGCTTTTCCAGCGTCGTCACCGCCAGCAAGGAGAAGCGCCCGCTCAGCCGGTTCCCACCGCGCAAGGACAGGTTCAGCGGCTTGGCATCGGGCGGCAGGAAACTGGCTTTCAAACGCAAAAAGGTCTTGGTGAGCAGCGCCACGGCCGTGATCACATGCGCAACCCCGTTCGGCAGGCCGAGCGGGTAGATCTTGTTGCGGCAGTACAGCATGGTGTCGGCAAGGCCGGCGCCGCCCAGGAACATGCCGATGACCGGCTTGTCTTCGCCCCCCAGTTCGGTCGGTCCGCGGCGCAAGGCGATCAGTTCGCGTGCCACGATGTGCGGTTTGAGATCGCCGCGCGCCGCTTCGATCAGCCGCTCGAGCGCTGCGATGGGGTCGCCGCGGGCGCCGAGATCGAGCGCGATCAGGTTGGTCTTGCCGCTTGGCAGCACCGCTACCGGCGGCGAGTGCGCGCCGAAATGTCCGCCGTTGTGCATTTCGGTCAGCGCCGCCTGGACGGTGCCGTCGCCGCCGTTGATGACCAGCAGCTTGGGCCGCACCTGCGCGATGGTCTTGAGCGCCTGGCCGATCTGGCTGGCATGCTCGACCTCGTAGTGGAACAGGTCGGGGTGCTCGGCACAAAACGCCCGGATCCGCGGCAGCTGCGCCAGATTGCCGGTCGATTTCGGGTTCGACAACAAGGCGATACGGGCTCGCGGGGAAGTACAGGCGCGCGCCCGGGCGGCATTGCCGCCGTCCGCCTGCCCACTTCCCGCCGCTTCGGCCGTTTTCAACATGTATTCACCGACCAGTCCGCTATACCGCCACAAGCAGGTGTCGCTCCGAAGCTTCGGCAGTGACAACTATGGCTAAGCGTATGTCGGCTGCCTTTGCGGCCAAATCATGGTGCTGGGACGACCAAAGTTGCGCCACGTTGGCTTGATTGACCGCTACCTCGCCCGCTCCATCGCGGTGCCGCTCCTCGGGACTTTGATACTGGCGGCGATGCTGCTCATCCTCGACAAGATGCTGCGGCTCTTTCAATATGTGGTCGATGCCGGCGGACCCGTCAGCGTCGTTTGGCGGATGCTCGCCAATCTGCTCCCCGAATATCTGGCGCTTGGCATTCCGATCGGGCTGATGCTCGGCATCCTGCTTGCTTTCCGCAAGCTGGCCTTGTCGTCAGAACTGGACGCGCTTCGCGGCATCGGGGTTGGTTACGGCCGGCTGCTGCGCATCCCTTACGCTTACGCCATTCCCCTGATGTTCCTGAACCTCGGGATCGTCGGCTACCTCGAGCCTTTTT
>CADCVY010000014.1 GCA_902806275.1 uncultured Sphingomonas sp. | reverse complement strand
GTTCAGCCGCTCCGCCGTGGCCACGTCGATGCGGCCCCACTCTGCATGCATCCTGTGCTCGGCAACGTCCGCCGCCTTGACCGGCAGGAAGGTTCCGGCGCCCACGTGCAGCGTAAGTGTCTCGCGCCCGACGCCCCGCTCGTCGAGCCCAGCAAGGAGCCGCTCCGTGAAATGCAGCGATGCCGTCGGGGCCGCCACCGCACCTTCCTGCTGGGCAAACATCGTCTGGTAATCCGCTGCATCCGCGTCGTCCGTCGCTCGGCGCGAGGCGATGTAGGGCGGCAGCGGCATCTGCCCAGCACGCTGCAGCAGCAGTTCGACCGGCTCGGTGCCATGAAAGTGCAGCAGCGCCGATCCGTCCGCCTGCTTGTCGACAACCGATGCCGACACGCCGGCACCAAAGTCGATCGCGTCTCCAATCCTTGCGCGGCGGGAATTGCGCAAGAATGCATGCCACTCGCGCACACCTTCGCGCTTGTGGAGGGTGGCGCCAATCTTCGCCTCTCCCCGCTAGCCTTCCAACTGCGCCGGGATGACCTTGGTGTCGTTGAACACCAGCACGTCGCCGGGCTGCAGCAGGTCGGGCAGGTCGAGTACGCCATGATCGGCAATCCGCTCGCCCGCGACCAGCAGCAGCCGCGCCGAGTCCCGCGGCCGCGCGGGGCGCAGCGCGATCCGCTCCGGCGGCAGCTCGAAATCGAAAAGGTCGACGCGCATGGTGCTCGCCTAACCAACTCCGCTCATGCTGAGTAGAGACAGCGGGGCTCGTATCGAAGCACGGGTCCTTTTATGCGCTGCTTTGCGGCTATTCAGGATGAGCGCACGGCTTCAGCCGCCCAGGGTTGCGCTGACGATCTTGGTCGGCTCGGGCGGCGGTTCGCCCGGCGCGATCCGGTCGACTCCGTCCATCCCCGCGATCACCCGTCCCAGCACCGTGTAATTGTTGTCGAGCTTGGCATTGGGCGCGAACATGATGAAGAACTGGCTGTTGGCGGTGTCCGGCTCCTGCGTCCTTGCCGCTCCGACAGTGCCGCGAAGGAACGGCATTGCGGTGAACTCCGCCTTGAGGTCGGGGAAGTCGGAGCCGCCCTCGCCAGTGCCGGTGGGATCACCGCCCTGCGCCATGAAGCCGGGCATCACCCGATGAAAAGTCAGGCCGTTGTAGAAGCCGCGCCGGACCAGCGCCTGCATGCGCTGCACGTGAGCCGGCGCGAGGTCCGGCCGCAGCTGGATCACCACCGTGCCGCCGTTCGACAGCTGCAGCGTCAGCTTGTTGGCGGGGTTCGCGGCGACCGCGGGCGGCGGGATCATGCTCGGCAAGGTTAGTGGCGCCTGTGCAACGGCAGCAAAGGCGAACGCTGCCAGCGGCAACGCGAACAATGTCTTAGTAATCATGTCCCTCCCCGAACTCGTCGCCGCCTGCTGCCGCCGCAGCCCTGACAGGAGCCTTAACCGCGCCCCAGGTGCCGCCGCACATCCTCCGCAACGGTGGGAGTGACGAACTTTTCGATCGAACCTCCGTAGCGAGCGATTTCCTTGACCAGCTTGGAGGCGATCGGCTGCAACGACACGTCGGCCATCAGGAAGACGGTCTCGATCGCGTCGTTGAGCTGCTGGTTCATGCCCGCCATCTGGAATTCATATTCGAAATCCGCGACCGCCCGCAGCCCGCGCAGGATGGCCGACGCGCCCTGCGCCTCGGCGAAGTTCATTAGCAGGCTGTCGAATTCGACCACCTCGATGTTGCCGTCAATATCGGCCATCTCGCGCCGGACCATCGCCATCCGCTCGGCAACGGAGAACATCGGCTCCTTCGACGGGTTGGTCGTCACCCCGACCACCAGCTTATCGACCAAGTGCGCGCCGCGGCGGATGATGTCGAGGTGCCCGAGCGTGATCGGGTCGAAGGTGCCGGGGTAGACCGCTATTTTCATCAATGGTTCCGTTCCACCGCGAACCGCGCGATTGCGCGCAACAGATCGGCCTCTTCGCCGTGGTCGGCCAGATGCTCAACGGCTTGCTCGACCAGCAGGCTTGCCTGCTTGCGGGCCCGTTCGGCGCCGAGCAGCGACACGAACGTGGCCTTGCCGGCCGCGGCGTCCTTGCCGATGCGCTTGCCGGCGGCAGCCTCGTCGCCGCCGTCGTCTATAAGATCGTCGGCAATCTGGAACGCCAGCCCGACGTTGCGCGCGTAGCCACGGTAAGGCGTCCGCGCCTCGGCTGCCAGCTTTCCCATGATGCAGGCGGCCTCCACGCAATATTCGATCAGCGCCCCGGTCTTGAGCTGCTGCAGCCGAGTGATCGCCGGCAGGTCTAGCTCCTGCTCCTTGGCGCTCAGGTCCATCATCTGCCCGCCCGCCATCCCGCTTGGGCCTGCCGCTCGAGCCAATTCGAGCACCAGGTCCGAGCGCACCCACGGATCCTCATGGGTGGCGGGGTCGGCCAGGATCTCGAAAGCGAGCGCGTGGAGGCTGTCTCCGGCGAGCACCGCCTCCGCTTCGCCAAAGGCCCGGTGCACTGTAGGCTTGCCGCGGCGCATGTCGTCATTGTCCATGCACGGCAGGTCGTCGTGGACCAGCGAATAGACGTGGATCGCCTCGATGGCGCAGCCGGCGCGGAGCGCGCGGTCGGGGTCGACCGCGAACAGTCGCGCTGCGGCAATGGTGAGCAGCGGCCGCAGCCGTTTGCCGCCGCCGATGGTCGCATGGCGCATGGCCTCGTACAGCCGGTCGCGGCCGTCGCCGGCACTTCCCAGTAAATCACCGAAGAAGCGGTCGACCTCTCCGGCTAGGCGACTCGTTTCTTCAGCCAGGCTGGCCGGCCGTTCGATGGTCTCAGCGGGCATCGAACGGCTTGACGCCAGCCGGCTTGCCGTCGCTGCCGAAGGCGATCTGCTCGATCCGTGCCTGGGCGTTTTTCAGCCGCGCTTCGCAGTGACGCTTGAGCCGGTCGCCTTCCTGGTAGAGCTCGATCGAGCGGTCGAGCGGCGCTTCGCCCTTCTCCAGCGTGCGCACGATTTCCTCCAGGCGCTTGAGCGCGTCCTCGAAGCTCAGCTCGCCAACGTCGTCCTGGGCAGCGTCCATGCGCGGGTTGTGACCTTCGCCGGTTGCCAGATCAAGGGATCGGCGTGTTCTTGAACGGATCGCGGATGCCCGGCACGATCTCGTCGCGCAACGCATCGCCCTCGGCATCGGCCAGTGCCGCCTCCGCGTCGCGAACATGCTGCTCACGTTCGGTCCTCAGCTGCTGGATCAGAGCGTCGCGGTCGCCTTCGAAGCGCGTGTCCTGGAACGCGGGCGCGCCCGCCGCCTTGGCCGCCTTGGCGACAGCGGCGTCAAGCTCGCGCTGCGTGGTCAGGCCAAGCGTCACCGGATCCTTGGGAGTGATGTTCGCCATGTTCCAGTGGGAGCGGTCGCGGATGGCGGAAATGGTGGTGCGGGTGGTGCCGATCAGCTTGCTGATCTGCCCGTCGGTGACGTCCGGATGGTTCTTGATGATCCAGGCGATGCCGTCCGGCTTGTCTTGGCGCTTGCTGACCGGCGTGTAGCGCGGGCCGCGGGTGCGGCGCACGGGATCGGGCGCCTTGGCCATCTGCAGGCTGTATTCGGGGTCGGCCTGGCCCTTCTCGATCTCCTCGTGGGTCAGCTCGCCAGCGCGGATCGGATCGCGGCCCGTCAGCTTGGTCGCCGCCGTGTCGTCGGCGATCGCCTGGATCTCGAGGATATGGAGGCCGCAGAATTCGGCGATCTGCTCGAACGTGAGCGAGCTGTTCTCAACCAGCCACGAGGCGGTCGCATGGGGCATCAGGGGCTGGGCCACTGGCGTGTCTCCGGTACTTACAAATGAATAGGGCCGCCCCTTACCGGAGCGGCCGCACGGCGCAGCGTCTACGCTGGTGCGCGGTCAGGGGCAACAACTTCGAGGACTATCTTGCCGATATGGTCGCCTGCTTCCATCCGGGCGTGGGCTGCTGCGGCGTCCGCCAGCGGGAAAGTGCTGTCGATGACCGGTTTGAGTCGCCCGCCTTCGGCATAGGGCCAGACGGTGCGGGCGATCTCGTCGGCAACCATGGTCTTGAACTCGACCGGTCGCGGCCGGAGGGTCGAGCCGGTCAGCGTCAGGCGCCGTCGCATCACGTCGGCAATCGCGATCTCGGCCTTGGCGCCGCGCTGGAACGCGATCGACACGTGGCGTCCCTCGTCCGCGAGCGCGGCCAGGTTGCGCGGCAGGTAGTCGCCGCCGACCATGTCGAGCACGACGCTGACCCCGGCCCCACCAGTGAGCCGCCCGACCTCCTCGACGAAGTCCTGCGTGCGGTAATTGACGGCGCCCGCGGCGCCGAGCTCGAGTGCCCGCGCGCATTTGTCCGCGCTGCCGCAGGTGACGATGACATGGAGCCCGAACAGGCGGCCGAGCGCGATGGCCATGGTGCCGATGCCGCTGGTGCCGCCGTGGACCAGCACCCAGTCGCCATCCGCCGCAAAGCCGCGCTCGAACAGATTGACCCACACGGTGAACAACGTCTCCGGCATGGCCGCCGCCTGCGTCAGCGACAGCACCTCCGGCACCGCCAGGCACGTCCCCGCCGGAGCAACGCAATATTGGGCATAGCCGCCGCCGGCGACCAGGGCGCCGACCCGCTGGCCAAGCCGGTGTCCAGCTCCGGCGACGACCTCGCCGGCAACCTCGAGGCCAAGCACGTCCGGCGCTCCCGGCGGTGGCGGATACAGACCGCGCCGCTGCAGCACGTCGGCCCGGTTCACCCCGGCTGCGGCCACCTTGATCAGCACTTCGCCAGGCCCATGCTGCGGCACCGGCCGATCGACCAGCAGCAGCTCTCCGTCCGCGGCAACAACGGCTTTCATGTCGGTGGGCAAGCTCGGCACGGCGCAGGTTATTGACTTGGGGCCGTGGACCGTCAAACGATTCCCCCCATGGACCTCGACGAGCTGTTCCCAGCCAAGCCCGACGACCCGCTCGCGGCGCTTGCCAAACAGGATCTCGACCCCATGTCGGTGGACGAGCTTCATGCCCGCATCGCTGCACTTCGCGCAGAGATCGATCGGGTCGAGGCACATATGCAGCGCGCCGAGCAGCATCGTTCAGCAGCCGAACAGCTGTTCAAGCGATAATCTGGGGATAAGCGGCACCGCCCCCTTGATTGCGCGTTCGCCGCATATGACATTCTGTTGAGGCCCACGGGCTACACTCCGGGGGCGGGGAGCTTCTGCTAAATGCCTAGTTTCGCTCGCGAACTTGAACAAACCCTGCACAATGCGCTTGGTGAGGCCAGCCGCCGTCGGCACGAATATGCCACGCTCGAGCACCTGCTGATCGCACTGGTCGACGACGAGCATGCGTCCAATGTGATGACCGCTTGCGGCGTGCCGCGCGACGAGCTGCGCGCCAGCGTCAAACAGTATCTGGACAATGAGCTCGGCGCGCTGGTTGCCGACAGCGCCACTGACCCGACGCCGACCAGCGGCTTTCAGCGCGTGGTTCAGCGGGCCATCCTCCACGTCCAGTCCTCGGGCCGCGACGAGGTCACCGGCGCCAACGTGCTGGTCGCCTTGTT
>CADCVY010000013.1 GCA_902806275.1 uncultured Sphingomonas sp. | reverse complement strand
AGCTGCTACCGCAAGGATCGCGGCGAGCGCCAGCATCAAGCTCATCTCGCCCGCGCCGTGACCGCTGCTATTTCAGGCCGCTGGCATCGAGCGGCGCCAGAGCACTCGCTTGCTGGGTGGCAGCGGTCGCCTCGGCGCCGGCGAACGGCACCAGTCCGCGCCGCTCAAGAGCTCCGCCCTTGCCCCACATGCGGCCGTAAGCCGCGATGAAGTCGCGCAGCTTCGGCTTGGCCTGCATGTGCTCGCCCTTGACGTAGACGTACAGCTTGCGCGCGCCTGGGTAGGACAGGTCCGCGATGGTCGCCTCGGTGGGCGCCACGCCGCCGATCTGCACCGGCCGCACCTTGTCGGCATTCTGCTCAAGGTAGGAGAAGCCCAGCACGCCGAGAGTGCCCGGGTCACCGGCGACCTTCTGCACCAGCAGGTTGTCGTTCTCGCCCGCTTCGACGAACGGCCCGTCCTCGCGCACCTTGGTGCAAATGTCCTTGTGCCGGTCCTCGTCGCTTTTCTTGAGTGCCTTCATCGCCGGATCGCTTTCGCAACCCTTGGTGAGATATAGCTCGACCAGGCTGTCGCGGGTGCCCGAGGTGGGCGGCGGTCCGAGCACGCGAATCCTGATCGGCGGCAGCGCCGGGTTCACGTCTTTCCAGGTCTGCGCGGTGTTGGGGCCCTTGCCGAACGGATTGGCGGCAAGCGCCTTGTAGATGTCGGCTTGGGTCAGGTTCAGCGCCGGCCCGCTGTTCGCTTGGATGAAGGTCAGGCCGTCGATGCCGACCGGCACTTCGATCACGTTCCTGGCCCCGGCCTTGGCGCACGCCTCATACTCCGACTTCTTGATCTGCCGCGAGGCGTTGACTGCATCCGGAAACTGGTTCCCGACCCCGCCGCAAAAAAGCTTGATTCCCGACCCGGTGCCGGTCGATTCAACCGTGACTCGCATGCCCGGGTTGGCGCGCATGAAATCCTCGGCGACCGCCGTGGTGAAGGGATAGACGGTCGACGAGCCGACGATGCGAAACTCGCTGCTCGATCCGCCGGCGCTGCCGGAGCTTCCGCCGCCCGTGTCGGAGCCGCAAGCCGCGACCAGCGCGATCAACGGCAGCGCATAGAATATCCTGCTCATCCCCTGTCCTCTGTTCAGCTTCTCAGTCCCGACGGGCCTAGCAAGCATCGCTGACACTTCTGCGGCAGTTCTGTTACTGTTTTATGACGCCCGCGGCCGGCCCGTCGGAATCCTGACGATCACGCTGGTGCCCTTTCCGACTTCGCTTTTGATTTCCAACAGGCCTTTGTGGCGCTCGACGATGTGCTTGACGATGGCGAGGCCAAGCCCCGTTCCGCCGCTCCCGCGGCTGCGCGCCTCATCAACCCGGTAGAACCGCTCGGTAAGTCGCGGCACATGCACACGCGCGATGCCGGGCCCGTGATCGGTGACCGTCAAGGTTACCCAACGCCCGTCGGTTCCCGCTGTCACCTCGACCTTCGACTTCGGCTTGTGGCAGCCATAACGGGCAGCGTTGCTGAGCAGGTTGTCGAACAGCTGAATCAGCTGGCCCCGATCGCCCTGGACCGGCGGGAGCTCATCGGGAAGCGCGATCACGAACTCGCAGTTTCCGCTGCCCTTGACGTGAGCCGTGTTCGCCACGGCGGTTCGGATAACGGCGGCGATATCGACGGTCTCGTGCGGCACAACGAACCGGTCGGCCTGGATCCGCGACAGGCTCATCAAATCCTCGATGATCCGCAGCATGCGGCCGGCTTCGTCACGGATCGTCTGCACGAACTTGCCGCGCAGCTCAGCGTCGACGCCACTCTCGTCCGCGAGGGTTTCGGCGTAGCCGATGATCGTGGAAAAAGGGGTCCGCAGCTCGTGGCTTGCGTTGGCAACGAAATCGATCCGCATCTTCTCGGCCGACACCGTGCCCGAACGGTCGATCATCCGAACGAAGGCGGCCCCGCGGCCGAGGTCGCGAATGACCACGCGCCACGGTCGTCCGACCTCGCCGATGCCGGTCACGTCCACCTCGGCGCTGCGGCCGGTGAGGATATGCTCGAGTGCGTCCGGGTGGCGGATCGCCAGGCGCACATCGCGGCCTTCGATGCCGGCGCCGAGCAGCGACTTGGCGCCACCGTTGGCGTAGCTGATCGTCAGCCCCTCCACGATCAGCGCCGGCTCTTCGAGAGCGTCGACCAAGGCGCGCATTGCAGATTCGTCGGCCGGCATGCGGTGGTCTCTAGTCGATCGCTGTGCAGTAGCCATGGTGGATTGCGCCTGACCCCCTCGCCACTGGGACGAGGGGGTCGCCTTTCGATCTGAAGGGGAGAGGAGGATCGAAAGGCTGGCCTGACTTCACGTTCCTAGAAGTCGATCTGGGCGCGGGTGCCGATGAAATCGACACCGTACTTTTCATCGTTCAGGTCGGGCGTGCTGGAAGGAACGCCGTCGACTTCGTCGATGAAAGGCCCGCCCCGGATGAACGCGTGCGAATATTGCAGGTACATGCGGAAATAGTCCTCCGGAATCCACACTAGGCTGGCGAGCAGGCCCAGCTGCTTGCCGCCCCGAGTATCGTTAAGCGACGCCGCGGCGACGCCGCTCTGGAAATTGTTGTTGAACCCGTTCCTCAGATCGGAGTCGTCGAGGTCGAGGTAGTCGACGCGGCCGTTGACCTGCACCGCGCCCCAGCCGCCCTTGCTGAATGGCTTGAGCACCTTGGTGCGGTCCCAGGTGCCGTTCTTGTACCCGCGGGTCTCACCGGTCAGGAAGTAACCGGCCTCGAGATAGCCGCCCATGAAGCTGGGGTTGCCGCCCGCCACAAGAGTCGTGACGAGACCGCCGGGGAACTGGTTGAAGGTCGGGCTGTCGGCGAAGTTGAAGGTGTCACCGCTCCGGTAAGCTTTGGAGCGCAGGTACTGGCCCTCGGCGGCGACGTGCAGCGACTTGAAGATGCCGGCGAACTCGAGCCCGAAGATGTCGTCGCTCTTGGCCGCATAATTGCCGGTGTCGACGAAGCGGATGTCGGTGGTCTGCGTGAACGGACGGGCGCGGTAGCGGGCGAGCTGGTTGGTCGACGGAGCGCCTGACGCGCCTGAGGTGTTGCCGCCGTTGTTCGCCTGGAACTTGCGGTGCTGGTAGTTGGCGCCGAAGTGAAACTGGTTGCCGCCCAGCAAGGGCGAGTAGACGGCCCGTGTTGCTGCAATCCAGCCCTCGTTGTCGAACGTCGCGTCGATCGAATGCGCGGCGAAGATGCCCGCGTTCAAGCGCATGTCGCCGGCCTTGTTCACGACCCCGGCCGAAAGGCCGATGCGGCGGGTGTTGATAAAGGCGTCGTTGAACGCCGCCCGCTCCATGAACGACAGGAACCGCGAGCTCGAGATCTGCTCGAGGCCGTTCCAGGTCTCGTGATTGCCGATGATGAAGTTGTACGGCTTGTCCTTGGGCGCATAGGTCAGGATGACGTCGCCGAAGCCGACGGCGGCGTTGGCGAAGTCCATTTCGAACTTGTAGCCGAAGCCGCCGGGGATTGTGCCCTCGGCGCCGAGACGGATGCGGCGCGCGCGAGTGTTAAAGCCCAGGTTGCGCGTGATTAGCCCGCCGTTGGGGTCATCGTCGGGGTTGCTGACGTAGCCGGCATCCCACTGGATGCGGCCGCGCGGCTTGAACGACCAGCCCTCGTCCTTGTCCTCGTACAGGGGCGCGCCCTTCCAGGACGGCGTCACCCTCGCCTGCTGGGTCTTGATCTGCTCGATCGCCTCCTGCAGCGCCTGGACCTGCTCCTGGAGCAATTCGATCCGGGCCTGGCCTTCGTCGACCGGCTGCGCGCTGCTGATCGCAGCGTCGGCGGCGGCGTCGGAGGCGTCGGGCTCGGTCGGCTCCTGCTGCACTTCGGGCAGCGGCTCCTGCGCGAACGCAGGTGCGGAAAGGCAGGTCGCGCTTCCGGCAAGGAGCGCCGCAACGAACTTCAGTTTCATCGTAAGTTTCCCTTTTCCCCCGCCTCTTGCGAGGCCCGGCCGCGCGCCCCCGAATGGAAGCGGGCGCACCTATGTCGTCATGTTTGAAGTGCGAACTTTGCTACTTCAGGCTGGCAAAATTCACCGGCGCCATGTTGCGGGCCGCCATCTGGGCGCGGGCGCGCACATTGTTCGGCGCCGCAACCAGGCCGTTCTTCACCAGATAGCCCTGCGGACCGAACGCGCTTTCCTTGGTCATCTCGGCCACGAACGCCCGCACTGCCGGGATCGCACTGGCATGAGCGTTCTTGACGTAGACGTAGAGCGGACGCGCGCCCGGATAACGGAAGCTGCTGATGGTCTGATAGCTCGGCTGAACGCCGTTGACGGCAATGCCCTTCACTCGGCCGGCATTCTCTTCGAGGTAGGAATAGCCAAAGATGCCGACGGTGCCCGGGTTGGCCGCGAGCTTCTGAACGATCAAATTGTCGTTCTCGCCAGCCTGGATGTAGGCGCCGTCTTCGCGAACGCCGGTGCAGATCGCCTTGAACTTGGCCTCGTTCGCCTTCTTCATCGCGGCCATCGCCGGGTTGGACTCGCAGGCTGGGGTCATCAGCAGTTCGCCCAGCGCATCCCGCGTGCCGCTGGTCGGCGGCGGGCCGTAGACGCGGATCGGCAGCGCCGGCAGCCGTCCATTGATGTCCTTCCAGGTGCGCGCCTTGTTCGGCTTGCCGAACGGCGTCTTGGCGATCGCCAGGTAAATCTCGCGCTGCGTGAGATTGGCTATCGGGGTGTTGCGCGCGGTCGCGAGAGCGACACCGTCCAGGCCCATCTGGACTTCCGTGACCTTGCTGACGCCGTTCTGGGCGCACAGTTTGGCTTCGGATGCCTTCATCCGACGCGAAGCATTGGCGACGTCCGGGAAGCGGGCGCCGACGCCGGCGCAGAACAGCTTCATGCCGGCGCCGGTGCCGGTCGATTCGATGATCGGCGTGCCCAGGCGCGGGTTGGCCCGCGCGACGCGCTCGGCGACCATCTTGGCGAACGGGTAGACGGTCGAAGATCCGACAGCGCGCATAGAGCGCGCATCGGCCGCGGCCGGCAGAGCAACTGCGGCAACCGCAGCGGTGAGAAGATACTTGCTGTAGGTCATGTGTATTCCCCTTCGGCCAACGCATTCTCGCCGGCCACGACTCGTCAACTAGGGGATCACTGCTACGCGGGAATGACGCGAATGTTACGGCTCGGTGACAAACGCCCTTGCGGGCCTTCAACCTTCGAGCGCGGCCATCAGCGATGCGTTGCCTCCGGCCGCGGTGGTATCGATGCAGGTCACGCGCTCGGTCGCAAACCGCGCGACATAGTGCGGTCCGCCCGCTTTCGGGCCGGTGCCGCTATGTCCCTCGCCGCCGAACGGCTGGCTCTCGACAACGGCGCCGATCTGGTTGCGATTGACGTAGAAGTTGCCGACCCTTGCATGCGCCTCGACATAGTCGCGCACGGTATCGATCCGGCTCTGCAAGCCAAGCGTCAGGCCGTAGCCGGTGGCGTTGATGGCATCGACCACCTTCGGCAGCCCATCGGCAGGGAAGCGGATCACGTGCAGGATGGGGCCGAAGTTCTCCCGGTTGAGTTCGGCCAGTGAGCCGATCTCATAAATCGCGGGGGCGACGAAGCTGCCGTGTGCGGTCTCGTTCGGCAGCGGCAGCCTCGCGATGCGCCGAGCATTTTTGTCCAGCCAGTCGAGATGCTCCTCAAGCGCGCGCTTGGCGTCTTCGTCGATCACCGGGCCGACATCGGTCGCGAGATCGCGTGGGTCGCCGACCTTGAGCGCCTGCATCGCGCCGGCGATCATCTCGACCATGCCCGGCGCGACATCATCCTGGACGAACAGCACGCGGCAGGCGGAACAGCGCTGGCCCGCGCTCTGGAACGCCGACGAAACGACGTCGCGCGTGACCTGCTCGGGCAGCGCCGAACTGTCGACGATCATCGCGTTCTGCCCGCCGGTCTCGGCGATGAACGGGATGATCGGCCCGTCCCGCTCGGCCAGCGTGCGATTGATCAGCCGCGCGGTGTCGGTCGAGCCGGTGAAGGCGACGCCGGCGAGCAGCGGATGGGCCGTCAAGGCAGCGCCGACCCGCCCATCGCCTGGTGCCAGCTGGACAACATCACGCGGCACGCCCGCACGATGCATCAGCTCAACTGCAAGCGAGCCGACCAGCGGCGTCTGCTCCGCGGGCTTGGCGACCGCCGCGTTGCCCGCCGCAAGCGCGGCCGCAACGGGTCCGATGAAAATGGCGAGAGGAAAGTTCCAAGGACTGATGCAGGCGAACACCCCACGGCCGTGGAGGCGCAACTCGTTCTGCTCGCCGGTTGGGCCTGGCAGCGGAATGGTTCCGGAGAACTGGCGGCGCGCCTCCGACGCATAAAAGCGCAGGAAGTCGACGGCTTCGCGCACCTCCAGCACCGCGTCCGGCAAGGTCTTGCCGCCTTCGCGCATGCACAGCGAAAACAGCGCCTCACGCTGCTCCTCGAACAGGTCGGCCGCCCGATCCAGCAGCTTCGCGCGCGCGCTTCCGCCGAGTGCATCCCATTGGGGCTGCGCAGCATGCGCGGCCCGAACCATCGAGTCGACAACGGCAGGGCTGGCGTCCAGCGCCGTGCCGACCTGAATGCGACGGTCGTGCGGCGAAGTGACCGGCCTCTCCTCCCCGCCTCCAAGGGTCGCGCGAGCGGTCCAGGAGCGGCTTTCCAGCGCGCTCAGCCGCGCCAGCAGAGGCTCGCGCACCAGCGGATCGGCGAGATCGACGCCGGCGCTGTTGTGGCGGGCCGTGCCAAACACGTCGCGCGGCAGTACGATCCTGGGATTGCGCTTGGGTTCCAGCGCCTCGAGTTCAGCGACCGGATCGCGAACCAGTTCGTCAAGTGAAACCTGCTCGTCGGCGATGCGGTTGACGAACGAGCTGTTGGCGCCATTCTCCAGCAAGCGGCGGACCAGATAGGCGAGCAGCTCCTTGTGGCTGCCGACGGGTGCGTAGATGCGCACCGGCGTGCGCGCCTCGCCGATCCCCTGCTCGAGCTTCCCCAGCTCCGCGTAAAGCTCCTCACCCATGCCGTGCAGGCGCTGGAACTCCAATGGGCGGCCCTTCGCCAGCGCTTTTACCTGGCCGATGGTGTTCGCGTTGTGGGTCGCGAAAGCCGGATAGATGACGTCGTCGGCGTCGAGCAGGACCTTGGCGCACGCGAGGTAGGACACGTCGGTCGCGACCTTGCGCGTGAACACCGGATAGTCAGGAAGCCCGCCCACCTGCGCCGCCTTGACCTCGGTGTCCCAGTAGGCGCCCTTGACCAGCCGGATCATCAGCTTGCGGCGATGCGCGCGGGCAGCGTCGATCGCCCACTCGCAGAGCGGCGCGGCGCGCTTCTGATAGGCCTGGACCGCCAAACCAAAGCCGCTCCAGCCATTGGCGAACAGCTCGTCGTCGCCGAGCAGCGCCTCGAACACATCCATCTGCAGCTCGAGCCGATCCGCTTCCTCGGCGTCGATGGTGAAGTGGACGTCGGCGCGCGACGCCTTCAGCGCCAGCTCGCGTACGACCGGCAGCACTGCGGCCACGGCTTCGCTCTGCTGCGTAAACTCGTATCGCGGGTGCAGCGCGGTCAGCTTGACCGAGATGCCAGGCGAACGGCGGAAGCCGTCGGCCGCCTCGTGGGCAATGTGGTCGAGTGCCCCATGGTAGGCTTGGGCGTAGCGCTGGGCGTCGGCATAGGTCTTCGCAGCCTCGCCCAGCATGTCGAAACTGTGGCTGAGGCCCTGTCGCCGCTCCGGCTCGGCGCGCCTCATCGCTTCGTCGATATTGCGGCCGAACACGAAGTTGCGCCCAAGTATCTTCATTGCTTCGCGCACCGCGGTGCGCACCACCGGCTCACCAAGGCGGCCAACCGCGCGGCCAAGAGCAGCCCGCCAATTATCGCTGCGGTCTTGTGCGCCTTCGAGCACCTTGCCGGTCAGCAGCAGCGAAAAGGTCGCCGCATTGACGAACGCCGATCCCGACGTGCCGAGCTTGTCCGACCAGTCGGGTCCAGCCAGTTTGTCGGCGATCAGCTCGTCGGCCGTGTGCGCGTCCGGGATGCGGAGCAGCGCCTCGGCCAGGCACATCATCGCAATGCCTTCCTCGGACCCGAGGTCATAGGCATGCATGAACGCATCGATGCCGGCGGGCTTGTGTGCCCGCATGCCCTCGACCAGCGCGCGGGCAATGGTCGCCGCCTCCGCGCGGTCTTCGGGCTCGAGCCGCGCCTGCGCGATCCGCTCGGCAACGACTGCGCCTTCGTCAGGCCGGTAGGCGCGCCGGACTCCAGTACGATCGGTAGGCCCGCCAGCCGCGGAGGCTAGGCGAGCTGGCCGTGACAATGCTTGTACTTCCGCCCCGAACCGCACGGGCATTGCGCGTTGCGGCTGACCGGCGCCTCGACCACTCCGCCCTCCTGTTCACGCTGCGGCATCCGCGGTTGCGGGATGTTGAGCGGCGGCAGGTTGGACAGGATCGCGCCGGTCGACGCGTCGATGTCCGCCGTATCATCGTCGCCCGAAAACGGGTCGAGGTGTTGGGTGATGAAGTCGGGCAGCACAGGCGGCGGCAGCGGCTGCTCGACCTGGAGCTGGGAGGTCATCAGCACCCGCGTGACTTCCTCACGGATCAGCACCAGCAGCCGCTCGAACAGCAGGAACGCTTCCTGCTTGTACTCGTCGATCGGCTTCTTCTGCGCGTAGCTGCGCAGGTGGATGACCTGCCGCAGCGCATCCAGAGTCGCGAGATGCTCTTTCCAATGATGGTCGAGCGTCTGGATCAGGATCTGCTTTTCGGCGTCTCGCCAGCGCTCCTCGTCAACGTCGGCGAGCTTCGCGCCCATCGACTCGTCGGCCATTGCTTGCAGCCGATCAATGATGATGTCCTGCTCGACCGCTTCTTCTTCGAGCCATTGTTCGATCGGCGGCCGCAAGCCGAGCACGGCATCGACGCTCTCCTTGAGCGCTCCGACGTCCCATTGCTCCGGGTAAGTGCCTTCCGGACAGCTGGCCCACACGATCGCCGATATCGTTTCCGACCGCATGTCGGTGATGATGTCGGCGACGCTGTCGGCGTCCATGATGTCGGCGCGCTGTTCGTAGACCACCTTGCGCTGGTCGTTCATCACGTCGTCGAATTCTACGACCTGCTTGCGGATGTCGTAGTTGCGCGCCTCGACCTTTTTCTGCGCGGTTTCGATCGCCTTGGAAATCCACGGGCTGACGATCGCCTCGCCATCCTCGAGGTTCTTGTTCATCAGCCGCGCGAACATGGTCTGCGGGCCGAAGATCCGCAGCAAGTCGTCGTCGAGGCTGAGGTAGAATTTGGACAGGCCGGGATCGCCCTGCCGGCCCGAACGGCCGCGCAGCTGGTTGTCGATCCGGCGGCTCTCGTGCCGTTCGGTGCCAAGCACGAACAGCCCGCCATTCTCCAGCACGCGCTGCTTTTCGGCGATGATCTCGGCGCGGACCTGTTCCGCTTTGGTCTCGTACTCGGCGGTGCCCGCTTCGAGTCCCGGCGTTTCGTCCTGCATCCGGAACTCGAGGTTGCCGCCGAGCTGGATGTCGGTGCCGCGTCCGGCCATGTTGGTCGCGATGGTCACCGCGCCCATTCGCCCGGCCTGGGCGACGATGTGCGCTTCCTGCTCGTGGAAGCGAGCGTTGAGGACCGAATGCCGGATGCCCTCTCGCTGGAGGAACTCTGACAGCATCTCCGATTTTTCGATGGATACCGTACCGACCAGCACCGGCTGGCCGATCTCCTGCTTCGCCTTGATCTCCTTGGCGATGGCGGCGAATTTGTCGGTAATGTTCTTGTAGAACTCGTCCTCTTCGTCGACGCGCCGGACCTCGACGTTGGTCGGGATGGAAACGACGTTCATCTTGTAGATGTCGAAGAACTCCGGCGCTTCGGTCATCGCCGTGCCGGTCATGCCCGACAGCTTGGGGTACATGCGGAAGTAGTTCTGGAAGGTGATGGAGGCGAGCGTCTGGTTCTCCGGCTCGATCTGCACCCCTTCCTTCGCCTCGACCGCCTGGTGGAGGCCGTCGGACCAGCGCCGCCCGTCCATCATTCGGCCGGTGAACTCGTCGATGATGACGACCTTCTCGTCCTTGACGATATAGTCGATGTCCTTGCGAAACAGGACGTTGGCCTTGAGCGACTGGTTGAGGTGGTGGACCACCTGGGTGTTGGCGATGTCGTACAGGTTGCGGCCCTCGATCAGCCCGCGCCCCTCGAGCATCCGCTCGGCCTTTTCGGTGCCGTCCTCGGTCAGCACCACCGACTTCTGCTTTTCGTCCTTCTCGTAATCCGCTTCGGTGAAGGTCTTCACCAGCTCGTCGACGGACATGTAGAGGTCGGACTTGTCGTCGGTCGGCCCCGAGATGATCAGCGGGGTGCGCGCCTCGTCGATCAGGATCGAGTCCACCTCGTCGACGATGCCGAAGTTGAAGGGCCGCTGGACCATTGCGCTACGCGAATATTTCATGTTGTCGCGCAGGTAATCGAAGCCGAGTTCGTTGTTGGTCGCGTAGGTGATGTCGCTGTTGTAGGCGGCGCGCCGCTGCTCGTCGCTGAGGTTGGGGACGATCACGCCCACGGTCATGCCGAGAAAGCGGTAGATCTGTCCCATCCACTCGGCGTCACGGCGGGCGAGATAGTCGTTGACGGTGACGACATGGACGCCCTTGCCTTCGAGCGCGTTGAGATAGACAGCCAGCGTCGCCACCAGCGTCTTGCCCTCGCCGGTCTTCATCTCGGCGATTTCGCCGCGATGCAGGGCGATGCCGCCGATCAGCTGGACGTCATAATGCCGCTGCCCGAGCGTCCGCTGGGCCGCTTCGCGCACGGTAGCGAAGGCCTCAGGCAGCAGCGCGTCGAGCTTCTCACCCTCGGCCAGGCGCTCCCGGAATCGCTCGGTCTGGGCCTGCAACTCGTCGTCGCTCAGAGCCGAAATTGACGGTTCGAGCGCGCTGACGGCATCGACATATTTGCCGAGCCCGCGGACATAGCGGTCGTTGGCCGATCCGAAGATGTTTTTTGCCAGTCCGGCGAACATGGAATTCCCTTAAGTGCCGCGCCTGCTCATGGAAGGCGAAATCCTCGCCTGAGCCTCGCGGAAAAGTGCGCCCGCGATGTAAGGAGCACCCCATTTATAGTCAATTAAGGGGCAGGCTCGCGACTCCGGACTAAAGGTTGCCCTCGAGCCATTGCTGGATTTGGCTGCGGGGCGCGGCGCCGACCTTCTGGGCGATGGGCTGGCCGCCCTTGAACAGCAGCATGGTCGGAATGCCGCGGACACCGTAGCGGCCGGGCACTTCGGGGTTCTCGTCGATGTTCAGCTTGGCGATGGTGACCTTTTCGCCGAGCTCGTTGGAGATCTCCTCCAGCGCCGGCGCGATCATCCGGCACGGACCGCACCATTCGGCCCAGAAGTCGACCAGCACAGGAGCATCGGAGCCCAGGACGTCGGTGGCGAAGCTCTGGTCGGTGACGGTCTTGGTGCTCATGGTGCGAAATCTCCGTGCAAACAGGTTAACGTACATATGGGGACGGTCCGATGCGCCCTCAAGCGGCCAGTGGGAACAGGCTCGGCCCGCTGGTGTAGAGGAGGGCCGCGGTGACGTGGCGCCCGCGAAATATGACGCGCAGCGCGTCGGCATAGGCCTGCATCTGCTGCCGGTGCGACGGCGGGATCTCGGCTTCCGACGCGGGCACGCGGCCGGTCTTGAAGTCGATCACGACAACCCGGTCCTGCTCGACCAGCAAGCGGTCGACCGTACCCGCGATAACCCGGCCGTCCTCGAGCGTGGCCGCAAGCGGCGCTTCGCCCAGCGAACCCGGCCCGAACACCGCCGAGAACCGGGCGTCCGAAAGGATCCCGCAAACCAGCGCGACCAAATCCTCGCGCTCGTGCGCGTCGGTGACGCCGGCAGATTGCTCGAGCCACGTAGCCGCAGCTTGCGGACGATCGCCCGACTCAACCGCCACCAGCCGCTCGAGCAGCTGGTGAATGATCGTTCCTCGCCGCGCGGCAGCCCGCATCGCGTCGCTTGGCGGCGACGACGTGTCGGTGTCGGCTGCTCCCGTGGACGGCGCCAACGGCCGCGGCGGCCGCGATTCCTTGGGTGCCGGCTTGCGCACCCAGTCGGGTATGCCGATCGGCCCGATCTCCGCCTTGCCCTTGCCGGCCCGCGCCGCAACCTGTCGCTTGCTTCCGTAAGTCAGCGCGATGCGCCCCTCGTGGTCCTTCTCTGCGTCGACGCCCAGCGCCGCCAATCCCTGCTCCACGATCCGGTGCCAGCAATTGGCCGGCCGCTCTTTCTTGGAAGCGACACCCGAGACGATCAGCCGGTCGGCGGCGCGGGTCATGGCGACGTAGAGCAGCCGCCAATGCTCCTCGAGGTCGCGCTGCTCCTGGGCGGCGATCAGCTCGGCGAAGGGCGAGCTACGCTCCTCTTTCTTCGGCCGCAGCAACGGGGAACGGCCGACGCCCTCGATCTCATAATCGAGGGTCAGCGGCGTTCGCCCCAGCCTGGCCGGGTCGGCAGTAGCATCGGCGAGGATCACCACCGGGGCTTCCAGCCCCTTGGCGCCATGGACGGTCATCACCCGCACCTCGTTGCCCGGCTGAGCAGGATCGCGCTGGACATCGACCTCGCCGCGCGAGAACCATGACAGGAAGCGATCGAGCGAGGCGATCTCGTTGCGCTCGAACTCCAGGGCGCTGTTCATCAGCTCGTCGATCGGATCGCGCGAAGCGACGCCGAGGCGCGAGTATAACCGCCGCCGCCCCTGGATCGGTCCGCTTAAGATCGCCTCCAGAAACTGTGACGGGCTAACATAGTCCGCTATCCGGAGCAGTTCCCGCAGCTGATCGTCGGCGGAACGGAACAGCGGGTTTTCTCCGGAACGTTCGCGCAACGCGCGCCACAAGTGCCCGCGCCGTTCCGCCGCCAGCTCGAACAGCTGCTCCTGGGTCCAGCTGAACAGCGGGGACACCAGCAGCTCGGCGAGACTGAGGTCGTCGTCGGCCTGCACGGCGAACCTGACGGCGGCGAGCAGGTCCTGCACCGCCAGCGGCTCATGCAGGTGCAGCCGGTCAAGGCCGGCGACCGGTACCCCCGCCGAAAACAGCCGGGCGACCAGCAAGGACGCAAGCTCGCCGCGGCTTCGGACCAGCACCAGGATGTCACCGGCGGTCAGCTTGCGGCCGACCGACGCGAGCACGGGCGCTTCGTCCACCAGTCGCTTGATCCGTCCGGCAAGCTGCTTGGCATAGTCGCGGTCGCGGATGTCGACCCAGCGCTCCTCACCCTGGTCGGCGTCCTCGTCACCGTCCTCGACCGGCACCGGTTGCCACAGCTCCACCGAACCGGGCCGGTCGCGGTGGAACGCGCGATGCCGCTCGGGCGCTTCGGGCAACGCCAGCGCGGCGTAGCCGAGCTGACCGATCACGCTGTCGACCGCGTCGAGCACCGGCTGAGCCGAGCGGAAGCTGGCGGCGATCGAGAGTTCGCGGAACTCGCGCGCCCGCTGCTGGACGGCATCGAGAGTCTCCTCCGCTGCTTGCAGCGCCTCCGCCTGGCCGCGGAACTCGGTCACGGCGCGTTCGAACTGGTTGGGATCGGTGCCCTGGAAGCCGTAGATCGCCTGCTTGAAGTCGCCAACGACGAACAGGGTACGCCAGCGTTCGTCCGCTTCGCTGCTGCCGGTGAAGAACTCCTCGACCAGCTTTCTCACGATCTCCCATTGGGCGGCGTTGGTGTCCTGCGCCTCGTCGACCAGCACATGATCGATCTGCCGGTCGAGCTTGTACCGGACCCAGTCGCCCATGCCGGGCGTCGCCAGGAGTCGCCGAGTCCAGTCGATCAGGTCGTTGAAGTCGGCCACCCCAGCACTGCGCTTGGCCCGCGTGTACGCCTCAGCGAATGCCTGGCCCGCGCGGAGGCCGGCCGCCATGTCCGCCGCCAGCGCCGAGCCGCGCTGAATGGCGAGAAGCTCAGACACCGCTTGGGCAAGCCGCTCCGCATGCTGGTCATAACCAGCGTCCGCCTTGCGCTGGCCCGCGGTGACCTTGCGCGGCTCGCCACTGCCGGTGAACACCAGCAGGGCAACCTCCGGCAGGGCCGCCGCGCGCTGGTCCGGCGCCATGGCCAACCAGCGCTCGATCGTCTCGACCACTTTCGCTCCAGTTGCAGCGCTCCAGCGGCGGTTGGCCTCGGCGATGGCGCGCATCAGGTCGCAGTCGAACCGGTCGTCTGCGCAGTGGTCGGCAAGGTAAGTCTCCACGGCGCCTTCGGGCAGGCCCATCACCTGGCGCAGCCGCGCTTCAATGGTTTCGGAATCCCCGAATTGCGCCAGCGCCTCCGCGCGGCCTGCGCATGCCCGCAGATAATCGACGGCCCCGTTCTCGCCGAGTCGCCGGCTGAGGCACTGCACGTCGCTCATCAGCTGGCTGTTCCCGGTCGCTTCGGCGTCAGCAAGCAGGTCGGCGAGCGTCCGGCGCACCAACTCCTGCTCGGCGCGGCCCTCGATCGGTTGGAAACCCGGCACGATATCAGCCTCGGCCGGAAATGCGGCAAGCAGCGTCTGCGCGAAGCTGTGAATGGTCTGGATCTTGAGGCCGCCGGCGCAATCGAGCACCCGCGCGAACAGCTGGCGGGCGCGCTCGATCATGCGCGGGTCGTCGCGCTCGCCAAGGGCGAACAGCTCCTTCTTCAGCACCTTGTCCGACAGACGCACCCAACTGGCGAGCCGCGCGCCGATGCGATTGGCCATTTCCGCAGCGGCCGCCTTGGTGAAGGTCAGGCACAGGATCGACTCGGGCCGGGCACCCTGCAGCAGCAGCCGCAGCACGCGCGCGGTCAGCACTTGCGTCTTGCCGGTGCCTGCCGATGCGGAGAGCGTCGCGTGCGCTTGCGGATCGGCTGCCTGCGCCTGCGCGCCTTCCAGTAGCGGCAGCGGCTTGAAGCGCGCGATCATGCCGCTTCCAAACCGCTGCAGGAGGCCATAAGGCCGCAGCCGCAATCGCCACGCAGGAGCGCCCCATGAGCGACAGCAACGACAGCGACGAGCGGCGCACCAAGCTCCGCAAGGCCGGCTTCGCGGTCGGCATCGGCTCGGCTGCGATCGTCGCGGCCTTGCTCTACGCATCGAACGTGAAGAAGCCGAAGAAAGACTGAACGCGTCACGTGCGGCCGTACCATTCCTCCAGCCGCATCAGCTGGTCGTAGTCGCCATATGGCGCATAGGCGGGGTTGAGCTTGGCAGTGAACGGCTCGCTGCCGGTCAGCCATTTGCCCGCCGCTTCGGCGAACTGGCGGCCCGAGTGGGTCAGAAAATCGTCGGCGCCGAACTTCTTGTCCGGGCACATCAGCTTGCCAAAGCCGCTTTTGTCGCGGGTCAGCGACCAGTATTCGAATGCCTCGGGTTCCCCGCGCACTCCGTCGAATCCGCCGGCGCGGGCGATCAGCCCGAGCAACCCAAGCTGTAGCGCGAAGCCCGCCTCGACCGCCTTCGGCTTGGGCGGCGCCCCCGTCTTGTAGTCGATGATCGCGACGCCGCCGCTCGGCAGTCGGTCGAAGCGGTCGGCGCGGCCGTGCACGGCGATGCCCGCGATTACCGTCTCACCATCGGCTTCGGCCTTGAGCGGGCGCCGCCCTTGCTCCTGATTGCCGCGCTCGAGGTCGGCCATCCAGTCGATCGCCTCGAGCAGCCGCGGCGCCCACAAGGCGCGCAGCATCGGGTGGATCGCTTCGCCGGCGAGCAGCCGCTCCGCCCGCGCCCGCAGCGTCGCCGGATTGCAGTCGTCCTCCCGCAGCCATTCCTCGAACACCTTGTGGACCGCCGTCCCCTTCCACTTGGCCGTGTGATCCGAATCGACCGTGTCCAGTGCCCGCAGCTTGAGGATCTTCTCGGCGTAAAAAGCGAACGGGTCCGCCTTGAGACGATCCACCGCGGTGACCGAGATGCGCTCGGGTCGTTGCCCGCGCGGCGGGGTGGGCGCCGGCCGGTCGACGGGCTGCGGCGGCCCCGGATCGTCGAGCGCGGCAGTCAGTCGCTCCAAGCGCAGGTCGCGGGCCAGGCCGCCGGTCATCGCCTGCAGCCGAAGCAGGAAGCGCGAAGCCACCGTTGGCGCCCGAGTATCACGGCGCGCGCGGGTGATTAGAACTTCCGGCGCTCCAAGCGCGCTGGCGAAATCATGCGCGGCGAGGCCGATCCGGAACTCCAGCCCCGGCATGCCGAGGTTCGCGCGGACCTTCGGCGGCAGCCAGGGGTCGGGCGTCGGCAGCGCCGGCCACACGCCCTCGTTAAGCCCGCCCAGCACCACGAGGTCGGCATGCTGCAAGCGGGCTTCCAGCAAGCCCCAGATGAAAATGCGTGGATGCCCGCCATACGGCGGCCGTACCGAGCGCTGGTCCAGCAATTGCCCCAGCACCGGCAGCAAGTCGGCCGGCTCGATCATGAATGCGTACGCGGTCGGCAAACCCTGCAGCTCGGCCAGCAGCTCGGCGGCCATGCGGCCATCCGGGCCGCGCCACGCCCCATCGCCGGCCAACGCCTGCGCGGCCTGCACCAGCGATCCGATACAGTCGGACAGCGGCGCCGCCGTGCCCGGCAGCGCCTCCATCGCAAGGATCCGCTCACGCACCAGGACCCAGCTGGCGCTCGCCTTTTTGCCTGCGAAATGCGTGTCCAGCCCGGCAAGGCCGCCAGGCGGGCGCGGTCCCCGCAATGCCCGATCCAGCCCGCGCACCGCCTCAAGCCACGCCTGCCGCTCTTCGCCCTCGCCGCCGACCAGCGGGTGTTTGGCAACGCTCAGCAACGGCACCGGCGCCAGCTGCTCAACGGCTGCCGCGGCGATGCCGAGCAGGAGCCGTCCCGGCGGAGTGCGCGACAAGGGCGTACCGGCGCTGTCGTCGGCCTTGATGCCCCAGCGGCCCAGCAAGGCGGACACCCGCCGAGCCAGTTGGCGGTCCGGCGTGACAAGGGCGGCGGTCTTCTCGGGCGTTTCCAGCGCCTCGCGCAGCGCCAGCGCGATCGCCTGAGCTTCGGAGGCCGGGTCGGGAAGCTCCGCGAGCCGAGTGCCGGTGAGGCGCCGATGGCGCGACGGCAGCTGCTGCCACTTGTGCGAATAATCGGGCGCACTCATGGCGTTGACGACCGCCCGTGCCCGCGTCGATGGCGACCCTGAGCGGCCGGAATAGCGCCAGGGTTCCACCTCACCCCGGGCGATGGCGATCCGCTCGAGCAGCAGCTTCAGGTGATATTGCGGATGCGTCTGTTCCCCGCGTCCGCGCTCGTCGGGGCCGAGTGCCTCCCACTCCGCATCTGGCATGGTCGAGGCCAGGCTCAGCCCCGGCAGGACAACCATCCCGCCGGGCATCCGCGCAACGCGCCTGACCACTGCCGCGACGGCGGGAGCAGCCGTGGTAATCCCTGCCGCGACGGTGAAGCCTTCTGGGGGCCTCTTCCCCCAGCGGTTCGCCAGGCCATGCAGCAGCCGGTTACGGCGCTCGGCGAGATCGAGAACGCGGCGCGTGCCCAATTCCGCCGGCCATTGCACCAGGATCGTCTGCAACCTTGCCAACGCGCGCTCCCAGTGGCCGGCAAGCTCCTGACTGTCGGCAACGGCCGGGCCAAGCCGCCCCGGATCGACCTCCTCGATCAGCAAGGCGTCGACTGTTCGCCCAACCTCCGCTCCCAGCCGCAGTCCTTCGGCGGCGCTTTCGCCGGGCTGCCGTGCCATTGCCGCCAGAGTCAGCAGGCGCTCGAACGGATCGATGGCCGGTGGCACGGGCTCGCGCTCGTCGACGGCCTCGATGACGCCGCCGATCCCCTCGTCCAGCTCGGGATCACCGATGGGGATCAGCCGCGGCAGCAGCAGGCCGCTGCCGCTTGCCCGCACAAAGGCTTCGGTAACCGCCCGCACGGCCCGGTTGTTGGGCAGCAGGATACGGCCGCGCGCGAGGCCGAGCGGGTCCTTGCCGAACAGCGCGATCAGCCCCGCCGTTAGCGCGTCGGCGAAGGAGCGGTGTCCAGGGATGGTGTAGACGGCCGGGCGCGAGACGCCCGCTTCAGGCATCCTGCAGCGCCGCTTCCGTCGTCGGGATGGCGCCCGGCGTCCCGACATCGAACCACAGCCCCTGGTGGACGGCGCCGAAACAGCGCCCTTCCTCGATCGCGCGGTCCCACAGGATATTGGTAGAGAACGGGCCCTCCGGAGCGTCCCGAAGCAGCCGCTTCGAAAGCATCTGCACGCCCGTGTAGACGAACGGCGCGACATGGCTCCGCTGGCGGCGGCGAAGCCGGCCCGAGCGCTCCATATGGAAGTCGCCCATCCCCTTGTGCCCCTGGGCCCGGGCCAGAGGGACCAGCAGCAGCAGCGCGTCCATCCGCGCATCATCCCATTGCGAAGCCAGCAGGCGCAGCGTGTCGGCCGGCCCGTCAACCCATAGATTGTCGCTGTTGACGGCGATGAACGGGTCGCTGGTAATCAGAGGCGCTGCCTTGACCAGCCCACCGCCCGTCTCGAGCAGGCAATCGCGTTCGTCGGAGATGGCGATCTCGAGTCCGTGCGGGCGGGTTGCGAGATGGGCTTCGACGGATTCGGCGAGGTAGTGGACGTTGACGACGGCCTTCTTGACGCCCGACCCGCGCAGCCGCTCGAGCACATGGTCCAGCAGCGACTGGCCCGCGACTTCAATCAGCGGCTTGGGCCGGGTAGCGGTCAGCGGGCGCATACGCTTGCCGAGGCCGGCCGCCATGATCATCGCGGTTTCAGGCACTTGCGCGGGGACTTCGGCACGCAGTCGCAGTGCGCGCTTGGCCTGACTCACGCGGCTTGGCTCCACGGCTCGGCGCGATGTTCCGGTCGGACGTTGACGTCGAACCATTCACGCACCGGCAGCAGGCCAGGCTGCTGGAGATCGCGCTCCAGCAAGCCCCACATGCGCGGCTGAAAGCGCCGGTACTGCGGCTTGTTGTCGCGCTTCCACAAGCGCGTGAACACCCCGAGGATGCGGGCGTTGCGCTGCGCCGCCAGGGCCCAGTAAGCGGATTCGAACGCCTCGGCATTGCCGCGCGCCGCCACGTACCGGTCGATCATCCCGCGCTCGACCTCGGCGGGCACGTCGCGCCGCGCATCCTCGAGCACCGACGCGAGGTCGTAGGCGGGGTGGCCGACCAGCGCATCCTGGAAATCGAGCAAGCCGAACCGGCCGACTCCCTGGCGTCCTTCGACGAGCATGATGTTTTCGGCATGGTAATCGCGCAACACGGTGACCGGGCCAAGGCCATCCTTCGCGACCGGCTCCAAAACCTTCGTCCAGGCCGCGCCGTAGCCCTCGACATCAACGTCGATGCCGACGGCGGGGCAGTACCATTGCGTGAAGAGCGTCAGTTCCTCGAGCCATTGCTCAAGCCCGTGAGTTCTCAAGCCAGGCATCGGTGGATGCTGGTGCAGCTCGACCAGCACGTCGGTGGCAAGCTCGTACAACTCGCGCTCGCGCTGCGGGTCGGAGTCGGCGGTCTCGCGGAGGCGCCGGCTGCCGAAGTCGCCGAGCAGCAGCAGCCCCCGGTCGAGATCGCGCGCCAGGATTTCCGGCGCACTCAGGCCGCGTCCCGCCAGCCATTCAGCGACCGCGACAAACGGCCGCGGGTCCTCATGCGGCGGCGGCGCGTCCATCAGAACGGCACTGCGATCCCCATCGATGACGCGGAAATACCGGCGAAAGGAAGCATCGCCGGCGAGCGGCAGGATCTCGGCGCCCCGCCACCCGCAAGTGGCAAGGAAATCATGCGCGTGCGCGGGCGGACTCATGGAAACGGCCATCGGCCCACCCATGCCGCAGGCACTTTGGCTGTCAAGGATCGGGTACATGGATCGGGTTGATCGAGCGACAGCCGGAGCGCTTCGGGCCACACGCCCTCGCCTGCCCGCTCGGGCCATTCGACGAGCAGCACGGCATCAGCAGCCGCGTCCAGCCCCAGTTCCTCGAGTTCGGAGAGCGCCTCGATCCGGTAGAGGTCGACGTGCCAGACCGGCGGAGCGAGCTCGTCATAAGGCTGGACGATCGCGAAACTGGGGCTCGGCACGTCGCCTGTGTGCCCGAGCGCTGCAATGAACCCGCGCGCGAGCGTCGTCTTGCCCGCCCCCAAGGCGCCAGAGAGCGTGATCACATCGCCGGCCCGCGCTGCACCTGCCAACCGAGCGCCCGCCTGCAGCGTCGCCGCTTCATCGGCCAGGATCATCGCGACCCGCGCGGAATAGTCAGCGTAACGGTGGTGCCCTTGCCCTTGACCGAGTGCAGCTCGACCGTGCCGCCATGCGCTTCGACGAACTGCCTGGTCAGCGGCAGCCCGAGGCCCAGCGCCGCTTCGCCGCGAACGCCGGCCTCGGCCACCCGGTCGAACCGGTCGAACACCCGCGGCAGGTCTTCGTTCGCAATGCCGGAGCCATTGTCGCTGATGCGGATGATCGCCCGCTCCGCATCGCCATTGACGGCGAGCACAACCCGGCCCTTCCGGTCGGTGTAGGCGATGGCGTTCTGGAGGACGTGCTCGACCGATTCCCGGAGCCGGCGCGAATCCCCGAACACAAATCCGGCATCGGTCGCGATTTCGGCATCCAGCTTCTGCGCCTTTTCGGCAGCGCGGATACGGCCGGTATCGACCGCGGCGCGGCACAGGCCGGCGACGTCGACCCGCTCGATTTCAAGCGATACCGGGCGAATGTCGCCCGTCGTCAGATCGAGCACGTCATCGACCAGCTTGGAGAGTCGGCCGACGGCCTCCAGAATCGCGCTGATGTAGTCGGCGGCCTTGGGGGTGAGCTTACCGGCGTAGCCCGCCGCCAGCATTTCGGAAAAGCCGCCGATCGAGGTCAGCGGCGTCCTCAGCTCGTAGCTCATGTTGGCGACGAAGTCGGTTTTGACCCGGTCGGCTTCCTCCAGCGCAGTCGCCCGCTCGCGCAGCGCCGCCTCAATGCGGGTCGAGTCGGTCACATCGACCATCGTGAAGAGCGCGTTTCCGTCCGGCAGCGGCACCGCGGCGAACTGGAAGTGCCGCCCGTCCGTCATCGCGATGCGCCCGTTCGAAGACCGGCGCTCGTTGGTGGTATGGCGGACCAACTCGCGAATCTGTGCGGCGGTCGTCGGGTTGACCAGCTTGCGCGCCATCGCCGGGACCAGCTCGTCGACCCTGGGATGGGTGGTCAGCCAGTCTTCATCGAGTTCCCAGTCTTCGCGGAACTGCCGGTTCCACAGGTACAGCCGGCCGTCGCTCGCGAACACGCCGATCGCTTCGTACAAATTGTCGAAGGTCGCCGCCCGGACTCGCAGCAAGGTGTCGCGCGCCGACGCCAGCCGTAATTGTTCGGTGCGGTCCTCCAGGATCAGGCGCAGGCCGCCGTCGGGAAGCGGCTGGGCGACGACCCGCAAGTGGTCGCCGTTCGACAGGTTCCACTCTTCCTCGACTACTTCGTCGGCGCTGGTGAACCAGGCGCGCCGCTCGTTCTTCCATTGTGGAAAGTCCCGCGCCTCGGGCAGCCGCTGGTTGTCGCGCATGCGCTCCAGCACGCGGTCGAACTCCGGGCGGTCGGCCAGCCATTCGGGGTCGAGGTGGGCCATGGCGGCGAACGGCCGGTTGAAGAAGCTCAGATTGTGATCGGCGTCGAACTGCGCGGTGCCGGTGGTCATGCGATCGGCAAGCTCGCGCTGAGACTCGATGTGGCGCGCCAGCTCGGTGCGGGCGTCCTCAAGGTCCTGGACGTCGATCGCGAAACCGGCCACGGCGCCGCTCGCGACGGGCACGTCGACAATCTTGAGCATTCGGCGCTCGCCGCGGGTGATCGCCGGCTGCATGCGCGACACCTGCTTGCCGCTCTCCTGGGCCGCGCGCGCGCTGGCCAGCGCGCCGCCGTCGCTCGTGGCCTCGATCAACTCGGACCCGCGGGCAATGACCTCCGCCGCGTCACGGCCCTCCACCGCATGCACGAAAGCGGAATTGACCAGACCCAGCTTCAAGTCGGGAGCGCGGTACCACATCGGGAACGGCGCGGCTTCGATCAGGTGGGTCAGGCTGTCGAGCGCGCCCTCCGTCTGCCTCAGGCGCAGCGCCAGCTTGGCCCGGTCCTCCTCATCGGCGCTGGTGTCCAGGAACCATAGCAGCAATGTGCCCGCGGACTCCGACGCGGATGCCGGCCCGCCGCGCACCTCGAAGGTCCGGCCAGACGCGCTAGCCCGAACCTTGCGGCTAATGCGGCTGGCGGACACCCGCGCCTCGGCAATGTCCTGCTCCAGGATGCCGAGGTCCTCCGCCGCGATCCCGCTGCTGCCGCCCCCCAAGTCGGCCAAGCGCTCCGGTTCGTGTTCAAGACCCAGCTCGCGGACCAATTGGCCGTCGACTTCGACCTGCCCGTCGGGCCGCACGAGGAGGGGCCTCGTCGGCGCGAGTTCGAGCAATGCTGCGGTGGAGCGCGCCGCCCCAAGCACCTGCTCGGCAACCCGGAAGCGGCGCGCCGCGACGAGCGACATGGCAACGGCGATCGCCAGCCAGAGCAGGCCGAGCGCCACCATCGCCCAAATCACAACCGGCAGTCCCTCGCTCCCCATGATCAGTTCATAGGGCGAGGGAGGCGGCTAAAGGAAGCGCCTAGTAACGGTAATGCTCCGGCTTGAACGGCCCCTCGGGAGCCACGCCGATATAGGCCGCCTGCTTGGCATTGAGCTTGGTCAGCTTGACCCCAAGCTTGTCGAGGTGGAGCGCGGCCACCTTCTCGTCGAGATGCTTTGGCAGGACGTAAACGTCGTTCCCGTACTTGTCGCCGCCGGTCCAAAGCTCGATCTGCGCCAGCACCTGGTTGGTGAAGCTGGAGCTCATCACGAAGCTCGGGTGGCCGGTGGCGTTGCCGAGGTTGACCAGCCGTCCCTTGGAGAGAACAATGATCTTCTTGCCATCGGGGAACTCGACCTCGTCGACCTGCGGCTTGATCTCGGTCCACTTCATGTTGCTCAGCGCGCCGATCTGGATCTCGCTGTCGAAGTGGCCGATGTTGCAGACGATCGCCATGTTCTTCATCGCCCGCATGTGCTCGAGCGTGATAACGTCCATGTTGCCGGTGGCGGTCACGAAGATGTCGGCGCGGGTCACCGCTTCCTCCATCGTGATCACTTCATAGCCTTCCATCGCCGCCTGCAAAGCGCAGATCGGGTCGACTTCGGTCACCAGCACGCGGGCGCCGCCGTTGCGTAAGCTGGCGGCCGAACCCTTGCCGACGTCGCCGAAACCGGCGACGCAGGCGACCTTGCCGGCCAGCATCACGTCGGTGGCGCGGCGGATGGCGTCGACCAGCGACTCCTTGCAGCCGTAGAGATTGTCGAACTTCGACTTGGTGACGCTGTCGTTGACGTTGATCGCCGGGAACGGGAGCTTGCCCTGCTTTGACAGGTCGTAGAGGCGGTGAACACCGGTGGTCGTCTCCTCAGAGACGCCCTTGATGTTCTGCACAGTTTTGGTGAGGTAGCCCGGACGCTCCTTGAGGAAGCGCTGAAGGGTCGCCACGAACACTTCCTCTTCCTCGTTGGATGGCGCGAACAGCTCTTCGCCGGCCTCGACGCGGGCGCCCCAAAGCCCGAACATGGTGGCGTCGCCGCCGTCGTCGAGGATCATGTTGCAGGTCTGGTCCTGGCCCCAATCGAAGATACGGGTGACGTAGTCCCAATATTCTTCCAGCGTCTCGCCCTTGACCGCGAAGCACGGAATGCCGCGGACGGCGATGGCTGCAGCGGCATGGTCCTGGGTCGAGAAAATGTTGCAGCTGGCCCAGCGGATGTCGGCGCCGAGTTCGATCAGGGTCTCGATCAGCACCGCGGTCTGGATCGTCATGTGCAGCGAGCCGGTGATGCGCGCACCCTTGAGCGGCTTGGAGGCGCCAAACTCACCACGGAGCGACATCAGGCCGGGCATCTCCGTCTCGGCGATCTCGATTTCCTTGCGGCCGAAGTCGGCCAGGCCGAGGTCCTTGACGACATAGTCGTTGAATCGGGTTTCAGCCTGCGTCGCCACGTCGAGTTCTCCGGGTAGATAAGGGTCGAGCGGCGGTGCCGCCGCTGCGGGGCAAATAGCTACGGGGCAGTCCGAAAGCAAATATAAAGGATTCTTTATATGTCGATCACGCTGCGCCAGTCTCACTGACCAGCAGCCGTGGGTCGATCCCTTCCGCATTGAACGCCGCGCCCCAGCGTTCATCCGTGGGCGTGTCGAACAGGATCTTCGTGTTCGACTGTGCGGCGAACCAGCCATGGCGGGTCATCTCTTGCTCAAGCTGTCCCTCACCCCAGCCGGCGTAGCCGAGCGCGGCGATCCACCGCGACGGTCCGCGCCCTTCGGCGATTTCCCGCAGAACGTCGATGGTGCCGGTCATGGCGAAAATTGGGCCGTCCGCGCCGGCAATGTGCAGCGAATCCTGCCCGCCCCAGTCGGTCGAATGAAGCACAAAGCCCCGGCCCGGCTCGACCGGTCCGCCGTGGTGCACGGCGACGTCGGGCGCCTGCCCAGGGTCGATTTCCAATTGCTTGAGCAGACCGCGAAACCCGATACCCGCACGCTTGTGGCCGATGCCGACCCCGATGGCGCCATTCTCGTCGTGCATGCACAAGGCGATCACCGCCCGTTCGAAGCGGGGATCGGCCATTCCGGGCATCGCAAGCAGCAGCTTGCCGGAGAGGAATGCGGGCTGGTCGGCCATGCTTCGACCATGGTCGGGCACCACGGCCGCCGCAAGCCTTGAGGCCGTCTTGCACCGAGCCTATCTGCCGCTTCATCCCATCCGCGAGGAGACTTTTACAATGACGATCCAAGTCGGCGACCGCCTGCCCGACGTTCCGCTGTCCATCGCCAGCGCCCAAGGGCCGCAGCAGACGAGCACAACCGAGTATTTCGGAGGCAAGCGGGTCGCGCTCTTTGCGGTTCCGGGCGCGTTCACGCCGACCTGCTCGGCGCGGCACATGCCGTCCTACGTGGAAAAGGCGCAGGATCTGAAAGCCAAGGGCGTCGACGAGATCGCCTGCATTTCCGTCAACGACCCGTTCGTGATGGCGGCATGGGGCGAGCGCGACGGCTCGGGCGACATCACCATGCTGGCGGACGGCAACGGCGCGTTCACCGAGGCGGTCGGGCTCGGGATGGACGGCGCGAAGTTCGGCATGGGAAAAAGGTCGCAGCGCTATTCGATGCTGGTCAACGACGGCGTCGTCGAGCAGCTCAACGTCGAAGCTCCCGGCGAATATCGCGCGTCCAGCGCCGAACAGCTGCTGGAGCAGCTCGGCAACGGATGACAGCCGGTCGCGGCCCGCACTCTCCTCGTCGCTCGAGCCGCAAAGTGGGCGAACAGCGAGTGCTTTCAATCGTTCAGACGGATTGCAAGCGAAACAACCACTTGAGGAGAGCAGACAATGGCACGCAACAACCGCAGCAACCGAGAAGGCAACGAGAGCGGCTTCCGCTCGGGCGGCATGATGACGATGACGCGCGAGCAACCCGCACGCGCAGCGGTTTATGCGGCAGCCGCCGTCGGCGCCGGCGTATTCCTCTGGTCGCGGCGCAACCAGATCAGCGAGCAGATCAGCAACTTGAGCGAGCAGTTCGGCGAATGGAGCCAGAGCTCGGGTTCATCCGGCATTGCCAGCACCGGTACCGACACTAGCATCGGCAATGACACGGGCGGCCTGACCACGTCAGGCGCGGCCCCGACGACCGGCATGAGCGAGACCGGCGGCGGCAACGCCAGCATCGGCGCCACGACAGGCGGAGGTGGCGGCGGCGCCACGAGCAGCGCCACCGGACGCGGCCGGGTGCAGCAGTCGCCGACCACCTAAGGGCGCGACACTGGAACCAAGGAAGGGGTGCCTGCGGGCGCCCCTTTTTGTGTCAGCCTACCAGCCGCACGTCACCAACCACATTGGCGGCCGCGGTTCTGCTGCTCGAGCCAGGTCTGCAGCGGCGCAAAATATTCCAGCATTGGGCGGGCCGACATCTCGCGGGTGCCGGTGAACGCCTGCAGCGCCTCGGGCCACGGCTTGGACGCGCCCATCGCCAGCATCGCGTTCAAGCGCTCCCCAACTTCCTTGTTGCCGTAGAAGGAACAGCGGTGGAGCGGTCCCTTCCAGCCGGCCATGTCGCAGGCCGCCTTGTAGAACTGGAATTGCAGGATGCGGGCGAGGAAGTAGCGCGCGTAAGGCGTGTTGCCGGGGATGTGATATTTGGCGCCCGGATCGAAGTCCGCCTCCGTCCGCGCCACTGGCGGGACGATCCCCTGGTATTGCTGCCGTAGCGAATTCCAGCCCTGGTTGTACTGGGTCGGCTGGATCGAGCCGTCGAACACGCCCCAGCGCCACTTGTCGACCATCAGGCCGAACGGCAGGAACGCGACCTTGTCCATCGCCTGCCTGAGCAGCAAGCCGACGTCCTTGTCGGCGGACGGCACCTTGCTGCGGTCGAGCAGGCCGATCTGGACAAGATATTCCGGGGTCACCGACAAAGCGACGAAATCGCCGATCGCCTCGTGGAAGCCGTCGTTGGCGCCGTTGAGGTAGAGATAGGGCTGCTGGTTGTAGGCGCGCTGGTAGTAATTGTGCCCCAGCTCGTGGTGAATGGTGACGAAGTCGTCAGCATTGACCTTGGTGCACATCTTGATACGCAGATCGTCCTTGTTGTCGAGGTCCCAGGCGGAGGCATGGCAGACCACTTCGCGGCCCTGCGGCCGGGTGATCTGCGAGCGGGTCCAGAAGCTCTCCGGCAGCGGCTGCAGGCCAAGCGAAGTATAGAAGCGCTCGCCCGCGCGGACCATCTGCTCGGGCGTGTACTTCTTGGCCACCAGCAGATCGGTCAGGTCGTAGCCGATGTTGCCGGCACCGGGGGGCGCGACCACGTCGTAGATGTTGCCCCACTCCTGCGCCCACATGTTGCCGAGCAGGTCGGCGCGGATTGGGCCGGTAGCCGGCTGCACCCCATTGCCGTACTTCCCATTGAGCTTGGCACGGGTGTAGCAATGCAATTGATCGTAGAGCGGCTTGGTCTCGGCCCACAGCCGGTCGTACATGGCCGAGAATTCCTCCGGGCTCATGTCGTAGTTGGCGCGCCACATCGCGCCGGTATCGGAGAAGCCGAGCTCCTTGGCGCCGGCATTGGCGATCTCGACCATTCGGACATAGTCCTGCCGCATCGGGCGGCCGACATTCTCGTGCCAGCTCTGCCATACTTGCTGCAGCTCGGCAGGGTTGCGCAGCGTGCCCATCAGTTCCTCGGCATCGTCGCCGGTGATCTGCTTGCCACGGTGCAGAGCACGGCCCTTGCCGTAGGTCGATTGCAGGCGGGTGGTGATGGTGTTGAGCTCGGCCGCGGCCCCGCCCGAGGAGGGCGCGGCCAGCACCAGCGCTCCGCGCAGGATGTTGAGCTTGCGGGCGGTGTCAGGATCGAGGCCGGGCACCTTGGCCCACTCGGCGGCCTCCTTGGCGTATTGCACGCCCTTCTCCGTGCCGATGGTGCCGAAATAGGCGGCAAGCGCGTCGGTGTCGTCGTTGATGTAGGTCGAATTCACCCACGCCGCGCGGCCGCCGATGACGCTGAGGTCGAACAGGTCTTTCTCGACGGTTGCGATGAACTGGCGCGCGCCTTCGGGCGTGCGGGCTGAAATCGGCGCAGGGGTTTCTGTCAGCACCGGCATCTGGTCAGCACCGGCTGGCACACCGACCGGCGCTACGGCACAGCCCGCAACGGCAAGGGCGACAAAGGATACGCAAACAGGAAGCTTCATGTGGTTCTCATCCCCTCCAATGATCGAGTCGATCGCGTAACATGCGACTGCGACTGCCAAACACCGCCGTCAAGCGCTTAGAAAGCGGGCGATTTCCTCGCCAAGCTCGGGCTTCGTTACGCTGCTCATGTGGGTGCCCGGGATCTCGACGAAGCTGGCGGTCGGGATGGCGGCGGCAAGCTCTTCGGCCGAACCGTTGTCCTCGTCCTCGCTGCCGCACACGACCAGGGTCGGCATGGTGAAGGCTTGAAGCCAATCCATGAACGCGTCTTCGAAGCTCTCCAGAAGGTGCGCGGTCGCAACGCGGTCGACCTTCTGGCTCTTCATGAACTGGACAGACAGCCAGTGCGGATCGCCGCGCTGGACCTGGTCGAAGCGCGCGATCGCCTCAAGGAAAAAGACTTTCCGCCGCTTCCAATTTTTGAGGCCCTGGAGCCCGGCTCCGCCGAGGATGGCGCGGCGGGGCTTCAGCCCCTCGCCGACCGCTTCGACCGTGGTCCTGGCGCCGAGCGAAAAGCCGCCGAGGTCGAACTCGGTCAGGCCGAGGTGCGCCACCAGCTCGCGCAGGTCGCGGGCGAGAATGCCTCGCGGGTAAGCCGCTGCCTCCTGCGGCTTGGCGCTTTGCCCATGGGCGCGAAGGTCGGGCATGATCACCCGGAATCCCGCCGCTGCGATGCGCTCGGCATGACCGAACTTGATCCAGTTCATGTCGGCATCGGAGAACAGGCCGTGGAGCACGATGACCGCGCGGCCCTGGCCTACTTCGTGGAACGCAAGTTCGACACCGTCGGAAGCGGACCATTGATGCGTACTGACGCTGTTTGGCATATCCGGGCGCATGTCAGCCGAAAGGTGACAATGCAAGGCGCCGTACTGCTTCTGGAACAGCAGCCTATCGCTGTGTGTTCGCAAATGCGATGCGGCAGTATTTGATCGTTTCTGCGCTGGTCACGGCCATGTCCTGCTCGGACTTTCCGAAAGACACGGAATCAACCTTGCCGCGGGTGAAGGCGGAGCGGACGTTCCGCGTCGGCCTTATCTCCTCCGGCTCCTCGGCGGCAGCTGACCCGAAGGTTCAGGCATTACTCCGCAACGTCGCGGACGCTGCCCAGGCATCCCCGCAGGTGGAGCAGGCGGAAGCTGAAGTCCTGATGAAGCGGCTGGAGGAGGGCCAACTGGACTTGGTCATTGGCCGCTTCGAGAAGAAAAGCCCCTGGAGCAGCCTCGTCACCATTGGCCCACCGCTGCGTAAGCTGAGACACGGCAAAATCGAGTGGCGGGTGGCGCCGGCGATGCGCAACGGCGAGAATGCCTGGATCGCGCTGATCGAGCGCGAAGCGCGCAACGTGGCTCCGGAGGCGCAATGAGCACGTCCTACCCGCCGCACGTGAAGGCCGGGATCGATCGCGCCCGCAAGCTCGAGTTGTGGACCATCGCCTGGCTGGTGACGGTGGTGCCGCTGATGGCAATGGTGGTGGGTTCCAGCCAGGCGATGAAGACCGTGTGGGTCGAAGACATGCTGGGCTTCATCCCGCCGACCGCCTTCCTGCTCTCCACCCACCTCGAACGCAAAGGCGCCTCGGCGGCGTTCCCCTTCGGCTTCGATCGCGCCAACGGCGTTGCCTTCGTTATTTCCGCGGCGGCGCTGGCGGTGATGGGTCTCTATCTCCTCGTCGAATCGGCCATGACCCTCGCGAAGGCCGAGCATCCGACAGTTGGGACGATTAGGATGTTCGGGCGCGACGTCTGGATGGGCTGGCCGATGATCGCGGTGCTGCTGTGGAGCACCATTCCGTCGATGATCCTCGGGCGGCTGAAGCTGCCGGTCGCGCAGACTATCAACGACAAGGTCCTATTTACCGATGCCGAGATGCAGAAGGCCGACTGGATGAGCGGTCTGGCCGGCATCGCCGGGGTGATCGGCATCGGGCTCGGCTTCTGGTGGGCCGACGCCGCGGCAGCCGGGCTGATCTCGTTCAGCATCCTCAAGGACGGCATCACGACGCTGCGCGCGGCCACCGCTGAGCTGGTCGACGGTGCGCCGCGTGACCTCGCAAAGGATGTGGTGGCGAAGGAAGCCACGGCCTTGAAGACGGCGCTCGGCCAGCGTTTTTCCGGAGCCGACGTGCGGCTGCGGGAGACCGGCCGCGTGATCCATGCCGAAGTTGCCGCTGCAGCGCCGAAGACAGTTCCTCCGCTAGCGGACCTCTGGCCCGGCGAGAAGGACAGGGCGTGGCGC
>CADCVY010000012.1 GCA_902806275.1 uncultured Sphingomonas sp. | reverse complement strand
TCGACGCGGGGTACAGGCAATTGTCGAGGTCGAAGATCCAGTCGCGGATGTGGGCGAAGCGCGGGTGCATGGCGCCGCGGCGTAGACGCTACGCGCGGTTTCAGTCCAGCGGCTTGCCGAAGACCACCAGTTCCTCGACTTCCATGAAACCGGCCGCCGCATGCCATTGGCGACTGAGGCGGTTGCCGATCTCGGCATCCGACCCAAGCCAGTTCAGCCCTTGCGCACGGGCCCATTGCTCGACCGCAAGGAGGAGGGCGGCCGCCACGCCTGTGCGGCGATGCTCCGCCTCCACCCAGAGGTCTTCGACGTAGGCCGCCTGCAGGTCCGGCGCGCCCTCGGCATAGTTGCGCACGCGGGCGTCGATCATGCCGACCGGCACCCCGTCGTCGCTGAACGCGACCCAGCAGATCATCGGCTGCTCAAACGCGAGCCAGTCGGGAATTTCGGCGAGGAACTCGGCCGCGTCACCCTCCGGCGCGTGCAGCTTCGCGAGCATGGCCGCCCAGGTCGCATGGTCGGCCGGGCCGGCTTCGCGGACAATCAAACGGTGAAGCTTTCCCCGCAACCGCAGGCGCCCTTGGCGTTCGGATTTTCAAACACGAACCCGGCCGCAAAGTCGTCCTCGCGCCAGTCCATGACGCTGCCGACCAGGTACAGCACCGAGCCGCCATCGACGTAGAAGGTACCGCCGGGCGTCGCGATCTTCTCGTCGAACTTCAGCTCCTCGCTGACATAATCGACCGAATAAGCGAGCCCCGAGCAACCGCGGCGCGGGGTCGAGAGCTTGACCCCGATCGCATCCGCCGGCGCGCGGCCCATCAGGTCGGCGATGCGCTGCTCGGCGGCCGGGGTGAGGGTAATGGCGGCCGGTCGGGTGCGGGTTTTCACTTCAGGCATCATGACCTCTTACTCCGCTCATGCTGAGTAGCCGCGCCAGCGGCGTATCGAAGCACGTGCTCGGTCCTTCGATACGCGCCTGCGGCGCTACTCAGGATGAGCGGTTCCAAGCTACAACATCCCCAATTCAAGCCGGGCTTCGTCGCTCATCCTGCTCGGATCCCACGGCGGGTCCCACACCAGCTTGACCTCGGCGTCGCGGATGCCCGGTACCGACAGCACGCGCAGCTCCACTTCCTGCGGCAGCGACTCCGCGACCGGGCAGTGCGGCGTCGTCAGGGTCATGGTGACCAGCGCGTCGCCATCTTCGCTGATCGCGACGTCGTAGATCAGGCCGAGCTCGTAGATGTCGACCGGGATCTCGGGATCGTAGATCGACTTCAGCGCTTCGACGACGGTCGCCTGGAGGTCGCTCCCGGCGCCGCCGGCGGGCTCATCCTGCGGCTCCCCGGAGAAAAAGCCCGCAAGATAGTCGCGCTTGCGCTCGAAGGTCTCGGTGACGCTCTCCACGCGGGCGCGCGGCGGCGTCAGCACCGAGTCCACCTCCTCGATCTCGATCCTGCGTTCCTCGTTCATCACCCAAAGATCCGCTTCACTGTTTCGATCCCGCGCACCAGCGCTTCGATGTCCGAGCTGTCGCTATGCGCCGCGAAGCTCGCCCGCGCGGTCGCGGGAACGCCCAAGGCTTCCATCAGCGGCTGGGCGCAATGGTGGCCGGCGCGGACCGCGACGCCCGCATCATCCAATATGGTGGCGGTGTCGTGGGGATGCACCCCGTCGACGTTGAAGCTGACGATACCTGCGCTGTCCTCCGGCCCGTAGAGGGTGACTCCGCCGACGGACCGGAGCGCTGCGCGACACTCTGTGACCAGCGCAGTCTCATGCGCGTGGATCTCGTCAAGGCCGATCTGCTCAACCCAATCAATTGCTGCATGCAGCCCGACCGCGCCGACGATGTGCGGCGTGCCCGCCTCAAATCTCTGCGGCGGCTCCGCATAAGTGGAGCGCTCGAACGATACGCTGTCGATCATCGCCCCGCCGCCCTGCCACGGCGGCATGGACTCGAGCAGTTCGGCGCGGCCCCACAAAGCGCCGATGCCGGTCGGCCCGTACAGCTTGTGGCCGGAGTAAGCGTAAAAGTCGCAGCCGATCGCGGCGACATCGACCGGCAGCCGCGGCACCGCCTGGCAGCCGTCGAGCAGCAGGAGTGCCCCTTTGGAGCGGGCGATTTCGGCGGCGCGGCGGGCATCGAGGATCGAGCCGAGCGCGTTCGACACGTGCGCGAAGGCCACCACGCGGTGCTCTTCGGTCAGCATTCGCTCGGCCGCGTCGAGGTCGATCTGCCGGTCGGCCGTCAGCGGCACCGCGTCCACTTCGTAGCCTGCGAGCTGCCAAGGCACGATGTTGCTGTGGTGCTCTAGCTGGGACAGCAGGACACGCTTGCGGCCTTCCCGAGGGAGACATTGCGCCACCAGGTTGATCGCCTCGGTTGCGCCGCGCGTGAACACCAGTTCGTTCGCCTGGCCGCCGATCAGGCGCGCGGCAGCTTTGCGCGCCGCTTCGTAGCGGCCGGTCATCTCGCTCGAGCGCTGATACACGCCGCGATGCACCGTCGCATACTTGCAGGCGTAGGTTTCGGTGATCGCGTCGATCACGGCCTGCGGCTTCTGCGCCGTCGCGGCGCTGTCCAGGTAATGCCAGTCGGCGACTGCCGGGAACTGGTGGCGGACCTGAAGCTCCTCCCTGTCGCGACGCGGTGGGGTCGTAGCAGTCGCGAAGCGGCTGACGGAGGGGCCAGCGGCGGGGGTGGTCGCCCCTCCACCACTCAGCTGCGCCGAGCGGTCCTCCTCCCCACGAGCTGCGCTCGCAGGGAGGTTCATGTTACCACCTTCCGCAGCGCATTCCGCGCAGCCTGGGCGATGCCCTCGCCCTGTTGCGCACCGTCCCACAACCCCATGATGAACCCCTCGAGCAGCAGCGCGCGGGCGCTCGCGGGATCGAGTCCGCGGCTCTCGGCATAGAACAATTGCACCGGATCGAGCTCGCCGACGCTGGCGCCGTGGGCGCACTTCACGTCGTCGGCGTAGATCTCGAGTTCCGGCTTGCAGTTCGCAATGGCGCCGCGGTCGAGCAGCATCGCCTTGATCGACTGTTCGCCGTCCGTCAGCTGGGCGCCGCGCGCTACCTCGACCTTGCCGAGGTAGCTGCCGACCGCCTTGCCACCCAGCACCGAGCGCACCGTCTGGCGGGAGCGGCCACGCTCGCCGGTGTGGCGGACGTTGGTGACCACTTCGTTGGTGGAATTGCCGCCGCCGATGTTGGCAACCGAGAGTTCGAAGCTGGCGTCGGCCGCCATCGTCACCTGCAGCTCGACACGCCCGTAGACCGGCGCATTGTTGAGCGCGAAAATGCGCGCGCTGGCGCCCTCGCCGAGCGACAGCTGCACGCGGCGGACTTGGACGTCGTCGCTGGTGGGCAGCCACACCTCTTCGAGGCTTTCGCTCGGCGCGACCACCAGCGTCGCGGTGTCGCCCAGCTGCTCCCAGACCGGCTGCAGCGCAGCCAAGTCAGCGTAGCGCCATTCCTCCTGCGCACGGGTGGGGAAGGGGGCGGTCAAAACCCCTCTCCCCTTGAGGGAGAGGGCGACTCAGCGCAGCTGAGCGGGGTGAGGGGTGCGCTCGCCTGCGAGCGCGCGAGCCTCCAGCTCGCTCCCCCTCTCCAAGCTCCGCTAAGCGGCAAGCCGCAAAGCTGCACTATCCTCCCCCCCCAGGGGGGAGGAGCAGTAACGCGCGGGCGCCTCACGCCGCCGCCTCCGCATAGCCTTCGCGCTCGAGCTCGTGGGCGAGCTCGGGCCCGCCGGTGCGGGTGATGCGGCCGGCGGTGAGGACGTGCACGCGGTCCGGGCGCACGTAGTCGAGCAGGCGCTGGTAGTGGGTGATCAGCAGCACGCCCTTGTTTGGGGCCCGCATGATGCGGTTGATGCCGTCGCCGACGGCGCGCAGCGCATCGATGTCAAGGCCGCTGTCGGTCTCGTCGAGGATCCCGAATCTGGGGTCCATGATCCCCATCTGCACCATCTCCGCCCGCTTCTTCTCGCCACCCGAAAAGCCGACGTTGACCGGCCGCTTGAGCATTTCGACGTCCATGCCGAGGCCGGCAGCCTGCGCACGGGCGAGCTTGATGAACTCGCCACCGGACAACTCCGCTTCGCCTCGCGCGCGGCGCTGCGAGTTGAGGCTCTCGCGCAGGAACTGGAGGTAGGAGACGCCGGGGATCTCGACCGGATATTGGAAGCCGAGGAACAGCCCCGCGGCGGCACGCTCGTGCGGTTCTAGGCTCAACAAATCTACCGTTCGTCCTGAGCTTGTCGAAGGACTGTCCTGTTCCTGTCCGGGGGGAGAGGAGAAGGACAGTGCTTCGACAGGCTCAGCACGAACGGACTTGGCGAAAGTCGCGCTCCCCTCCGTCACCTCATACCCGGGCCGCCCCGCCAGCACATAAGCCAGCGTCGACTTGCCCGACCCGTTCGGTCCCATGATCGCATGCACCTCGCCCGCGGGCACGTGCAGCGACACGCCGTTGAGGATCCGCTTGTCGGCGACCGTCGCGTGGACGTTGGTGATCTCAAGCATCCATAATTCCATCGAGCCGACCAAGCTGCCCAGCGTCGCCACCGTAACGGCGATAAAGAGCGCTCAACGCGCGCAGGTCGTCCTCGGTCACCTCATCTTCGGCGATAGTGAGAAAGACGGGCCTTCCTTGCCCGCGCACATCTCGGACACACGGAATCCGCTGCATCCACTCGAAGTGCGCTCGCTCGTCCACTTTGGACCGGTACACAGTGGCCTCGAAGAAAAACGGGCTAACCAACGGAGCCCTCCAGCGAAATCCCCAGCAGCTTCTGCGCCTCGACGGCGAACTCCATGGGTAGCTGCTTGAGCACCTCGCGGGCGAAGCCGTTGACGATCAGCGCGACCGCCGCTTCCTGATCGAGACCGCGGCTCATCGCGTAGAACAATTGGTCCTCGCTGATCTTCGAGGTCGTCGCCTCGTGCTCGATGGTCGCGGTCGGGTTCTTGACCTCGATGTAGGGCACAGTGTGCGCGCCGCACTGGTCGCCGAGCAGCAGGCTGTCGCACTGGGTGAAGTTGCGGACGTTCTCCGCGCCCGGCAGCACGCGCACCAGCCCGCGATAGGTGTTGTCGCTGCGGCCGGCGCTGATGCCCTTGCTGACGATCGTCGAGCGCGTGTTGGCGCCGATGTGCACCATCTTGGTGCCGGTGTCGGCCTGCTGGCGGTTGTTGGTCAGCGCGACCGAATAGAATTCGCCGACGCTGCCTTCGCCCTTGAGGATGCAGCTGGGGTATTTCCAGGTGATCGCGCTGCCGGTCTCGACCTGCGTCCAGCTGACCTTCGACCCCGCGCCGCTGCACAACGCCCGCTTGGTCACGAAATTGAAGATGCCGCCCCTGCCCTCGGCGTCGCCGGGATACCAGTTCTGTACGGTCGAGTATTTCACCTCCGCGTCCTCGTACGCGAAGATCTCGACCACCGCGGCGTGCAGCTGGTTCTCGTCGCGCATCGGCGCGGTGCAGCCTTCGAGGTAGGAGACGTAGGCCCCCTTATCAGCGACGATGAGCGTTCGCTCGAACTGGCCGGTATTCTCGGCATTGATGCGGAAATAGGTCGACAGCTCCATCGGGCAGCGGACGCCTTCGGGAATGTAGACGAAGGTGCCGTCGGAGAAGACCGCGCTATTGAGGCAGGCGAAA
>CADCVY010000011.1 GCA_902806275.1 uncultured Sphingomonas sp. | reverse complement strand
CGCACGCTCGAAGCTCTCGACAGGTTCGGCGTGCCGCCGCGGATCGCCAGCTTCGTGCTGCCATTGGGCTATTCGTTCAACCTCGACGGCTCGATGATGTACATGACCTTCGCGACCATCTTCGTCGCGCAGGCCTATGGCATCGACCTCAGCGCCGGGCAGATGATCACCATGCTGCTGGTGCTGATGATCACCTCCAAGGGCGTGGCGGGCGTCCCGCGCGCGTCCCTGGTGGTGATCGCGGCGACGCTGTCGATGTTCAACATCCCGGAGGCCGGCCTGCTGCTGATCCTGGCGGTCGACCATTTCCTCGACATGGGCCGGTCGGCGACCAACGTGGTCGGCAACGCCGTTGCGGCAAGCGTGGTCGCCAAGTGGGAAGGCGACCTCGATCCCGAGCAGCCCGCCGACATCGAGCCGCCGCACGCGCCCTCCCACGTGCCGCCGCCACCCGCGGAGACCTGATCAGCGGCGCGGATTGGCGGCCAGCGCGGCAAGCTCCTTAACCAGCTTGGCGGCGACCACCGCGGTTACCCCGTTGACGTCCCGCGACGGGTTAAGTTCGACCACATCGGCACCGACGATCGGCGCTTCGATCCGGTGCAGCACTGCCAGCACGTCGCGCACTGACAGCCCGCCGGGTTCATGGTGCGACACGCCCGGCGCAAACGCCGGATCCAGCGCATCGAGGTCGATGCTGATGTAGAGCGGCACGCCAGGCAACGGCACCCGGTCCGCCGTAAAATGGCGCATTTCGATCACCTCGATCCCGAACCGGCCGGCTTGCTCCCGGCAATGGCGATTGAAGGTGCGAATGCCGACTTGCACCAGCCGGCTGGCCAGCCCCCGCTCCATTATCCGGGCGAACGGCGACGCATGGCTCAGCGGGTCGCCCTCGAAATCATCATAGATGTCGGCATGCGCGTCAAAGTGGAGGATGTTGAGCGGCCCGTGCACGGCGGCCAGGCCGGCAACGGCCGGGTGGCTCACCATGTGGTCACCACCAAGGAAGATGGGCACCGTGCCGGCTTCGCCCGCTCCCCGCGCCGCGGCGCCGATCCGCTCGACGTCCGCCGGCGTTTCGTCGAGCGGCAGGTCGCCGGCGTCTTCCACAACGATGTCGGCGCCGAGTTCCAGCCCGCCTTCGGTCGCCATATTGCCGTGGTCGGACGCAAGCGCCGCGCGAATTGCGGCGGGCGCCTGCGCAGCCCCGCGCAGGAAAGAGGAATGGCTGTCGGTCGGCAAGCCGATCAGGCGAACACGAGGCCGCGGTGCGCCCGTCATCGCGCGTGCGCCGTCCACAGCCACGCCGCGGCCGGGAACGTCACCCGGCCGTCTTGCTCATGCTCCCCGATCACTTTGCCCATCCGGTGCAGCGCGGCATCGCGTTCGGCATGGTCCATAGCCTCGATCACCCTGGCCGCCGGTCCAAGCTCGGCGAGGAAGACAAACGCCTGCTCCGTTGCCGCCGGTCCCTCGCCGGCCACATAATCGAACTCGACCGCGCGCTCGGACGGCTCGCACCAGCCAGCCTGAAGCAGGATGTCGCGGACGTATCCCGGCTCGGCAAAAGCAAAACCGCTGGGTTCGCGCCCCGGGGGCGGCACCTCCCGCCCGGCTGCGGCGGAGGCGAGTTCGCGCGCCCAGGGGTTCGCCTCCCAGCCCTGGAAGCAGGAAAAGACAGAAGTTGCGCCTTCGCTGCCTGCCCGGCGCAGCGCGCCAAAGGCGCGGTGCGGGTCGTCGAAGAACATCATTCCGTGGCGCGAGAAGACCAACTCGAACGGTCCATGTTCGCGCACCGCGTCCTCGGCGTCCTGCGCGAGAAAGCGGACGTTGGGGAGTCCTTCCGAGCGCTCCCGTGCGATCGCGATCAGCGGTGCAGACAGATCGCATGCCACTATGGAAGCGTCAGGACGTTGACCGGCCAGCGTCAGCGAGGTTGTCCCGGGACCGCAGCCGACGTCCAGCGCCCGGAACTCGCCGCCGGGTGCCGCATCCAGGATGGCCTGGTCGAGCGCCGCTCCGACTGGGGCAAGGGCTCGATCGGTGTCGAGCCATCGCCGCGCCCAGGTTTCGCCGCTGCTGCCGGACCAATCGGGTGACTTCATCGCACTGCACTTGCATGTCCGGCGCGCGTGCGCCAGCAGCGCCGCCTCATGGCATTCGAGACCACCCCCGCAGCCGACTGCCGCCGCCCCGGCACGCGCGAGATGACGGCGCTGCTCGCCGGTCTGATGGCGCTCAACGCCTTCGCCATCGACGCCATGATCCCAGCGCTCCCCGAGATCGGCCGATCGCTGGACGTCGCCGAGGAGAACCAGCGCCAGCTGGTGGTAATCGCCTACATGCTGGGGTTCGGGTCGACCCAGCTGATCTGGGGTCCGCTCGCCGACCGCTTCGGGCGCAAGCCGGTGCTCGCCATCGGCATCGCCCTGTATTGCGCCTTCGCCTTGCTGTGCGGAGTCGCCGGGAGCTTCACGCTGCTGATCGCCGGCCGCGCCGCGATGGGCGCGTCGGCCGCCGTCACCCGGGTGCTGGTGGTCGCCATGGTCCGCGACCTGTTCGAAGCCGAAGCGATGGCCCGGGTCATGAGCCTGGTGTTCATGGTCTTCATGCTGGTGCCGGTGCTGGCGCCGAGCATCGGCCAGCTCATCCTGCTTTTCGCGCCATGGCGGGCGATCTTCCTGGTGCTTGCGGGTTTCGGGGCCACCATGTTCCTGTGGTCGTGGCTGAGGCTGCCGGAGACCCTCCGCCCCGAGTACCGCCGCTCGCTCGCCTGGCGGGAGATCGGCGCGGCGGCGTGGGAGACGATGCGCGAGCCGCAGTCGCGCGGCTACACGCTGGCGCTTGCCGTCACCTTCGGCGCGCTGACCGCCTACATCGCTTCGGTGCAGCAGATCGTGTTCGACGTCTTCCGATCGCCCGGCGCCATCGGCTGGGTGTTCGCGGCCGTGGCTGCCCCGATGGGGCTGGCCTCGTGGACCAACTCGCGGGTGGTCGGCCGCTACGGCTTGCGCCGGGTCGGCCATCTCGGCGCCCTCGGCTTCATGATCGTCACGGCGGTGCACGCGGCGATCGCGCTGGCCGGGCATGAAAGCCTGCCGGTGTTCGTCGTTCTTCAGGGCGTCGCCATGGCCTGCTTCGCGTTCACCTCGTCGAACCTGGGCACCCTGGCGATGGAGCACATGGGCCCGATCGCCGGCACCGCTTCTTCGGTTCAAGGCGTCGTCGGGACCATCGGCGGCGCCGTCATCGGCCTTCTCATCGGCCAGGCCTTCAACGGCACCGCGACGCCGTTCCTGGTCGGCGTCGCCGCCTGCGCCGCGCTCGCCTTCCTGACCATGGCGCTAACCGAGCCCAAGCAATTGTTCGCGCCCATCCGCATCGACACCGGCCAACCGATCGGCTGAGCACACCGAACAGGTAGCGGCGCCCATGCGCAGGCAGGGGCCCAGTACCTTGCAAGCACAGTTGATCGAGGAGGCATTGGGCTCTTGCCTGCGCAGGAGCACAGCGCCGCCTAGCCGAGGTCGTCTTCCTCGCCCGGCCCAACCATCAGAGCTTCGCCGACCTCGTCGGTGCGGCCGCGGATGGCGTTCTCGATGCGCAGCGCGGCGTCGGGATTTTCCTTGAGATAGGTCTTGGCGTTCTCCCGCCCCTGGCCGATGCGCACCGAATCATAGCTGAACCAGGAGCCGGACTTCTCGATCAGCCCGGCCTTGACGCCCAGGTCGAGGATTTCGCCGACCTTGCTGACGCCCTCACCGTACATGATGTCGAACTCGACCTGCTTGAACGGCGGCGCGACCTTGTTCTTGACGACCTTGACCCGAGTCGCGTTGCCGACAATGTCGTCGCGCTCCTTGATCTGTCCGGTGCGGCGGATGTCGAGGCGGACGCTGGCATAGAACTTCAGGGCGTTGCCACCGGTGGTGGTCTCCGGATTGCCGTACATCACGCCGATCTTCATCCGCACCTGGTTGATGAAGATCACCGTGCAGCGCGAGCGGCTGATCGACCCGGTCAGCTTGCGCAGCGCCTGGCTCATCAGCCGCGCCTGCAGCCCGACGTGGCTGTCGCCCATCTCGCCTTCGATCTCGGCGCGCGGCACCAGCGCGGCGACCGAGTCGATCACAAGGACGTCGATCGCATTCGACCGCACCAAAGTGTCGACGATCTCCAGCGCTTGCTCGCCGGTATCCGGCTGCGACACGATCAGTTCGTCGATGTTGACGCCCAGCTTGCGCGCATAAACGGGGTCAAGCGCATGCTCGGCGTCAACGAATGCGGCAGTGCCGCCGGTCTTCTGCGCCTCGGCAATGGCATGCAGCGCAAGCGTGGTCTTCCCCGAGCTCTCGGGCCCGTAGATCTCGATGATCCGGCCTCGCGGCAGCCCGCCGACGCCGAGCGCAATGTCCAACCCCAGCGAACCGGTCGAAGTGGTCTCGATCTCGATCTTCTCGCGGCTGCCCAGCTTCATCGCCGAGCCCTTGCCGAATGCCCGGTCGATCTGCGCAAGTGCCGCTTCGAGCGCCTTCTGCCTGTCCATGCTGCCCGAATCCAACCCCGTTCCGATCACCTTCAGCTGCGCTGCCATGGCCCTTGTCCTCTCGTCAATGGCGGCCCAGCCCCGCCTGTGGATGAGCAGTTCGTATCCTATTTGTTCTACGTGAACAAGAGGCGAACGCGTGTGTTCTACGGAACCTCGAAAATGGTGAGCGGTTAGCCCACGCGAAGGAGAAGATCATGGCTCAGAAAGCGGCCGGCGGTCAGCCCGGCGGGATCACCAAGAAAGGCGGAAGCGACGGAGCGCAGGGCGGGCGCGGGGGCGGCGGCAAGGGCGGCAGCGGGTCGGGCGGCGCGACCAAGACCAAGGGCGGCGGCAAGTAGGCGCGAGGCCTAGCGGACCAGCCGGCCTTCCTTGATCACGCCGGCGACCTGCTCCAGCACGCGAACGTCCGCGAGCGGGTCGCCGTTTACCGAGATCAGGTCGCCCCAGGCGCCCGGCGCAACCGTGCCGAGCTGGCGCTCCTTGCGGAGCGCCTTGGCCGCCTCGCTGGTCGCCGAGCGGATCGCCTGCATCGGGCTCATGCCGAAGCGGACCATGAAGGCGAACTGGCGCCCGCCAAGGCCGTAAGGGTAGACACCGGCGTCGGTGCCGAAAGTCAGCTTTGCGCCCGCCTTGACTGCCGCTGCGAAGCCGGCCCGCTGGACTCCAGTCGTCTCCTCACCTTTGCGCAGATACTCCGCCGGCCACCCTTCCCTGGTGCCCACCTCGCGGAACCACTCGCCATTGTAGAGGTCCATGTCGAGCCAGGTGCCATGGCGCTTGGCCAGCGCGATCCCCTCGGCGTCGAGGTAGCTGGCGTGCTCGACCGTCCGCGCCCCGGCGCGGATCGCGGCCTTGATCCCTTCCGCGCCGTGGGCGTGGGCGATGCAATAGCTGCCGCGCATGGCCGCCTCGTTGCAAGCCGCCGTGATCTCCGGCTCGCTGAGTTCGAGGGCGCCGGGCACGCTGCCGAGCGCCAGCACCGCGCCGGTGGCGATGACCTTGATGAAGTCGGACCCGTTCTGAAGCATGTAGCGTACGCGGTCGCGCGCTTCGTCGGGGTTGCGCACCTCGCCGAGCCGGAACGCCTCGGGCATCGGCACATCGCGGGCCATCCCCGTCACCGCGCCGCCGCCGCCGGGCGCGGTGATGTAGCCGCCGGCGACGAACATCCGCGGCCCTTCGACCCAGCCCCGGTTGATGGCATCGCGCAGCGCGACGTCGGTGAGGCCGCGATAGGCCCCGGCATCGCGGATGGTGGTGAAGCCAGCGCGCAGCATGGTGCGCGCGGCCTCTGCACCCTTGAGAATGGTCTCGGCTTCGGA
>CADCVY010000010.1 GCA_902806275.1 uncultured Sphingomonas sp. | reverse complement strand
GATCAGCAGGTAGGACGCCAGGCCCACCCCTTCCCAGCCGAAAAACATCTGGACGAGGTTGTCGGCGGTCACCAGCATCAGCATCGCGAAGGTGAACAGCGACAGATAGGCGAAGAAGCGCGGCTGGCCCGGGTCCTCGGCCATGTACCCCCAGCTATAGAGGTGCACGAGGCTGGAGACGGTCGTCACCACGACCAGCATCACCGCCGTCAGCGCGTCGAGGCGCAGCGCCCAGTCGACGGTGAGGTTGCCGGAGTGGATCCACTCCAGGACGGGCACAACCGTTTCCCGCGCGTCCCCGGCGACATATTGCAGGAAGATCGGCCAGCTGAGGAAAGCCGCCACGAACAGCCCGCCGGTGGTCACCGCCTTGGCTGCGGCGTTGCCGATCCAGCGCCCGAACAGCCCGGCGACAAGGGCAGCGAGCAGCGGCAGGAAGACGATCAGGACCAGCGGATGCATCAGCCGTGCATCCTCGTCGCGGCGTCGACGGCGATGGAGCCCTTGCGGCGGAAGAAGATCACCAGGATGGCCAGCCCGATCGCGGCTTCGGCGGCGGCCACGGTCAGCACGAACATCGCCAGCACCTGGCCCGAAAGGTCGCCAAGGTAAGCGGAGAAGGCGACCAGGTTGATGTTCACGGCCAGCAAGATCAGCTCGATCGCCATCAGCATCAGGATCACGTTCCGGCGGTTGAGGAATATCCCCAGCACGCCAATGGTGAACAGGATCGCGGCGACCGTGAGGTAGTGGGCGAGGCTGATCACAGCTTCATCCCCTCGCCGACGCCTGGCTTCGTGTTGCGGACGGCATCTTCCGGACGGCGCCTGATCTGGCGCGAAGCATTCTGGCGCTGCTGGCCGGGCCGCTCGCGATGGGTGAGGACGATCGCGCCAACCATCGCCACCAGCAGGATCAAGCCGGCGATCTCGAACGGGAACAGATATTTGCTGTAGAGCAGCTGACCGAGCGCGATGATGTTCGGCTGGGTGACTGCGGCGACCTCGCGGCCGCTTAGCGCCGGCCCCGCGCGCCACGCGCTGACCGCGATGATGATCTCCGCCAGCAGCACCAGCGCGATCAGCAGGCCGAACGGCAGGTTCTTGGTGAAGCCGGAACGCAGCTGCGAGAAGTCGACGTCCAGCATCATGACGACGAACAGGAACAAGACCGCGACTGCGCCGACGTAGACGATCACCACCAGCATGGCGATGAACTCGGCGCCGACCAGCAGCATCAGCCCCGCCGCATTGAAGAATGCGACGATCAGCCACAGCACGCTGTGCACCGGGTTGCGCGCAAAGATCACCGCCACCGCCGAAGCGATGGTCAGCGTCGCGAACAGGTAAAAGGCGAGAATTGCGATCAAGTGGAGGCCCCAGTTGCCGCGCGCTTATCGGTAGGGCGCATCGGCGGCAAGATTGGCGGCGATCGCCTGCTCCCACTTGTCACCGTTGGCGAGCAGCTTGGCCTTGTCGTACAGCAGTTCCTCGCGCGTCTCGGTCGCGAACTCGAGATTCGGACCTTCGACGATCGCGTCGACCGGGCAGGCTTCCTCGCACAGCCCGCAGTATATGCACTTCACCATGTCGATGTCGTAGCGGGTGGTGCGGCGGCTGCCGTCCTCGCGCGGTTCGGACTCGATGGTGATCGCCAGCGCCGGGCAGATCGCCTCGCACAATTTGCACGCGATGCAGCGCTCCTCCCCATTGGGGTAGCGCCGCAAGGCATGCTCGCCGCGGAAGCGCGGGCTCTGCGGCGTCTTTTCGTACGGGTAGTTGATCGTCGCCTTGGGCTTGAAAAAATACTTCAGGGTCAGGGCATGACCCTTCACCAGCTCCCATAAGGTAAACGACTTGAGCCAATGCGCGATCATGCGGCGGCTCCGTAGCGGGTTAGCATCAGATATCCGGAAATGAGGAACACGAAGAGCAGGCTCAATGGCAGGAAGATCTTCCAGCCGAGCCGCATCAGCTGGTCGTAGCGGTAGCGCGGCACCGTGGCGCGCACCCAGCTGAACACGAAGAAGAAGAACGCCATTTTGGCGAACAGCCAAAGGATGCCCGGAATGTCGAACCACGGGATCAGGTCGACGTTGAGCGGCGGCAGCCACCCGCCCCAGAACAGCAGGGCGTTGAGCGCGCACATCAGGATGACGTTGCCGTACTCGCCGAGCCAGAAGAGCGCGAAGCTCATCGACGAATATTCGGTCTGGAAGCCGGCGACGAGTTCGCTCTCGGCTTCGGTCAGGTCGAACGGGGTGCGGAAGGTCTCGGCCATGGAGCTGATCAGGAACACCACGGCCATCGGAAACAGCAGCGGGTTGAACCCGAAGCCGTTAAGCAGTCCGAAGATGTGTCCGGTCTGCTGAATGACGATCTGGCTGAGATTGAAGGTGCCCGCCCACAGCACCACGCAGATCAGGACGAAGCCGATGGAAACTTCGTAGCTGACCATTTGCGCCGCCGCGCGCAGCGCCGAGTAGAACGGATATTTCGAATTGGACGCCCAACCGGCGACGATCACCCCGTAGACGCCCAGCGAGCTGGCCGCGAGCACGTAGAGCAGGCCGACGTTGACGTCCGCGAGCACCACGCCGACGTCGAACGGGATCACCGCCCAGACGATCAGCGCCACGGTGAAGCTGACGATCGGCGCGATCAGGAACAGGCCCTTGTTTGCGCTGGTCGGGACGATGGTTTCCTTGAGGAACACCTTCAGCCCGTCGGCAAAGCTCTGCAGCAGCCCGAACGGCCCGACCACGTTGGGCCCGCGGCGCAAGGCGATCGCCGCCCAAATCTTGCGGTCGGCATAGATGATCATCGCCACCGCCAGCATCAGCGGCAAGGCGATCAGCAGGATGCCGACCACCGTCGCGATGAACCACGACCATTCGTAGGTCAGGCCCCAGTTCTGGAAAGTGGCGGTCAAAGCCCCTCTCCCCTTGCGGAAGAGGGCGACTCGGCCCGCACTTGATCCGGGGCGAGCGGGGTGAGGGGTGCGCTCGCCCGGCGAGCGCGCGCTTGCGCCGCAAGCGCTCCCCCTCTCCAAGCTGCGCTAGGCAGCAAGCTGCCAAGCTGCGCTATCCTCCCCCTCCATTGGGGAGGAGCTGAGGCGAACACCACCCTCACTCCGCCGCCTCCTGGAAGGAGAGGCCCTGCACTAGCTCCTGCGAGCAGCGCTGCATGGTCGGGCTGGAGCGGGCGATGGCGTTGGTCAGGAAGAAATCGGCGACCGGATAGCGGATCGGTCCGGAGGCCTTGCTGTCCAGCCCAGCCGGCACCGCCCATGGCAGGTCGATCAGCCCGTCGCGGCCGAGCTGCGGGAATTCGGCGGTCATCGCCGCCCGAAGCTGGCCAAAGTTGTCGAACGGCAGCCTGGCGCCGGCAAGTTCCGACACGGCACGCAAAATCGACCAGTCCTCGCGCGCCTGGCCGGGCGGGAACACCGCTTTCTCGCTGAACTGCACGCGCCCTTCGGTATTCACATAAGTCCCGTGTTTCTCGGCATAGCTCGCGCCGGGCAGGATCAGGTCGGCCTGCTTGGCGCCGGCGTCGCCGTGATGGCCGATGTAGACCTTGTAAGCACCCGGGAAGCGATCGGCCGCGACCTCATCGGCGCCGAGCAGCAGCACCAGCTCCGCCGCGGCCGCCGAGATGTCGGCGATGCCGCCGCGCTGCGCGTAGCCGAGGATCAGCCCCGCCATCCGCGACGCCGCTGTGTGCAGCACGTTGAAACCGTTCCAGCCATCCTTGATCAGACCGAGCGGCTGCACCAATGCCAGCGCGCCACCGAAGCCGCCGGCGGCAAGGGCACCAGGTCCGACGATCACTGCCGGGCGTTCCGCTGCTGCGAAGGCATCGCGCACCGGCTGCGGCAGATCGCCCAGCAGCCCGAGATCGTCGCCCAGCCAGGTCACGCCCATGCCTAGGTCAACTTCCGGCCCGATGCCAAACACCTTGCCGCCCTTGCGGGCGACCTTGCGCACGCGGGTGGCGATCAGCGGCGCCTCCCAGCGGATGTTGCAGCCGACCAGCAACACCACGTCCGCAGTCTCGATGCCGGCGATGGTCGAGTTGAACGCCACCGCGCCCAGGCTGCCGGTGTGATAGTCGAGGCCGGTCTGCCGCCCTTCGAGCAGCGTCGAACCCAGCCCGCCGAGCAGCGCCCGGCCCGCATACATGGTCTCCGCGTCGAGCAGATCGCCGCCGATCGCCGCCGTCTTCGCGCCCGCCTTCTTCAGGCGCTTGCCGAAGATCTGCAGCGCCTCCTGCCAGCTCGCCTCCCGCAGCTTGCCCTTTTCGCGCACCCACGGGCGGTCAAGCCGGTTGCGGACGAGGGCATCGACATGGTGGCGCGTCTTGTCGCTGATCCACTCCTCGTTCACGTCCTCGTTGATCCGCGGCAGGATGCGCATCACCTGCCGTTGGCGAACGTCGAGGCGGATGTTGGAGCCGACCGCGTCCATGACGTCGATTGCCGGTACCCGGCGCAGCTCCCACGGACGAAGCTCGAAGATCTGCGGCTTCTGCAGCAGCGCGCCGACCGGGCAGACGTCGGCGAGGTTGCCGGCCAGCTCGGTCGAGACTGTCCGCTCGAGGTACGAGGTGATCTGGCTGTCCTCGCCGCGGTACAACATGCCGATCTCCGGCGTGCCCGCGACCTCTGCCGAGAAGCGGATGCAGCGGGTGCACTGGATGCAGCGGGTCATCGACGTCTTGATCACCGGCCCCATGTACTTGTCGTCGATCGCCCGCTTGTTCTCCTCGAAGCGCGAGAAGCTGCGGCCATAGGCCATCGCCTGGTCCTGCAGGTCGCATTCGCCGCCCTGGTCGCAGATCGGGCAGTCGAGCGGGTGGTTGATGAGCAGGAACTCCATCACCCCTTCGCGCGCCTTCTTGACGAGCGCGGTGTCGGTGCGGATCGCCTGGCCGTCGGCCGCCGGCAGTGCGCAGCTCGCCTGCGGCTTGGGCGGCCCCGGCGCCACCTCGACCAGGCACATGCGGCAATTGCCGGCGATGCTCAGCCGCTCGTGGTAGCAGAAGCGCGGGATCTCCTTGCCGGCCAGCTCGCACGCCTGCAGCACGGTCGCGCCCTGCGGGACCTCGATCTCCTCGCCGTCGACGGTGACCTTAGGCATCGCGGTCCTTGTCCTTGTCTTCCGTCTTGTGCTCGATGGTGGTGATCCTTGGACCCGAGCGCTGCATCAGTGCGATGGCGGCGATCAGGACAATGACGGCAATGCCGGCGATGAGGGCGATGCTCATGAACCACGCTCCGCCACTCGGGCCGTGCGCGCAGCATGCGCCAGCCGGTAATAGTTGACGGCGACGGTGCCGCGCAGGTCCGCCTTGCCGAACTCCAGCGACTTGCCTTCCGCCAGGCAAGTGCCGAACGCGGTGCCCATGGCGGAGAAGCGCGCGTTCTCCTCTTTGCTCCCAGGCTCCGTCATAAGCAGGGCTTTCGCGGCCGCCGGATCGACCCGCACCACGCACTCGCCGTAGCGCCACATGTAATTCGCGGCACGCTGCTTGTCGTAGCTGCGGACCGCCGCATCGAGAGCGCGGCCCGCCATTGGTCGGGCCCTGCCATCGATAGTCGGCGGTGCAGCCGGGCCGCCGTGCCCGAGCGGGGCGACGTCTTCGAGCGCCGGTGGCGGCACCGCGGCGAGCTCGCGGCGAACGAGTGCATCGGCGATCGCGTAACGGTATTGATCTTCCGAGAACTTCACTTGGACAACATCGCCGAGCTGCCCCGGCACGCAGCTTTCCTGCAGCAACTGCGGGTAGCGGGCGAGCATCTCGCTACTGCCGAGGCCCGCCACGATCGCCGTGGATGCGCGGGCGCCCTCGCGATTGACGATGCAGTCGCCGTAAGCGGCGACCAGCGCCCGCACCTGCTTGGGCGGGACCAGCTGCGCATTATCGGGCAATCTGTTCATCATCGGCTGCGCGAAGAGCGCGAGAAGCAGGCTCATTCCGCCGCCTCCAGCATCGTCCGCCCGGCGCGTTCGGCGATGCGGCGCTCGATC
>CADCVY010000009.1 GCA_902806275.1 uncultured Sphingomonas sp. | reverse complement strand
GGTCTGTTCCCGAACCTGCTCGCCAACGGCGCCAGCGGCATTGCCGTCGGCATGGCAACATCGATCCCGCCGCACAATCTGCGCGAGCTGATCGATGCCGCCATGCATCTCATCGATGATCCCAAGGCCGACGACCGCACCATGATGCAATGGGTGCAAGGCCCCGACTTCCCGACCGGCGGCGTGCTGGTCGACGACAAGGACACGATCGCGCGCGCTTACGTCAGCGGCCGCGGCTCCTTCCGTCTGCGGGCGAAGGTGGAGGTGGAGCGGGAGAAAGGCGGCGGCTGGCACCTCTTGGTGACCGAGATGCCTTACGGCGTACCCAAAGCGAAGCTGATCGAGCAGATCGCTGGGCTGATCGCGGAGAAGAAGCTGCCGATCCTCGCCGACGTCAAGGACGAGAGCGACGAGGCTGTGCGGATGGTGCTTGAGCCGCGGGCACGCACCGTGGACCCCGACCTGCTGCTCGAAAGCCTGTACCGGCTGACCGACCTCGAGGTCCGCTTCCCACTCAACCTCAACGTGCTCGACGCGACCCGGACGCCCGGCGTCATGAGCCTGAAGGAGGTCTTGCTCGCTTGGCTGTCGTTCCAGGTCGAAGTGCTGCTAAACCGGTCGCGGACCCGGATCGGCAAGATCGACGACCGGCTTGAGCTGCTCGAAGGCTTCCTCAAGGCGTACCTCAACCTCGACCGGGTGATCGCGATCATCCGCGACGAGGACGAGCCCAAGCCGGTGCTGATCGCCGAGTTCACCCTGACGGACCGGCAGGCCGAGGCAATCCTCAACATGCGCCTGCGCTCGTTGCGGCGGCTCGAGGAGATGGAGATCGGCAAGGAGCGCGCCGCCTTGGTCAAGGAGCGCGAGGAGCTTGCGCGGCTGATCGAGAGCCCGGCTCGGCAGCGCACCCGCCTCAAGCGCGACCTCGCGGCGGTTCGCGACAAGTTCGGGGACGACCGCCGGACCCGCATCGAGGAAGCGGGCGCGGCGCGCGAGATCGACTGGTCGGCGATGATCGAAAAGGAGCCGATCACCGTCATTCTTTCTCAGCGGGGGTGGATCAGGGCAATGAAGGGGCACCTTGCGCTGGAGCAGGTGGCCGACCTGAAGTGGCGCGAAGGCGACGGGCCGTTCCTCCACTTCCACGCGCAGACAACCGATCGGCTGGCGCTGTTCGCCTCCAACGGCCGGGTCTACACGTTGGCCGGCGACAAGCTGCCGAGCGCGCGCGGTTTCGGCGAACCGGTGCGCCTGTTCATCGACTTGGCTGCCGAGGTCGAGATCGTGCAGCTGCTGATCGTCCGGCCTGACGGGAAATTGCTGGTCGCCTCATCCGACGGGCGCGGGTTCGTCACCAGCGGCGAGGGCATCCTCGCCGAAACTCGCAAGGGCAAGCAAGTGGTCAACCTTCGGCCGGGCGCGTCAGTGACCATCGTCAGGCCGGTACCGGAAGCTGCGGACGCGGTGGCGGTAATCGGAGAGAACCGCAAAATGCTGGTGTTCCCACTGGCGGAATTGCCGGAGCTCGGGCGGGGGCAGGGGGTGACCCTGCAACGCTACCGTGACGGCGGACTGGCGGATGCCATCGCTTTCCAGCTTGCGGACGGGCTCAGCTGGACCCTTGGCGGCGATAGTGGCCGAACCCGCACCGAAGCCGACCTGACCCCTTGGCGCGCGGCACGAGGCGCCGCCGGCCGCATGCCGCCGATCGGCTTTCCCCGCTCGAACCGGTTCGCCTGAGCCGTTAATTCCGCGCTTAATCCCGCTTTGCTCGGGGCCGAAAGAAACTCCGAATTAACTCCTGCGCGTTCATAGGCGCGCGGATGCAGGTTGCTGAAAAACGGTCGGGGACTGCCTCGGGGCAGCGTCGGGCCAAACCCACCGGAGCGAAACCGCACCTGGCGACGGCGGACGACACCGGCTTGCTCGACGCGCTGCCGATCGCCGCCGCGATTATCGATCAGGCGCCGGATTTCTCGTTCAACGTCCTTGCGCACAACAGTCGGTTCGAGGCCATGGTGCGGCAATCGAGCTGCACGGCCCTGGACTGGAATGCGGCCGATTGCTTGCGGTCGGGGCGGATCGCCGACCTCCTGCAAAATTTCTTCAATGGCACCAATGTCGCCGGCGAGCTCGACTTCAAGGACGGCGACGGCGTTGCTGCCCGCCATTTTCGGGTCAAGCTGGCGCCGCTTCCGCGCGCGAGGCGGGGCAACGTGCGCTGTTTGCTTAGCGTGGTCGACCGCACCGTCGAGGTCCAGTCCGAACGCGCGCTTCGCTCAGAAATGCTGCGCGACAGCCTGACCGGGCTGCCCAACCGGCTCGGCTTCAGCGAAGCCATCGAGACTGCCGGCGAGATGGTCAGCCGCGATGTGGAACATGCGGTACTAGTCGTCGACGTGCTGCGCTTCTCGCGAATCAACGAGTCGGTCGGAAGCCTGGCGGGCGACGAGCTGCTGATCACTTTCGCGCGGCGGCTCATCCTCGCGCTCAGGGCCGGTGACGTTCTGGCGCGCACCGGCGGGAATGAATTCGGCGTGCTGGTGTCCCTCCGGCGCGGGATCGCCGACGCGCTCAAGGCGGCCGAGCGGATCCAGCAGGTGATAACGGCGCCATTCAAGATTTCCGAGCTGGAGATCCGGGTCGAATGTGCGATCGGTTTGGCGCTGATGAACTCGGCGCAGGACCCGGAAGAGCTGTTCCGCAATGCGCAGTTCGCGGTGAAGCAGGCCAAACTCGCCGGCAAGCCGCAGATCTACGAGCCCAAGCAAGCGACCGAAGCCCGGCGCCGCTTTTCCATCGAGACCGAACTGCGCCGCGCGCTCGACAAGGACCAGCTCAAGCTTTTCTACCAACCGCTGATAGACTTGAAGTCGGGCGAGGTCGCGGGGTTCGAGGCGTTGGCTCGCTGGGAGCATGAGGACCGCGGTGACATCAGCCCGGCTGAGTTCATCCCCGTTGCCGAAGAGAGCGGGCTGATCCTGCAGCTCGGCCGCTGGGCGATGGACAAGGCGGCGCAGACGCTCGCCGGCTGGGACCTGCAGCATGGCGAGGCCCTGCCGCTCTACGTCGGCGTCAACCTGTCGGCGATCCAGGTCGCCCGCGACGACATCGCTTCGGTGGTTTCGAGCGCACTCAAGGCGAGCGGCCTGACCGGCGACCGCTTTTCGCTCGAGCTGACGGAAAGCTCGATCGTCCAGGACCCGGCACGCGCGACCCGCGTGTTCGATGCGCTTAAAGCGCTCGACGCCACCGTGGCAATGGACGATTTCGGCACCGGCTACTCCAGCCTCGCCTATCTCCAGCGGTTGCCGATCGACGTCCTCAAGATCGACAAAAGCTTCGTGTCGGGCATGATGGTGGACCCCGATGCTGTCGCGATCGTCCGGGCGGTGCTCAGCCTGGCCGATGCGCTTGGGATGTCGACGACGGCCGAAGGCATCGAGACCGTCGAACTGGCGACCACGCTGGCGACGCTCGGGTGCGCTTCGGGCCAAGGCTATTATTTCGCCAAGCCGCTCGAAGCGAGCGCTGCGCTCGATTACTGGAACTCCCGCCGCCGCTGATCGGCGACCCTGTCCGCATGGGCCGCTCGTCGGCACCGCAAGCACGGACTAGCTCGCCAACGTGAACTCGCGCTCCGCACCTGAGTTACACCCGGGAACACTGGAGGTGCGGAAGTGACGAACAACAACAATGAGGCTGCTGGCGCCGACGCTGCGCAGACGCGTCCCGCGCGTGCCGGGGAAACCGACACGACCCGCATCGGGATGGAGGAGGGCGACAACACGGACATCAGCAGCCCGCCACTTGCGGCGACACCATTGTCCGGCGGGTCGCCGAGCGAGGGTCACGCCGGGCTCGCGACCGGGTTGCAGCCGGGCGGCATCATTCCCGGCGGCGGACCGGGAGCCATGGCCGGCAGCCTTGGGGCCGGCGGCGGGTCAAACACGAACCGGTCGACCGGCGACGCGGACGAGAACAATATCGAGGAGGATGTGCGGTGACGGATCACAAGAAAAAGGGCGACTTCGACCAGGAGCGCAAGCACGACGTCGGCGGCAACAAGAAGGCCCACGACAAGGGCGAGAGCAACAGCCGCACCGGGAACAAGCAGAACTCGGGCGGCGGCGGGCATCGCTGAGCCGGATCCCGAGGCAAGGTTCGGGCGTAAGTCACGAAATTTGCTTCAAGTTATAGTCCTGCTGTCACATTTCACGGATAAAGATTGACGACTCGGGCGCGGGTGCGTCCGTCCATGTGGGGTGGGACAATGGTCGATCAGCAATCGGCGGATTATTTCCGTAAACGCGAACTGGCGGAGCGCGCTGCCGCCAAGTCGGCGGCCTCCGACGCGGCGCGGCGGGTTCATCAGGAACTCGCCCAGAACTATGCGGAGTTGGTGCGTCAAACTTAGCGCCTGAGCCGCGGCTTGCCCCGGTGCCATGGACTTGGGCACAATAGGGCGATGGCGGTCCCCAGTTCAGACGTGCTCGATTCGGTGCTTGCAAGTCCGATCGCAATGGTGGTGACCAACCCGCGCCAGCGAGACAATCCCATCGAGGTGGTGAATGAGGCATTCTGCCAACTGACCGGCTACGACACGCCCGAGATACTCGGGCGCAACTGCAGGTTTCTTGCGGGTGAGGGGACCGAGACATGGATCACCGATCACATCCGGACCTGTATCGAGACTCAGCGCCCCGTTCTGGTCGACATCCTCAACTATCGCCGCGACGGCACTCCCTTTCGCAACGGGGTCATGGTCGTGCCCCTGTTCGCCGACACGGGCGAGCTGGCCTATTTCCTTGGCTCGCAGGTGGATCTTGGGACGGACGACCCGATGGCGCTGTCGGCGCGGAGCTCGCGCGCTTCGGCGCTGGTGCAAGGCTTGCCGTCACGCCAGCGCGAGGTGCTGCAGGCGATGGCCCAAGGGTTGCTCAACAAGCAGATCGCGCACCAGCTGCGCATCGCCGAGAAGACGGTGAAGATGCACCGTGCGCTGCTGCTCGAGCGGTTGGGCGTCCGAACCAGCGCTGAAGCGATCCGGATCGCGGTGGAGGCCGGGCTTTAGGCCGACGCTGGAGCTGGCGGGTTAGCGCCGTTCGCCGATTTGAGAGCGGCTGCGACGATTTCCTCCAGCCCGCCGCCCTCTGGAAAGCCGGCCTCGACCCACTGCTGCTCGATCTGCCGCAGCGTCTTCGCAACAATCGGGCCTTCGGGCAGTCCGCGGGCGATCAAGGCACCGCCGCCAATCGGCAGGCGCGGCGGCGCCCACTCGGCAAGTCGGCGCGCATCGCCGGGGCGCGACGCCAGCAGCAGCCGGTCCACAGCCAGCTCGGTCCCGAGCCGGTAAGCGAGCGCCTCGGGTGAGCCCGAAGATGGCGCCGCTGCCGCCGAGGCCAACCGCTTGCGGCCTTTGTTCGACAACTTGAGCCGAACGGCAATGTGCTCGGCCGTGTCCGGCACGGCGGGCAACAATGCGGCCAGGCGGCGCAGCGCGTCCGGCGCAACGGCGGCGTCACGTTCGGCAGCAACGAGCGCTTGAAGGTCGCACAGCCGCTCCGGCTCGATCTCGGGCAGCACCGGCCGCAGAATCCCTCGCTGCAGCATGGTCCCGACCGTGCGCGAGGGATCAGCGAGCGCGAGGATCTTCAGCAGCTCATCAGCGATGCGTTCCCGCGACAGCGCCATGAGGTCGTTGGCCCGGCTGGTGCAGGCATCGAGCGCTTCTGCGTCCGGGTCGCCGGTGCCCAAGCGCGCGTGGAAGCGGAAAAACCGAAGGATCCGGAGGTGGTCCTCGGCAATGCGCTGCTGAGGGTCACCGATGAATCGGACGCGCCGTGCGTCGAGATCGCCCCGGCCGCCGAAATAGTCGAACAATTCGCCGGTCTGCGGATCGGCCGACAGCGCATTGATGGTGAAATCCCGGCGCGCAGCGTCCTCCGTCCAGTCATCGGTGAACTCCACGGTTGCCCGGCGCCCGTCGGTCGATACGTCGCGGCGCAGGGTGGTGACCTCGACTGGCTGTCCGTCGCTGACGGCCGTCACGGTGCCGTGCTCGATGCCGGTCGGGACGGCCTTGATGCCCGCATGCTCCAGCCGCTCGACGACCTGGTCCGGGCGCAGCCGCGTCGCCAGGTCGAGGTCGC
>CADCVY010000008.1 GCA_902806275.1 uncultured Sphingomonas sp. | reverse complement strand
CGGCCGGCCCGGGCCACAGCAGGCGCAATGGTCCTGGCCGAAGCGCTCCCACCCGTGCTTCTCCGGCACCATGCGCAGCATCTGCTTCGGCTTGCCGTGGTAGATCAGCCGCCCTTCGCGGAACTCGATCTCAATGCCGTAGAGCGGGAAGACGTTGGACGAGCCCCAGTACATGTACCAGCGGCCGTCATCGTCCTTGAACAGCGCGGGGTCCCACGGACCGGGCGGGACCTCGCCTTCCTTCATCTCCTCGGGTCCCTTGTTCACCGATCCGGGCAGAGGCGGCATGCGGCGAACGAGAAACTCGAGGCGGCCGGTCTCCGGCTCCGTCGTGTAGAGGATCGATTCCGGCTCCATCATCGACGGCTGGAGGATGATCTTCTCGCCGTCGGACCAGGCGGCGGGCGCGACGATACTGTCGAACGGCCAGCGGCTCGGCGTGATGAAGCGCCAGTCGACGAGGTCGGTAGAACGCCAGTAGCCGTCGGCCAGCGTCTGGAACATGTAAAAGGCGCCCTTGTGGCGCACGATCGCGGGGTCGGCGCCGGTTCGGTAGGACGCGTTGTCGTTGATCTGCTCGAAATTGTAGCGGTAGTCGATGTCGACCGGGTTAATGGTCGTGCGCTTTGGCTGCGCGGCCGCGGGCGTTCCCACAACCGCCGTCAGAACCGCCGATACCAACATCGACGTCGCCAGCGTCCACCTGTTCACGGCATGCACAATCGCCGCCCTGCCGTCCGGCGCTCCCGAATGCTAGAAGCGGAAGCCGGCCCGCACCTGGATCCGCCGGGGCAGCGTCAGCAAATTGCTTGGCTGCAGAAGCTCCAGCGCCGCCGTGTCAGGCCGCGAGAAATTCGTCGTGATGTCGTAGTTCTGGTTGGCCAGGAAGCCGTCGTAGCCGCCGTAGTTGCGGTTGTTGAACACGTTAAGGAAGTCGACCGCGACGTTGAAGGTGTTCCCGCCGAACAGCCGGATGTTGTTCTCGACCGTCAAATTGACTTCGCAGTAAGCGAAGGTGCCAAGGCAGTTCTTCTTTGGGAAGAAGGACGTGATTTCACGGTCGTTGATCCCGAAGCCGCCGCGCGCGTCGAACACCTGGAACGCAGCGCCCGTGCCGAACTGGCTGAGCGTCGAGACGCGGAAGCCCGCCGGCAGGTCGAGGATGCCGTTGAGCACGACCCGGTGGCGCTCGTCGCCAGGCCGGGAGCGGAAGCCGTAATCGTCCGGTGTTTCCTTATCGAGGCTGAAGAGATCGTTGCCGTTCTGCTCCGCGTCGGCAAGCGTGTAGGCAACTCCGAAGCTCCACCCCGATGCGACTGTGTAAGGCTTGTCGATCGTCAGGTAGAGCGCCTTGTAGCGCGTATCGAGGCTGTCCGAGCCGATCAGGACGTTCGAGAAACCGTTGGCACGGGCGGCCGTGGTGTCGCAGCACTCACCCTGCGCATTGCGCGTCGCGAACAGGTGCGTGTAGCCGTTGACGCCGCGGATGTAGCTGCCGGTAACCGACCCCTGCCACTGACCGAAGCGTTGCCGGACGCCGAGGCTGAACTGGTCGGTGCGCGGCGGCTTGGCATTGTTCGGCACGGCGAACAGCTCAGGCAGGCCGGTCTGAGCCGTCGACTGGAGCGCAAGCAGACCTTCGCGCGTCAGATAGCTGGGATTGAATACTACGGTGGGATTACCGTCCCGCGGCTGGCCATTCTGCGAGAAGAAGAAGTTGCCGATCTGATATTGCAGACGGAATCGCTCATCGAGCGTGTTGTTGAACACGTTGCGGTCGTAATAGCGGCCATAGCCGCCAAACAGCACCGTGCGGCGGTCAGCGTTGAAATCGTAGCTGAACCCGATGCGCGGCTGGAACATGCCGAGGAACGGGTCGCGGTCGTTGCCGTCGGTGATATAGTCGTCCGGGTCGAAATAATCGGTTTCCGGCAGAGCGCGCAGCGTTGCCGCCGCCGCTTCCGGCGTCTTGTACTTATTGTTGAACATGTTGCTCTCGTAATCCCAGCGCAGGCCGAGATTGAGCTCAAGCTTGTCGTTCACCCGCCAGTCGTCTTGCACGAAGAGACCAACAGCGGTGTTCCTGGCGGTGATGTTGGGGTCGCCAAGTCCCAGGAGTGCCCGTGCGGGGGCATCGAAGTCGAGGCCGACATCCGCGCGGTTCTCGAAGACGAATCGCGGTTGCTGAAAGAACAATTTGGTGAAGTCGTACTTGTGCTTGGCGATCCTGACGCCGCCTTTGAGCGTGTGGTCGTCGAAGCCGGTCCAGGTCAGATCGTTGCGGAAGGTGAGGCTGTTCTGCACCAAGCGCTGCGTGGCGTCCTTGCCGCCGAAAGTAACGACGCCCTGATACTCGAAGCTGGGGTCGTCCGGGTTGAGCGAGGTCGGATTGAACTTGTACTTCAGGAAGTTCGCGTCGAACTCGTTGAGGAACTGGTCGCCGCGCCACTGCCACTTGCCGTTGATCGTGTTGACGTTGTTGATCTTGTTCTCGGCAGCCGTGAAGGCGGTCGTGCCGCCGAAGCCCTGGACGTCCGTTTCGGTCCGCCGGCTGTACGACAGGTCGACGATATGGTCGTCGGCCGGATGAGCGGTCAGCTTGCCGAAGTAGAAGTCGCCGCGGAATGGGCTGACGAACGACCCTTCGAACTGGCCGAACCGGGCGAGGTTTTCCGCTGAGCGGTTGCCCAGCTGCACATTGAAGGCGCGGTTCTGGTTGTTGCCTTCATAGGCACCGAAGAAGAACAGGCGATTAGGCAGGATCGGTCCGCCGAGCGCGCCGCCGAACTGCCTGCGGCGAAACTCCGGTTCGTCCTGGTCGCGGGTCCGGGTGAAGATGTCCTGCTTGGCGAACCCTCGCCCCGTGTGCTGGGCGAACACTTCGCCACTGAATTGGTTGGTGCCGGACTTGGTCACCGCAGTGACGACCGCGGCGGCGGCCTGCTCGTACTCGGCCTTGTAGTTCTGAGTGAGGACCCGGAACTCCTGGATCGCGACCTGGCCGAACGGGTTGCCGCGGGAATTTTCCTGGCCCGCGATGCCGCTGTCCAGGATCTGGTTCTTGAGGCTGGTGCCGTCGATGAACACGTTGACCGCCGACGAGGTCGACGCGCCGGAACGGATCTCCTTGTCGGTCTCACTGTCGTTGTACGTGACGCCCGGCGCCAGCCGAGCAAAGCTCAAGAAGTTGCGGTCGCTTTGCGGCAGCGAGCGGATCTGCTGCTGGCTGACGTTGGTCGCGACCTCGCTGGTGCGGGTTTCGACCAGGCGGCGCCCGGTGACCACGATCTGGTCGCCCCGCGTCGCTGTCGCAGCCTGCTCGGCCGGCGAAGCGGCGGCGGGGTCGGCTTCGGCAACGGCAGGTGGTGCGAGGTCCAGGGTGGCGCTCTGGCCGACCTCAACGGTAACGCGGTCCGTCACCGCAGCGCCGCCAATGGTGGTGGCGATCGTGTACGGCGCGGGACGCAGGCCCGCGAGCGTATACTGGCCTTGCGCGCCCGTCTGCGCCGTTACGGTTTGGTTGTTCTCCTCATTCCTGGCGGTCACCGTCGCGCCGGCAACTGGCGCGCCCTGAGCATCTCGGACCTCGCCGTTGATGGAGGCGGTAACCGTCTGCGCCGCGGCCGGAACGGCGACCGCCGTGGCCATGGTGAGCGACGAAACGCCAAGCAGCAATGCGCGGAGCAACGGGGTGCGGGTGATGGCCATGTCAGAGTCCCTCCTGATGGCGCAACTGTAAGCGGTTACAGTCGCTGTCCGCAAGCACCCCGGAGTCGTAATTATGTCACAGTTTCAAGGCGATCTGACGTTCCGCTTTGCCGACGCTAGTGGATGGTCGCCGCCGCCGGTTCGTCACGCAGCCGCACCCGTGCGCGACGGGCCGAGATGGCGAACCCGCACAAGGCCGCGTAGCAAAGCGCCGGGACGATGAATGCGGTCACGTAATCGGTCGATTGCGACACCAGCCCAACCAGCGGCGGGATGGCGGCGCCGCCGATGATCGAGAAGCACAGGAAGCCGGACGTCGCTTCATCGGACGCGGTCGAGCGCTCGAGCGTGATGGTGAAGATGACCGGAAACATGATCGAGTTGAACAGGCCGATGGCGAGCGCGACGTAGCCGGCGCTGACCCCGCCGACCGTGAACACGTAGACGCACATCAGGGCCGCCATGCCAGTGAAGGCGGCGAGCAGCGGGGGCGCCGGCACCCGCGTCAGCAAAGCCGAGCCGATCAGGCGCCCAACCATCGCCCCGCCCCAGTACAAGCTGACCATCTTGCCTGCATCCTCGAGCGCGACTCCCCATACATCGTCGTCGTTGAGGAACAGAGCCATCTGTGTGCCGATGGCGACCTCGGCGCCGACGTAGAGGAAGATCGCCGCTCCGCCGAGCAGCGCCCAGCGCGAGGACACCGCATCGCGGAAGGTCGCTGCGATGCCCCTGCGAGCCGTCTCTTCGGGCGGCGGCGGCGCCGCTGCGGAAATCACCCGCCGGCCGGCCCAGATCAGAACGGCGATCAGCAAGATCAGTCCGCCGATCCAGAAGAAGGCGCGATCGATGCCGCCAAGCGACGCATCACGGACTTGCTCGGTCAGCGCCGTGCCTTCCTTTACCTCCAGGCCTTTGAGGAACAGCACCGAGCCCAGATACGGTCCGATAAAGGTGCCGAGGCTGTTGAACGACTGGCTGAACGTCAGGCGAAAGTGGCTGCGCTCCGGTGGGCCGAGGGCAGCGGCCAGCGGGTTGGCGGCGACCTGCAGGACCGTGATGCCGCTGGCGAGCACAAACAGCCCGAGCAGCACTATCGAATAGCGCGCAATATTGGCCGCGAAGAGCATGATCAGGCACCCGGCGACCATCATCGCGAGCGCGATCAAAACCGTCGGAACGGCTTTGCGGCGTCCCAGCAACACGGCGGCGGGGAAGCTCATCACGCCATAGGCAATGAAGAAAGCGGACGCGCTAAGCTGCGCTTCGACGTCGCTCAGCTCGAATATTCCCTTAACTGCGGCGACCAGCGGATCGACCAAGGACGTGACGAAACCCCACGCAAAGAAGAGGCAGGTAACGATCACATAGGCAGCGGCAGTGCCGCCTGTTCTTGGTTGACGCATTCATCGACTCCCTGCAGCCGTGACCGGAGCCGCTATTGTGGAAGCAATAAAGTGGCCGGGCAATGCGCTTGGCTTGGAGGTCTCGTCGCCTTCCAAGCAGGAGTGAGGATGCAAGGCCGCCCCGAACACCGCGGGACCACAATGCGTGCTAATTCGCGAGCTCTTCCCCGGTAAGCTCACGCCAGCGACCACGCCCGATGCGCAGCAACCGAGCTCCGCAACGTTTGCACGAGCTTCGCCAGCCCTCGCTTGAGCGAACGGCCTTGGCCCCAGAGCGGCTATGCCCGAACACGCGGCAGACCAAGTTTTCGGTTCTGACTTTCACGAACTCACTAGTGTGCTGGCGGTGTGACCATTGTTCGGCACCACCACGGCAAACGCGGCTTCAGCCCTGGTGTTGCACGACGAACCGCGAGCGTGATCCGCGAGCCCGTGCAGTTAGAAGAAAGCGTCGAAATCGGACATCGCCTGGCCAAGCAGCTGAATTGAGGTAGGCGCGCCTTCGCTGACGTCAGCGCTGGCGACCCAGCCATCCGCAGCCATGAGGTCCGTTGTTGCCATGCTGCTGGCGGCCGACGCCGTTGGCGCGTTGATCGTGTAACTATCGATGACCTTACCGGTCCCCCCCGTGCCGACGGCCACAAACTTGAAAGTGATCGACTGATTGCTGGCCTCGACGAGCATGGCTCCCCAGTCGCCGTTGTAGCGAACCGCGCTACCGCTCACCGGCGATCCGAAACCGTATTTGGAGTGGCCACCGAGACCATCGACGAAGTAGGGCAATTTGATCCCATCGCCATTGGCGTCCCGCAAGATCCGTTCATAGGCATGATCGTGGCCGCTCAGGACGGCCGTCGCTCCCCAAGCCTCAAATGGCCACTGCATGTAGGAGGTCGAGCCATGTTCTAGGCCCGAACTAAATGGAGCATGGTGGAAATAGACGATCTTGAACGGTGAATCGGATGCGGCGAGGCCGTTCTTAAGCCACTGCCCCTGCACACTGCCGCTTGTGTTTCCGGCAGACTGCTGGCTGTTGCTGTCCAGTGCGAAGAACTGCACCGGACCCATCTTA
>CADCVY010000007.1 GCA_902806275.1 uncultured Sphingomonas sp. | reverse complement strand
ACGCCCGCTCGCTGTTCCAGAAGCTGGTCGAGACCCGTTTGGCGACTGGCGAGCCGTACATCATCTTTATCGACCAGGTGAACCGGTCGATGCCCAAGCACCACCGCGACCTCGGCCTCAAGGTCACCACCTCCAACCTGTGTTCGGAGATCACCTTGCCGACCGGCAAGGACCATCTTGGCGCCGACCGCACCGCCGTGTGCTGCCTGTCGTCCCTGAACCTAGAGACCTGGGATCAATGGAACGGCGACAAGCAGTTCATCGAGGACATCATGCGCTTCCTCGACAATGTGCTCAGCGACTATATCGCCCGCGCCCCCGACGAGATGGCGCGCGCCAAGTACAGCGCCGAACGCGAGCGCTCGGTCGGCCTCGGCGTGATGGGCTTCCACTCCTTCCTCCAGGCTCGCAACATCCCCTTCGAGGGCGCCATGGCGAAGTCGTGGAACCTGCGCATCTTCAAGCACATCCGCGCCCAGGTCGATGAAGCCTCGATGATGCTCGCCAATGAGCGCGGCCCCTGTCCCGACGCCGCCGACATGGGCGTGATGGAGCGGTTCAGTTGCAAGATGGCGATCGCGCCGACCGCGTCGATCTCGATCATCGCCGGCGGCACCTCGGCCTGCATCGAGCCGATCCCCGGCAACATCTACACGCACAAGACGCTGTCGGGCTCCTTCTCGATCAAGAACCCGTATCTCGAGCGGCTGCTGGTCGAGAAGTCCAAGGACAGCGCCAACGTCTGGAACTCAATTCTCGAGCAGGGCGGCTCGGTCCAGCACCTCGACTTCCTCACTCAGGAAGAAAAGGACGTGTTCAAGACCAGCTTCGAGATCGACCAGCGCTGGCTGCTCGAGCTCTCGGCCGACCGCACGCCGTTCATCGACCAGGCGCAGAGCCTCAACCTGTTCATCCCCGCCGACGTCGATAAGTGGGATCTGATGATGCTCCACTTCCGCGCCTGGGAGCTCGGCATCAAGTCGCTTTATTACCTCCGCTCCAAGTCGGTTCAGCGCGCCGGTTTTGCCGGTGGCGTCGAGGCCGACAACACGCCCGAGCTCAAGGAAATCCAGCTCGCCCCCACCACCGACTACGACGAGTGCCTGGCATGCCAGTAGCGCAGCAACTTCCGTCTCCCCTCGCGGGAGAGGGCGACTCGCCGCAGGCGAGCGGGGAGAGGGGGCGCGTGCTCAGCGAGAGCACTCAGCAGCTCTGGCTAGCCGCCACCCGCGCCCGGCGGCGCGCCGACGCCCTCGCCCGCCAGGACGCCCAATGAGCACCGGCGCCATCCTCGAAATCGCCGCCGGCCTCCTCCTGCTCGCCGCGGCCATCTGGCTCTACCGCAAGCGCGGCGAGGACGACGCGCGCCATGGCAGCCAGGGCGCCGTCCTGCTCGGCGTTGTCGCCGCCATCCTCCTCATCCATGGCTTCGGCGGCCTCGACTACCGCCCCAGCGCAGCCGAACTCGAAGCGGTCCAAGGGTGAATTTCGCCCCCGCAAACCCCATATCCAAGCGTATCCAAGGAGCCCTCTGATGCCCCTCCTCGAAGCCCGCAAGCAGTACAAGCCGTTCGAATACCCGTGGGCGTTCGACTATTGGAAACGCCAGCAGCAGATCCACTGGATGCCCGAGGAAGTGCCGCTGGGCGAGGACTGCCGCGATTGGGCGCAGAAGCTCACCGAGCACGAGCGCAACCTGCTGACGCAGATCTTCCGCTTCTTCACCCAGGCGGACGTCGAGGTGCAGGACTGCTACCACGACAAATACGGCCGCGTGTTCAAGCCGACCGAGATCAAGATGATGCTGACCGCATTCTCCAACATGGAGACGGTGCATATCGCCGCTTACTCCCACCTCCTCGACACCATCGGCATGCCCGAGAGCGAGTACAGCATGTTCATGCAGTACAAGGAGATGAAGGATAAGCACGATTACCTCAGCACCTTTGGCGTCGACACCGACGAGGACATCGCCAAGACGCTCGCGATGTTCGGCGGCTTCACCGAGGGGCTGCAATTGTTCGCCAGCTTCGCCATGCTGATGAACTTCCCGCGTTTCAACAAGATGAAGGGCATGGGCCAGATCGTCAGCTGGTCGGTGCGCGACGAGAGCCTCCACTGCGAGGGCATCATCAAGCTGTTCCACACCTTCGTGAAGGAACGCGACTGCCTGACCAAGGCCGTCCGCGAGGAGATCATGGACGTCTGCCAGAAGACCGTCCGCCTGGAGGACGCGTTCATTGACCTCGCGTTCGAGCAGGGGCCGGTCAACGGCATGAGCCCCAAGGAGATCAAGAAGTACATCCGCTACATCGCCGACTGGCGCCTCGGCCAGCTCGGCTTCCAGCCGATCTACATGGTCGACGAGCACCCCCTCCCCTGGCTCGCCCCCCTCCTCAACGGCGTCGAGCACGCCAACTTCTTCGAAACCCGCGCGACGGAATATTCCAAGGCGGCCACGCGTGGGAACTGGGGTGATGTGTGGGACAGCTTCGACCGCCGGCAAAAAGCGAAAGCGGACGCCGTGGCGAATGACGGTGCCGAAGCGGCAGAGCAGGATATGTTTGCTGCGGCTGGAGTTGCGGCTGAATGACATGGTCAGCGTCGAGTCCGAGGCGCTCGCAGAGATCGACTACGACGCGGCGCACTCCATCGTGTTCGTGCGCTTCTTGGACGGAGATTGGTACCGCTATTTTGGCGTTCCACCGGCGGTGCATGCCGCCTTCTTAGCGGCCGCGTCGCACGGCCACTTTTTCCATACGCACATTCTGGGCCGCTACCCGTATCAGCGAGATCGCTGATCGCCGGGGCCCACGACGATCAGCCACTCGCGGGTCTTCACGGGCGCGACGTGTCGTGCCTCTATTCGACCGGGCGGACCTCGCACCAGTCGCGCGGGGGTGCGGTCGCGTCGCGGGCGGCGCCGGCTTCGATCATCATCGCGGCGACATCGCGTCCACTGACCTCGACGCGGCCACCCGCCACAACAGTCACGCGCCCGCGGTTGAGCATCTCGCGCAGCTGCACCGCGGCCGAAATACCGAGGCGCCCCTCCTGGCTGCAGCGGGAGGGATGGATGTTGGGCGCGTCGATGCCGGCAATGGCGGTCACTTGCCCGTCGAGCCGGAAGGTTTGGCCATCGAGCACGCAATTGCCGCCGCTGGTCTGGCAGAAGCCGAACGCCGCGTCGATCGGCGCTGGAGCTGCGCTCCGGTTGGCGGCGATCGCGACGATGCCGACCACCACCGCGACGCACGCCACCGCGATGAGCACGACGCCGATCACCGCGCTGCGCAGCTCGCTTTGGTGGGAGGGCGGCGGGGCGATGGTCGGCAGGCGCACGGGCTCGCGCCGGATTCGCGACGGTCGCAGTTCCACCGCATGACGGCCCGGGTTCCAGGACTTGCTCACGCCCCGGCCTTAACGGCTTTCGGTTAGCGTCGGGTTAGCGCCACCGTTTGCGCGCCGTCGCCGGGGCGCGCGAGCCCGGCCGCGACGTTCGAAATGGATTCGCCGATGCAACGAGTGGCACGGTTGCGGCGTTTGTTTCGGGTCGGCAGCGAACACAAAGGAGAGACCGCGATGCATTCAGTGATGCTTGGAACCCTCGCGGCGCTCAGCGCCGTCGCTTCCCCCGCGGTGGCGGAGCATTGGAGCGATCCCAGCTTCGTCGCTGCGGCTGCCGTCACTGTTCACCGCGGCACCGATATCGGCGGGCCGGTGCGGCATCGGCCTGACCGCGGCGACCGCCGCCATGATCGCCGGCGCGACCGCGGTCCCGACATCGCTTATGTCAGCAGCGTCTACGGCGGCGAATGGGCGCGATGGAACAACCGCAGCTGGGAGCCGTCGAGCTACAACGATTGGTGGCACGATCGCCCCGACCGCAGCTTTCCGCGCTGTATGCAGAGCAATCAAAATTGCGAACGGCAGTGGCAGGGCGGCGGCGTCTGGCGCTGCTAGCCGGCTTGCTTGAAGTCCTTCTCGGCCTCTTGGAACCAGCCCTTTGACGCGGTTCCGGCCGCTGGCGCGCTGCGCTCCTGTTCCGGCGGCCGGGACGGTTGCGGCCAGGCGGAGGCGATGATCCCCAGCGTCAGCACCGCCAGGCCGCCGATCAGCACCATGAATGGAATGGTACTGAGCCATAGGCGCGGCGATTCGGGCTGGGTGCGCGGCTTGAGCCCGCTCGCACGGCGCACGGCCCGGCGGCGCACCAGCGCCTCGACATAATCCTCGGCCCGGACCCAGCTGCGGGGCGGCGGACGCGACGCGACATCGTCCTTCTTCATACCCGCCCATGTGGGCAGTTCCCGCTTCGGCGCAATCGCCTGCACCGCCCCCATCCGCCCAGCCGAGCCGTGCCCGCGCCCGTCCGCTCTCACTCCGCCGGCGACTCGCGCGCGATTGGTGCTTGAACTCGACACGACCAAGCGAGTCATCGGCACCGTTGCCTGCCTAGGGCAAGGGCGCCAAAGGGAAGAGTCTAGCCAATCGGCTCGCCGCTTGCTTCCTCTTCGAACAGCGCCGCAACGACGTCGGCACGGGCGCTGAGGCGGACCTGATCGCCTTCGACCTCGGCGACCAGCCCGCCTGGAATGAAGTGGTGATGTTCCTGGTGCGCGACGCCGCTATCGGGGCGCGTCAGCTTGATTCGGCCATCCTCGACCCGGTCGACGGTGCCGAGGTGCACGCCGTCGGCGCCGATCACTTCCATATGCTCGCGGATATTTTCGAGGCTGCTCATCGCCCTCTCCTGCTCTGGTGGTGACGGGTCAACGCTTCGCCGGCAGCGCAGGTTCACGGCTGCGCTTCGCGCCTACGCTTGATCGCCGGCGCTGTCACCAGAGCCGGGAGGCCGAACCGCTCTCCTGACGCGGCGGCCGCGGGTTGTGACCGCGGGAGGGGGCGCTTAAGTCGCCCGCATGGCCGATGTCCGCTCCCCGACCCTGCTCGACGCGCAAACCGCCCCCGAGGCGCCACCCTCGCCCACCCATGTGGCCACCCGGCGGGAAGACTATCGCCCGCCGGACTGGCTGGTTCCCGAGATCCGGCTCGAGTTCGCCCTGGCGCCCGAGCGGACGCGAGTTCGCGCCGTGCTGGAGACGGTCCGCAACGGATCGCACGACCGGCCGCTGCGGCTCGACGGCGACGAGCTTAACCTCGTCGGGGTTCAGATCGATGGCGAGGCCGCTTCCTATCGCTTCGATGGACCGGCGCTTGTCTTGGAGATCGCCGGCGACCGAGCGACGGTTGAGACGCAGGTCGAAGTCAGCCCGGAAGCGAACACCAAGCTGATGGGGCTGTATGCCTCCGGCGGAATCCTCTGCACGCAATGCGAAGCCGAGGGTTTTCGCCGGATCACCTACTTTCCCGATCGGCCAGACGTGCTGTCGCGGTTCCGGGTTCATCTGGAAGCCGACGCCACCCAGTTCCCGGTGCTGTTGTCCAACGGCAATCCGGTGAACGCGGGCCAAGCTGAAAACGGCCGCCACTGGGCCGAATGGGAAGACCCGTTCCCTAAGCCGTCCTACCTGTTCGCGCTGGTCGCCGGCGACCTCAAGCCGAACCGCGACACCTTTACGACGGCCAGCGGCCGAACCGTCGATCTCGGCATCTGGGTGCGCGAGGCCGACCTGCCGCGCACCGCGCACGCGATGGAGAGCCTGAAGCTCGCCATGCGCTGGGACGAGGAGGTGTACGGGCGCGAATACGACCTCGACCAGTTCAACATCGTCGCCGTCAGCGACTTCAACATGGGCGCCATGGAGAACAAGGGGCTGAACGTCTTCAACTCGGCCTACGTCCTCGCCGACCAGGAGACTGCGACCGACGCCGACTTCGACAACATTTCGCGCGTGGTGGCCCACGAATATTTCCACAATTGGTCCGGCAATCGGGTCACCTGCCGCGACTGGTTCCAGCTCAGCCTCAAGGAAGGCTTCACCGTCTTCCGCGACCAGGGCTTCTCCGCCGATGTCGCAAGTCCCGCAGTGAAGCGCATCGAGGATGTCCGCGTGCTGCGCGCGGCGCAGTTCCCCGAAGACGCGGGGCCGCTCGCACACGCGGTCCGGCCGGACAGCTTCATCGAGATCTCCAACTTCTACACCGCGACCGTCTACAATAAGGGCGCCGAGCTGATCCGCATGATGGCGGCCGTGCTCGGGCCAGAGAAGTTCCGCGCCGGCTCCGACCTTTATTTCGAGCGGCACGACGGCGAGGCGGCGACCTGCGACGACTTCGTCCGGGCCCTGGAGGATGCGAGCGGCGTCGACCTGTCGGGATTCCAGACCTGGTACAGCCAGGCCGGTACACCCAAGGTCGCTGCCCGGCTCGAGCATGACGCGGCAGCGCACAACGCGACACTGCATCTGGAACAGAATGTCGATCCGACGCCGGGGCAGCCCGACAAGCAGCCGGCGCCGATCCCCCTGCGGACAGCGCTGATTGGCGAGCAGTCCGGGGCGGAGGTCGTCCCCGAGCAGTTGATCATGCTTGATCGGGAGCGGCAGAGCGTCAGGTTCGACACTGTTGGCGAACCGCCGCTGCTGTCGATCAACCGCGGCTTTTCGGCTCCCATCATCATGCGCGTGGCTCGCCGCGCGGGTGAGCTCGAGCGCCTCGCCCAGACCGACACCGACCCATTCGCCCGCTATGAAGCGATGCAGGAGCTGATGATGGGAGCGCTGGTGGCGGGCGCGGGCGGTGAGCCGGTCGATTCCGAGCCGGTCGTGCGGGCGATCCGGGCGACCCTGACCTCCAACGCCCTCGATCCCGCGTTCAAGGCGGAAGCCATCGTGCCGCCCAGTGAAAGCCTGGTCGCCGATCGCCTAGAATTGGTCGATCCCGATGCGGTTCACCGCTCGCGCGAAGACTTGAGGGCGGCAGTCGGCTCGGCCAATGCCGATCACCTGCTTTCCGCTCACCGTAGCGAGGGTGCCGCTGGCAACGACCTGTCCCCTCAGGCCAAGGGTATCAGGCGGCTGAAGGCAGTCGCGCTCGGTTTGCTCGCCGCCGCGGACGAGGGGCAAGCCGCCAAGCTCGCCAAGACGCAGTTCGACACCGCCGACAACATGACCGATCGGCAGGGCGCCCTTGGCGTCCTGGTCTCGCTCGACGCGCCGGAGCGCGGGCAAGCGCTTGATGCCTTCTACGAGCGTTTCCGGGACGAGCCGCTGGTGCTCGACAAATGGTTTGCACTGCAGGCAGTGGCGCAGCGGCCCGACACGGTGGACCAAGTGCTGCGCCTGGTTGAGCATGCTGATTTCCGGATCAGCAACCCCAACCGGCTGCGTTCGCTTGCGGGGAATTTTGGAGCCAACCAGTGGGCCTTCCACTCGTCCGATGGCCGCGGCTACACTTTGCTCACCGACATGATCATTGCTGCCGACAAGCTCAATCCGCAGGTTGCCGCCCGGCTGGTGCCGCCCTTCGGCCGCTGGCGCCGGTTCGAGCCGAAGCGGTCCGAGCTCATGCGGCAGGCGCTGGAGCGGATCGTCGGAACGCCGGGCCTGTCGAAAGACGTATTCGAGCAGGCAAGCAAGTCGCTCGCCTGATGCTGGCCTAGCCCCCGATCCAGCGGGCCACTTCGAGCGCGACCTGATTGGCGGCGCGGTTCAAGGCTGGGCCGACTGTCACGGCCGTGCCGTCGGATGGCGCCGTGGCGCTAAACCGCCGAGTTTCCACCCGCGTGCTGCCTTCGGTGGACAGGGTGCCGTCATATCGCACGATCACCTGGCCGGTCTGCGCGTCCCAGCCGAAGCGTTGCAGTTCGCCGCTGACGGTCAGGCCCGGGTCGAGCGTCGCCTGTCGGCCGTTCAGCACCACCCGGTTGGTGGTCCGCCGGACGGTTTCGGCGATCAGGTCAGCGAACAGTCGGTCGGGCGTGTCGACCCATTGCGCGTCGGTCACATACTGGACGTCGGTTGGCGTGACCTGGACCGGAACGCGGGTGGTGCGCAGCTCCTTGGCGACGATCGGCGTTGCGATGGTGACCGTCTGCCCAGCGTTCGCCGTGCGCTGCATCTGTCCCGGATCAGGCGTCTCCGCAGTCAGCGTCAGCAGCGTCGTCGGGCTCTTGCCGCCGCCGAGCAGGCCCCCGAGCGAGCAGCCGCCAATCGCGATCGCCAACGCGACGGGGGCAAGGGCACGCAACAGCAGCTTCATTATTTCTTCCTCGGTTTGTAATCGGGCAGCTTCTCGGGCCCGAGCGCGCCGCCAATGCCGCCCTGCTCCACCCGCTGCGAGACGGCCTGCAAGGACGCCGAGAGTTCGCGCAGGTCGCGCACCAGGCGGTTGGCTTCGGGCAAGGTCGACTTGGTCAGGTTCTGCACACCGGGCCGCGCGTCGGTGATGATGGCGTTCAGGTTTTCGGTCGCTTCCTGAATGGACGCTATCGATCGACGCAGGTCCTGCGCAGCCGGACGGCCCTCTTCGTTGACCAGGCGGTTCGTGCTGTCCGACAAGGCGCCGATGCGCTGGGCCGCAACACCCGCGTTGCGCGCCGCAATGCGCACGTCGCCGATGGCGTCGCCCATCTCCGGAGCCCGATCAGCCAGGACCTGGCTGGTCCGTTCGACGTTCTCGAGGATGTCGGCAATGGCATTTTGGTTATCGTCGCTGAGCAGCTCGGTCAGCCGCTCGGTCAGGCGCTGGATGCGCTCAAGCAGTTCGGGCGCGCTGTTGAGCAAAGCACCCAAGCCGGACGAAGTGGCCGGGAGCACCGGGCAGCCCTGCGGCCCAATCTGCTGGATCGGCGGACTGCCGCGGACGGCGCCGTCGAGTTGAATTTCGCTCACGCCCGTGAAGCCGACACCCTTGATCTGGGCTGTGGTGCCCTGAAGCACCGGGGTTTGCTGGTCGATCTCGATCCGGACCCAGACGAACTCAGGACGGTTGGGCAGCAGCGAGATCGACTGGATCTGGCCGACCGGCACGCCGGAGAAGCTGACGTTGGAGCCCTTGTTCAGCCCGCCGACCCCTTGCGCGAAATAGATGTCGTAGCATTTGGTGGTCTTGTTCGAGAGGCCGGCCAGCCAGACGATGAACAGCAGGGTACCGGCGAGCAGAGCCACCGTCACCGCACCGACCATCACGTAATTGGACCGGGTTTCCACTAAGCGGCCGCCCCTTCTTGATGACTAAGCGCCGCAGTTCTCCCCCGCGGTCCGTTGAAATACTCTTGTATCCACGGATGATCCAAAGCCAAGAGGTTGGGTATCGTATCGACGGCAATGACCTTCCTGTCGGCAAGGACCGCGACGCGGTCGCAGATCTCGATCAGCGTGTCGAGGTCGTGGGTGATCAGGAATACGGTTAAGTCGAGCCGTTTCTGCAAGGAGGCAATCAGCTCGTCGAAGGCCGCCGCGCCGATCGGGTCGAGGCCGGCCGTGGGCTCGTCAAGGAACAGCAGCTCGGGGTCGAGCGCGAGCGCGCGGGCGAGACCGGCGCGCTTGCGCATGCCGCCCGACAGCTCGGACGGGAATTTAGGGCCAGCATCCGCGGGCAGGCCGCTCATCGCGATCTTGTAGGACGCAATCTCGTCGAGCAGCGGCGGCTTGAGGAACGGAAAGTATTCGCGGATCGGGACTTCGACGTTCTCGGCCACGGTCAGGGTCGAGAACAGGGCGCCGTTCTGGAACAGGATACCCCACCGGCGGCGAATGTTCTTGGCTTCGTCGTCGTTGCGGCCCAGCATGTTCTCGCCGAGGACTTCGACCTGGCCATCGTCGGGCGTCTGCAGGCCGATGACGGAGCGCATCAGCACCGACTTGCCGGTGCCGGAGCCGCCGACCACGCCGAGGATTTCACCGCGGCGCACGTCGAGATTGAGGCCTTCGTGGACCAGCTGCTCGCCGAAGCTGTTGCGCAGGCCGCGGATCTTGATGATCGGCTCTTGGGCCATCACCGCCATCCGATCGAGCTGAAAAATACCGCGAACACGGCGTCGAGGACGATCACCAGGAAGATCGACTGGACGACCGCCGTCGTGGTGCGCAGGCCGACTTCCTCGCTGTTGCCCTGAACCAGCATACCTTGAAAGCAGCCGGACAAGGCGATGATGAAGCCGAACACCGGCGCCTTGATCAGCCCGACCCAGAGGTCGGTGATCGGGGTCACTTCCTGCAGCCGCTGAACATAGGTGATCAGCGGTATGCCGAGGTCAAGCCACACAAAGATGCCGCCGCCGATCAGCGACATCAGCATCGCCCAAAAGGCGAGCAACGGCATCATGATGATTGCCGACAGCATGCGCGGAAGCACCAGCGCCTCGATGGGCGAGACGCCGATCGTGCGCATGGCGTCGATCTCTTCGGTGATCTTCATGGTGCCGATCTGCGCGGCAAACGCCGAGCCGGAGCGGCCCGCAACCATGATCGCAGTCATGAGAGTCCCAAGCTCGCGCACCGTGATGCGGCCGATCAAGTTGATCGTGTAGATTTCGGCGCCGAACTGCTCGAGCTGGACCGAGCCTTGCTGGGCGATAACGATGCCGATCAGGAAGCTCATCAGGCCGATGATGCCCAGTGCGCGAACGCCGACGACGTCGAAGCGCTGGACCACCGCGTTGAGGCGAAAGCGCTTGGGCCGGCGAATGACGTTGGCGAACCCGATCAGCACCGCGCCGAAGAAGCCGACCAGGCCGACCATCGTTCGCCCGGTTTCGGCGACCCACCCGCCGATCTCGCCAAGCCCTTGCTTGAAGCCGCCGGCTTCCTCCGGGCGGACCCGGGTCGGAGCGTCGAATTCCGCCACCTGATGGAGCAGGCTGACCTCGTCGCGGCTGGCGCCGACGACCTTGGCGCCGCGGTCGCGAACCGTCCGGTAGACCAGCCAGGCACCGACGGTGTCCATGCGCTCAATCGCGGACAGATCGATGGTCAGCGGATCCGGCAGGGTCTCGATCTCGCGCTGGGTGGTGGCCGCGCGCGTGATCGTCAGCGCCCCGACAGCCCGGTACACCGAGCCGTCGGGCCTGTCCGCGGCATTTGGGTCGAGGTCGGCCATCGCCCGGGGATTAGTGCGCGAATTGGCCAGGATCGGCAAGCCGGAGCTGCATCGACCCTTTTCCGCCCCAATTGTCGTGCTTATGGCCGCTGCCGATGCCTGCTGACGCGCCCCTGCTATTCGTGCCCGTCGGCGACAGCCAAACACGGCTGTTCGGCATGGACGCGCGCACCCGCTCCTGCCGGCTTGCGACCAACCTTGGTTTCCAATGCGCGGAGACGGTGGACAACAACCAAGCGGCGCTGGTCGCCAGCCTGGCATATGCCTGGGATCCGGCTTGGCTGAAGGCGATGCGGGGCCGACCCAGAGCGGTGCTGACGCTTGGCGGCGAGCCGGTCATGGTGCACGTTCCCGCCGACGGGGAGCCCGCCAAGGTGCTGCGCGCGTTCGCCGAGGGCGGCGATCTGACGGGATACGAGCAGCTGCCGGTGGAGACAACGGAGCTGAGCTATGCCGATCTGCGCAAGCGCGACCGGCCCTTTGCCATGCGCGTCGACACCGGCAACTCTCGGGTGGCGGAGCGCGCCGCTTACGACGCATCGTACAAGGGCGTCACCGACCTGCTGACGCTGTACCTGTGGCGACGGCCGGCCTTCCACCTGACCCGCTGGGCGGCTCAGGCAGGCCTGACGCCGAACATGATCACATCCGTGGGTGCGGTATGCTGCGCCTTGGCATTCTACTTCTTCTGGCGCGGCCAATATTGGCCGGGGGTCGCAACCGGCTTCGTGTTCATGGTGCTGGACACGGTGGACGGCAAGCTTGCGCGCTGCACCGGCGCATCGTCCAAGTGGGGCAATGTGTTCGATCACGGCATAGATCTCATCCATCCCCCGTTCTGGTGGTGGGCGTGGGGGCACGGCCTCCAAGCCTACGGCAAGCCGCTGGAACCGGTCTACTGGACCATGGTGCTATCGGCGATCGTCGGCGGCTATGTCGCGCAGCGGGCGATCGAGGGTGCGTTCATGCGCCGCTTTGGGCGCATGCACATTCACGTGTGGCGGCCGATCGACAGCAAGTTCCGGCTGATCACGGCCCGACGCAATCCGAACATGGTCATCCTGGTCGCGGCCTTGCTCGCGGGCCGGCCCGACGCCGGGATCGTGCTGGTCGCCTGGTGGACGATCGTCAGCCTGATCTTCCACGCCGTCCGCTATGCCCAGGCAAGCGAACAGGCGGCGCGCGGCCAGCCGATCGTCTCGTGGCTGGCATGACCCGCTGGACGGCGGTGATCCTGGCCGGGTCTCGGCCCGAGGGGGATCCGCTCGCGCGGTCGATGATGGTCGGGCACAAGGCCCTGCTTCCTGTCGCGGGGGAGCCTATGGTGCTGCGGCCGTTGCGGGCGCTGCTGGGGAGTCCGGAAATTGACGACGTCGTGGTCCTGACCCAGAACCCGGCCGACCTGCGCTCCGTCATCCCGCACGATGCCCGTGTCGTGCTGCGAGCGTCGCAAACCACGATTGCCAGCACGATCGCGGAGCTGGTTGCGTCCGGAGACGCGCGCTTCCCGCTGCTGGTCACCACCGCCGACCATGCGCTCCTCAACGAACAGATGATCAATGAATTCACGCGCGAGGCGGATGGCGCCGACCTTGCCATCGGCTTCGTTGAACGAAAGCCTCTGATTAGCCGCTTCCCCGACGCAAAACGGACGTGGATCGGCTTCCGGGGCGGCCGCTACAGCGGTGCGAACTTGTTCGCGTTCGGATCCAAGCGCGTGCTACCAGCCATCGAGCGCTGGCGTTCGGTCGAGCGTGACCGCAAGAAGGGCTGGCGCGTGCTGTCGGCGCTTGGCCCGGCGCTGCTGATCGGCGCCATTTTCAAGCTGCGGACCCTGCATCAAACTGCGCGGGCGATCGGGCGCCGGCTCGGCATCGACGCGCGCGCGATCCAGATGAGCGACCCGTTGGCCGCAGTAGATGTGGACAAGGCGGAAGACCACGCGCTGGTGGAAGCCATCCTCGCCGGCCGCGCATGAGCGACCTTGCGGTCTACGACATGGACCGGACGGTGACCCGGCGGGCGACCTACACTCCATTCCTGCTGCATTGTGCGACACGGCGCGCCCCGTGGCGGCTACTGTTCCTGCCGCTGGTCGTGCTTTCGATGCTGGCCTACGTCGCGCGGCTGATCGACCGGGCGCTGCTGAAAGAGATCAATCACCGCCTGCTGCTCGGCGGCAAGGTGCACCCGCGCGAGCTCAAGCCGCTGGTGGACAGCTTCGCTGAACGGCAGATCGCGGCGAACATACGCCCTGGGGCGCTGGCCGCCATCGCCCGCGACAAGGGACAGGGGCGGCGCCTGGTGCTGGCGACCGCGTCCTACCGCCTCTATGCCGCGGCGATTGCCAAACGGCTGGGCTTCGATGACGTCATCGGAACCGGGTCGATCATCGGCCTCGACGACCAAGTCCACGCGAAGATCGACGGCGAGAATTGCTACGCCGACGCCAAGTTGCGGATGATCGCCGACTGGGTCGACAGGTCCGGGCTGCTCGGCAAGCACGGGCACGTACGCTTTTATTCGGACCACGTATCGGACCGCCCCGCGTTCGAATGGGCGGACGAGGCCGTGGCGGTGAACCCCCATTCCAAGCTCCGCCGCCTGGCCAGGCAGCGCGGCTGGACGGTTGAGGATTGGGGCTGACTTCGGACACCGGAACTTCAAGTCACTGGCCGGGGACACGGCCTTCCATGATGGCGGTGGTCTCGCGCATTTGGCGCAAATAGACGTTCGCCACGCAGTCGTCCGACCGGCACAGGGTGCGTGACGTTTTCGAGCGGATTTGAGCGCTCAGTAATAACTGCTGCTTGGACCAGTCCGCATGCTCGAGCGACTGCTTCAGGAAACCCGCGGCCATTTGCTCCACCTGTTGCGGGCGACTGTCCTTGACCTCGGCAGTCTTCCGAAGAAGCGGCTTAGGAACCGCTTGCGCCTCGGGGCTTAGCTCGGCGACCTCTCGGGTGAGTGGCGGTCTTGGTTGCCGCGGCGCTCGCGTAAGCGGTAGAGGTGGCTCGACGTCCTCGGCCGCGGTGTCGGCGGGCAGATCCTCCGCAGGATCGACGATCGCGATCGTTTCCAATCTCGGGGCGTCTTCTGGAGCGGCTTGCGCCATCTCCTGTACGGGAGCGGACGCCAGCGTCTCGGGCGCGCTCGGCGGCCCGTTCCTTGCCGGCCACACCGCAACCGCCAGGCTCAGGGCCAGCGTGAGGGCCACCGCGGCCAGCCCGACGTTGCGCATCGGCGGGGGGCCGTGCTGACCCTCATCGAATTGAGGCCGATCCGGGAGCCACAGATTGTCGCCTGCGTCGTATTCGGCCCGTCGGGCCGGATTGCCGAGGACCGAGAAAGCGGCGGTGATCTCCCGCGCCCACGCCTGCGCCTGCGGGTCAGGATTGGTGTCCGGATGGTACCGGCGGATGAGCGCGCGGTACGCAGCCTGGATGGCCGCGTGCTCGGCTCCGGGGGGCACTCCCAGTATCTCGTAAGGGTTCGAGGTCACCGCACCATGCGCTACTCTTGGTCAGGGCTGGGTTACTGCCGCTTTCGGCTGTAGCATACCAGCCGAAGTTTACCCATTAGACCGCGTTCAGTGCGTTCGCGAAGTCCGCGATCAGGTCGTCGGGATCTTCGATTCCGATCGAAATGCGCACCAGATTGTCGGTGATGTCCAGCTGCTGCTTGCGCTCCTCGGGTACCGACAGATGGGTCATTGCGGCCGGCGCGCTGGCCAGCGTTTCCGTGCCGCCGAGGCTGACCGCGAGGTTGGCGATGGTGAGATGGTCGAGGAAGGCGAACGCTTCCTTCTCGCCGCCCTTCAGATAGAGCGAGAAAGTGGAGCCGGCGCCGGTGCAATGGCGCGCGTAAATGTCGGCTTGGCGCGAGCCTGCCTCGAGAAAGCCGAGATAGCCGACCTTTTCGACCTTGGGATGATCACGCAGGAAGTCGCAGACCTTGCGCGCATTCTCCCCTGCCCGCTCCATCCTGAGCTCGAGCGTTTCGAGGCTGCGCAGCAGCATCCACGCGGTGTTCGGGTCGCAGATGGTGCCGATGGTGTTCCGCATCATGCGAATCTGGTTGATTAGCTTACCGTCGCCGACCAGGCCGCCGGCAACCAGGTCGCTGTGGCCCCCGGCATATTTGGTCAGGCTGTAGACCGACAGATCTGCGCCCTGTCCGATCGGCTTGGCCCATAGCGGCCCGAGGAAGGTGTTGTCGATGGCAATCGGCGGCCGCTCATCGCCAGCGAACGCGGCATCGCGGGCAGCGGCGACCGCCTCAACGTCGACCAGCTGGTTGGTCGGGTTAGCGGGGCTTTCGAGATAGATGAGCGACACGCGGCCCTGACCCTTTGCGCGAGCAATGGCGGCATCGATCTCCTCGCGAGTGGCGCCTGACGGAAAGTCGATCCAGGCAACGCCGAACTGACCCAGGATCTTGGCGATCAGCGTTTCGGTGGCGGCGTAAAGCGGGCCGGAGTGGACGACGACATCGCCGGGCCGGACGAACGTCAGCAACAGCGTTGCGATGGCCGACATCCCGCTGGAAAATGCCAGTGCGTCGTCGGCATTCTCCCAGATTGCCAGGCGGTCCTCGAGGATCTCCTGGTTGGGACCGTTGAATCGCGAGTAGATCAGGCCTTCGGCCCCGCCCGGGCGCTTGCCCGTCACGCCTTCGAAAAAGCGCTTCCCGGCCGCCGCATTCTCGAACACGAAGGTGGACGTCAGGAAGATTGGGGGCTTGAGCGAGCCTTCGCTAAGCTCCGGATCGAAGCCGTAGCCCATCATCAGAGTCGATGGCGTCAGCTTGTGATTGCCGATGGTGGTCGGGGTCGGCTTGGGCGCGCGCTGGTGCGGGGCGCCGCTGATATCGTCTTCGGTCGGCAAGGCGGATCTCCTGATGGGGCGAGCGCTAGGGCCCCGTTCGGAACAGGGTCAAGCTGAACTTGGCGCGAAACCGATAAGGCTCACTTGTCGCCCATAGTCCGCCTCACCACGGTGGGTCGCGCGGCGAAAGCTGAAAAAGCGGGCCGCATTCGCATAGGTGTCGAGGTGGAGCGCTTCGATGGCCACGATGCCGGCACTTTGCAGACGGCCGACAACATAGGCTTCCAAGTCGAAGTGCGGCCGTTCGCCATTTACCGTTGCGAAGAAGCGCGCGTTCGCCGGATCGGCATCGAGGAAGCGCGCTCGAAAAGCATCGTCGACCTCGTAAGACGGCATGGCGATGCAGGGCCCGACCGCCGCCGCGATCCGCTCGCGCCGGGCGCCGAGCCGCTCCATCGTCCCGATGACCGCATCGGTCACCCCCGCAAGCGCCCCGCGCCACCCAGCGTGGGCCGCGCCGACCACACCCGCCTCCACATCGGCCAGCAACACCGGGGCGCAGTCGGCGGTGAGGATGCCGAGCAGCAGGTTGGGCCGGTCGGTGACCATCGCATCGGCGTGCGGACGCTCGGCCTGCGGCCACGGCTGCTTGGCGACGACGACGTCAGCCGAATGGAGCTGATGAACGGTCGCCAGCCTGGCGCCGGGAAGCAATGCGTGGATGGCCCGCCGGCGGTTCTCGGCAATGGCGTCGCGGTCGTCGTTGCTGCCGTAGCCGACGTTAAGGCCCGCCAGCGCACCGCTCGAGACCCCGCCGCGGCGCCCGAGGAACCCGTGCGGCACCGCACCAAGCGCAGGCGCGCGGATCACTTCCACCTTGCTCACAGCGTCCGCCGCCACATGCGGTCGTCGTCGATCTGATCGCCCACGCGGAACGTGCACGGACCGACATCGGCGAAGCCGTAGCGTGTGTAGAACCGCTTGGCGCGGTGGTTGTGGTCGAACACCGACAAGTACAGCTCCGGAGCGCCCCGCTCCCCTACTCTGGCGATCGCCCACTCCATCAGTTCGGCGGCAATGCCGGCGCCCTGCCAGTCCTTAAGCACATACATCTGCTTGAGTTCCAGGGCGCCGGGCAGCGGATCGGGTGCCGGAAGGCCGAGCGGCCCGGTCTTCACGTAGCCGACGACTTGGCCGCCACTGGTTGCCACCCGCCAGTCGAACCGCAGGTCGGCAAGGTCCTTGCGCAGGCCGTCGGGCCCGTAAGCGGAGGCGAGGAAGCTTTTGAGGTCCCGTTCGCAGTAAAGATGCGCAAACGTCTCCACAAAGCAGCGCTGCGCCATGGCGTTGAGCGCTCCGCCATGCGTCGTGACGGTCGGCCTTTCGTAGGCGATCATGCGAAACCCGCCGGCTCTGGCCATTGCGGCGCGTGTACCGCCATCACCTTGAACAGCTCGCCCATCCGGTCGCGGCCGGTCAGCCGCTGGACCGCTGCCGCGAGTTCGGCGGCACGCTCCGGATTGGCGTTGGCCAACGTGGCGGCGCGCGCCCCGATGCTGAGCCGGTTGAGCCATTCGCGTTGCGTGGCAAGCGCCGTGAGCGACGCGCCCGCCGCCGTCACAGCGCGCGACACTGCTCCAAAATCGACATGAGAAGTGAGGTCCTGCTCGCCCGGCTTGTCGAAAACGGGCGCAAAAGCGTGCCCACGCACAGCCTGCAGTGTATCGCCGGGGGCGCTGCGCTCGTGGCCATAGTCGATTAGCAAACCGACCCCGCCATCCCGCACCAACCGTTGAGCGATCTGACGGACCGCAGCTTCGCGCTGGGGCGAGCGCTCGACGATCTCTCCATCGCGGTCGAACGCGAGCCCGCCGCTAAGGGAGATCACGTGCCGCTCGCTGACGCCGACGAATTGGCGGACCGGCAAGGCGTCTAGGAACTCGTTCGCGACCAGCAGCAGCGGCCGGTCTGGCAGTGCATGGATGCTGTCGTGCCATTGGGCATCGGGGACAGATCGCGCCTGGAGGTCGTGGAGGACGGGACTGGTCTCTACCAAGTGGACTTCGCCCGCGAACCCGGCCGACCGCAGCACCTTCAGCGCGTCGGCAGCAAGCGTCCCGCGGCCGGGGCCGAGTTCGGCATAGAGGGCGTCAGCCGGCGATCCGGCTCGAGTCCAGCAATCCGCCAGCGCGGCCCCGACCAGTTCGCCGAACATCTGGCTGACTTCCGGGGCCGTGGTGAAGTCGCCCCGAGCGCCGAGCGGGTCGCGGGTGGCATAATAATAGCTGTTGCAGGCGTCCATGTAGGCCTCGACGGTGATCGGTCCGTCAGTCGCAATCCGCTCCCGCAGCCCCCGCTCGAACGGGGTCACGCGACGGAGGCGGTCCCGGCAATCGGCTCCACCCGTACCCGCCGGCGCTTGGCCGTGAGCATCAGGTACAGGCCGCCGAGGATCATCGGCAGCGACAGCCATTGGCCCATGTGGAGCCCGGTGGCATTGGTGAAACCGATCAGCTGCTGGTCCGGCTCGCGGATGAACTCGATAGCGAAGCGGAACAGGCCGTAGAAGAAGATAAAGGCACCGACCAGCTTGCCCGGTTCGTAACGCGCCTGCGTCCGCCAGAACATCCAGGCGAGAATGGCGAACAGCACCAGGCCCTCGAGGGCCGCTTCATAGAGCTGGCTCGGGTGGCGCGGCGGTCCAAGGATGGGCCCGACCTGAGTCATCTCAACGAAACGCACGCCCCAGGGCACTTGTGTCGGCGCGCCCCACAATTCCTGGTTCACGAAGTTGGCCAGCCGGCCGAAGAACAGACCGAACGGCACGCAGCAGGCCACATAATCGTGAATGCGCAGCCAGTTCAGCTTCTCCTTGCGGGCGAGATACATCAGCCCAAGCGACGTGCCGATGACGCCGCCGTGGAACGACATGCCGCCGTCCCAAAGCTTGAAGATTTCGATCGGGTTCTGGAGGTATTCGCCAAGATTGTAGAACAGCACGTAGCCGAGCCGCCCGCCGAGGATGATACCGAGAGCAGCGTAGAAAACGAGGTCGTCGGAGTGGCGGCGGGCCATAGGCGCGCCCGGCTGCTTGAGCAGCTTGAGCAGGTACCAATAGCCGATGAAGATGCCCGCGAGGTAAGCCAGGCTATACCAGCGCAGGTCGAACGGCCCAATGCTGAGCGCGATCGGCGACAGATTGAGGTCCGGAAACTCGATGAACTGGCTGTTTTGGGCGGTTTGCAAGGACTTCCCCCTGAGCGGACGGAGCCTCATAAGGGGCGGTGCCGCAAAGGGCAAAGGAGCCGAGATCCGAAGATGCCGACCGAGCTCGATCGCCGTTTCGATGCCGTCCTGAGCGCCGTCACCGGGCCCGGTGGACGGCTGGCGATCGGGGAGGACGCGCAAGGCCGTGCGATCGTCACCAACTTTCCGGCGACCCTGCCGTCGTTTTTCGCGACCTTCTGCGCGCTCAACGCTCAGGCCGAAGCCGTCGTCGCCGGTGACGAGCGGCTGACCTTTGGCGACCTGGAGCGAGTCTCGGATCGCCTCGCCCACGCCTTGGTCGGACGTGGCATCGTGAAGGGTGACCGCATCGGCATCGCCATGCGCAACTGCCCATCGTGGATCGTCGGCTACATGGCCGCGGTGAGGGCGGGCGGCATCGCCACCCTGATCAACGGCTGGTGGGAGAGCAACGAGCTTGCCCATGCGCTGAAGCTCACCGAGCCGAAGCTGGTGCTGGCCGACGCGCCGCGCGCCAAGCGGATTGCAGCTGCGGGTTATGACTGCGACTTGGTTGCCCTAGCGATCGAGCGGCCGGTCGAGGAAGCGATCGCTGAACTGCTCGGCAACGGCGACGAACGCCATGCGCTTCCGGACATCGACCCCGACGACGACGCCACGATTCTATTCACATCCGGGTCGACCGGGGACGCCAAGGGCGCGCTATCGACGCACCGAGCCGTGACCACCGCCACCTATGCTTATGCAAGCGGCCTGATGGTGCTGCTCGGCGTCCTGACCGAGGAGGGCCGTGCACCGACGTCGCCGCCGCGGACCTTGCTGAGCGTACCGCTGTTCCACGTCACCGGCGAAGTGCCCGTGATGCTCAACAGCTTCGTCGTCAGCCGCTGCATGGTGGTCATGCCCAAGTGGGATGCGGGCGAAGCGCTGCGGCTGATCGAAAAGGAAAAAATCACCTATTTCGTCGGCGTGCCGACCATGAGCCTGGAACTCATGACCCATCCCGACCGCGACAAATACGACTTGTCGTCGCTCAAGGACATTACGGCGGGCGGCGCACCACGGCCGATCAGCCATGTCGAGCGGCTGCAGGAGGAGTTCCCCCAGGCGCAACCGGCGCTCGGCTATGGGCTAACGGAAACCAACGCGACGGGCTGCAGCAACTTTTGGGGCAATTACGCCAACAAGCCGGCCTCGACGGGCCGCGCGCAACAGCCGCTCGTTGATGTCGCGATCCTCGGCTCCGGCGACCGCCCGCTGCCAACCGGGGAGGCCGGCGAGATCGGCATCCGCACCGCGGGCAATATCAGCTGTTACTGGCGCAACCCGGAAGCGACCGAAGCCCTGTTCACGCGCGACGGTTACGTCCGCACCGGCGACATCGGCTATCTCGACGAGGACGGCTATCTGTTCATCGTCGACCGCAAGAAGGAGATCATCATCCGGGGCGGCGAAAACATCTCGGCCGCGGAAGTCGAGGCCGAGATCTACGCCTGCGAGGCGATTGCCGAAGCCTGCGTGTTCGGCAAAGCCGATGAGCGGCTGGGCGAAGTGCCCTGCGCCGTGCTTTACCTGCAGGAGGGGGCCGAAATGGGCGAGGGCGAGCTGCGCAGCTTCCTGGAAAGCCGAATGGCACGCTTCAAGCTGCCAAAAGAGATCCTGTTTTCGGACCAGCCGCTGCCACGCCTCGGCACCGGAAAGATCGACCGTCGTTCGCTGAAGGCGCAGTATTCCAGTTGAACGTCGACCGCCGGACATTGCTGATCGGTGGCGGTGTCGGTGTCGGCCTGATCGTTGCCTTCGCCGCCTGGCCATGGGGGCTGGACGGAGACCTGGAAGCCGAGGCGGGTGAGCAGGCGTTCGGCAACTATATCAAGATCGACCGCGACGGCCGGGTGACTGTGGCGGTGCCGCAGGTGGAGACCGGTCAGGGGATCTGGACAGCCCTGCCGCAGGTGGTCGCGGACGAGCTTGGCGCCGCCTGGGACAGGGTCGGCGTCGAACCGGCACCGCTAACCAGCGCATACGGCAACCCGCTGGCGCGCGACGAGGGCTGGCTGGCCGGCTTCGGACCGCTCCGCGCGCGTCGGATCGCCGGCGACGGGCGCACCCGCATCACTGCCGGATCGACCTCTATCCGCGCCTTCGAACAGCCGATGCGCGAAGCGGCGGCAGTCGCCCGCGCGATGCTGGTCGGCGCTGCCGCCGACCGCTGGAATGTCGCCAGCGAGGATTGCGAAGCGGCGGATGGACGGGTGACTAGTGGCGGCCGGACGCTCACATTCGGCGAGTTGGCCGAGGCGGCCGCGGGACGCAGCCCCGGGCCGGTTGCCTTGCGCCAGGCGTCGGCGGCGCGTCTTTCCGGCAAGCCGCTGCCGCGCTTGGACGGCCCCTCGAAGAGCAACGGCAGCCTGCGGTTTGCCGGCGATGTCCGCCTGCCAGCGATGCTGTTCGCTTCGGCGCGGCTAGCGCCGCCGGGCGGGCGGCTGACCGGCTTCAGTCGCGAAGCAATGACGCGAGTGCCTGGCGTGCGGCACGTTGCAGCCCGCGATGGATGGATCGGGGTGGTGGCGGACAGTTGGTGGGCGGCCGAACGGGCCATCGAAGCCGCCAACCCGCGTTTCATTGGCACCCGCACCCCAGCCGATCTGCGCCCCTTGTTCGAGGACGCATTGGCCGCGGACGATCCGCACGAATGGTTCAGCCGCGGCGACTATGACGAAGTCACGGCAGATGCGCGGGCGCTGGCCGCCACCTACTTCGTGGCACCCGCCCAGCACCTTGGGCTCGAGCCGCTGACCGCGACTGCGCGCTTCACCGGCGAAGCGCTGGAGGTGTGGACGCCGACGCAAGCGCCCGGCTTCGCGCGGGCCCGCGCGGCGAGTGCTGCGGGCCGGTCGGAAGCGAGGCTGATTTTGTACCCGATGCCCGTCGGCGATCAGGGCGGGAGGGCGATCGAAGCGGATGCGGTGCAAATCGCCATCGAGCTTGCCCGGCTTATGCAGCGCCCGGTGCAGGTTACGCTGCCGCAAAGCACCAGCCAGAACCATGACGGCCTGTCTCCCGGCGCGTTGGCGCGGATGACAGGGCTTCCCGGACCGGGCGGGCCGACGGCTGCCTGGCAAATGCGGGTTGCGACTGCCGACGGCCTTGGATCATCCCTGGCGCGGCTGGCCGGCGCGGACGCTTCGGGCAAGCTCGGGCGAACCGGCATAGACGGCGCTGTCCCCCCATATGCAATCCCGAATGTCCGCGTGCTGGCCGCCCGCGCCGAACTGCCGATCGCCACCGGTTACATGCGGGGGTCGCCGCAGCGCGAGCTATGCTTCGCTACCGAAAGCTTTGTAGACGAGCTCGCCCGCGCTGCGGGTATGGAGCCGCTGGCCTTCCGCATGTCGATGCTCGGTGGCCAGCCGCGGCTCGCGCGTTGCCTGCAGGCGGCGGCGAGCGCGGCGCAATGGGACGGCGGCGGGCGCGGAAGCACCATGGGACTGGCCGGCTGCTCCGCCTTCGGGTCGCACATCGGCCTCGTTGCCGTCGCCAGCATCGAAGGCCAGCGCGTCAGGGTCCACAAATTGGTCGCTGCGGTGGATTGCGGACGGGTGGTCAACGCCAGCCTGGTGACGCAGCAGATTGGTGGCGGGCTGATTTGGGCGCTTGGCCAAGCAACTGCGGTGCAGCCGGAATGGGTTGCCGGGATGGCGCGGAGCCGGTCCATGAGCGGTATTGCATTGCCGCGCATTGGTGACAGTCCGGAAGTTGTGGTGAAGCTATCAAACAGCAACGATCCGCCGGGCGGCGTCAGCGGGCTTGGCACGACCGTCCTCGCGCCGGCCGTGGCCAACGCCATCTTCTCCGCGACCGGCAAGCGGCTCCGAGACCTGCCGTTCGACCTGGCTGCCGCGGCATGAAGCCACCGAGCGACCATCCACCGTTCCCCGAACAAAAGATTGGCGTGCTGCTGATCAACCTCGGCACACCGGATGCGCCAGACGCCGCCGCCGTTCGCCGCTACCTGGCCGAGTTCCTCAGCGACCCGCGCGTGATCGAAATCCCGAAGCTCGCGTGGAAGCCGATCCTCCACGGCATCATCCTGCGTACGCGCCCCAAGAAGTCGGCGCATGCGTACGGGCAGGTTTGGATGAACGAGGGCTCGCCGCTCGCCGTCATTGCCCGTCGGCAGACCGAGGCTCTGCGCGCGCACATCGGCGATCGTGTGCGGGTCGAATATGCCATGCGCTACGGCAATCCGGGCATCGCAGCTGCGGTAGAGCGGATGATGTCGGCCGGGTGCACGCGCATTCTTGCTGCACCGCTTTACCCGCAATATTGCGCAGCAACTACAGCGACCGCGAACGACGTGGTGTTCGCCACCTTGGCGCGGATGCGCTGGCAGCCGGCGGTGCGCACGCTGCCGCCTTACCATGACGATCCACTGTACATCGAAGCTTTGCGCGCGAATCTGGAACGACAGCTGGCGGCGTTGGACTTCAAACCGGAACGATTGCTGCTGAGCTTCCACGGCATGCCGCAGCGGACACTCGAACTCGGCGATCCCTACCACTGCCACTCCCAGAAAACGGCGCGATTGCTCGGCGAGCAGATGAACGTGGAAATCGATGTCGCCTTTCAGTCGCGGTTCGGCCGCGCCAAGTGGCTGGAGCCGGCAACGGACACTGTTCTTGCCGCGTACGGCAAGCAGGGCATCACGCGGGTGGCCATTGCCGCGCCTGGATTCTCGGCCGATTGCCTTGAGACGCTCGAAGAGCTCGGCATTCGTGGCCGGGACACCTTCATCGAAGGGGGTGGCGAGCGGTTTGCCTTGCTTGAATGCCTCAACGACAGCGTCGAAAGCATCGTCATGCTGGAACGGCTTGTCGTCCGCGAACTTGCGGGCTGGCTGCGCCAAGAATAAGCGCCGCTCCAAGCAACAGGGAGACAGGACATGGCTCGAGTGGCGATTGTCACCGGCGGCACGCGCGGCATCGGTGAAGCGATCAGCATTGCCCTCAAGGACATGGGCATTGAAGTGGCCGCGAATTACGCCGGCAACGACGAACGCGCGCGCGAGTTCAGCGAACGCACCGGCATCCGTGCGTTCAAGTGGAACGTCGCCGATTACAATGCCTGCCAGGACGGGGTGCGACAGGTCGAAGAGCAACTCGGCCCCGTCGACGTGCTGGTCAACAACGCCGGCATTACGCGCGACACGACCATGAAGCGCATGGATCAGCAGCAGTGGCAAGAGGTCATCGACACCAACCTTGGCGGCTGCTTCAACATGGCCAAGGCGGTGTTCGACGGCATGACCGGCCGCAAGTACGGTCGCATCGTCAACATCGGCTCGATCAACGGCCAGGCCGGCCAGTACGGCCAGGTCAACTATGCCGCGGCGAAATCCGGCATCCATGGTTTCACCAAGGCACTGGCCCAGGAGGGTGCCCGAGCCGGAATCACGGTGAACGCGATCGCGCCGGGCTACATCGACACCGACATGGTGGCCGCGGTGCCGGAGGACGTGCTGGGCAAGATCGTCGCCCGGATTCCGGTGGGCCGCCTCGGCAAGGCCGAGGAGATCGCCCGCGGAGTCGTCTTTCTGGTCGACGAGAATGCCGGCTTCGTGACCGGATCGACCCTGTCGATCAACGGTGGCCAGCACATGTACTGACGCACCGTCGAAGACAAAGACTCAGTCGACGTAGATCCCGACCACCCGCCACGCGGCGCCTTCCTTGGCAAGGCTGACCGTTTCGATGACGTTCGCCTTGTTGGCGAAGCTGGTGCGGAACTTGACGACCTCGACGCCAGCCGGCGGCGCCGGGACGCTTTCCTGGCTCAACGTGGTGCGGGAGATCACGGCGCCGAGCGGCACCCGCACCTGCGTCGCCGCCTCCGCCCAGCGTTCGACCGTATTGAGCCGCTGGAACTCGCTGCTGGTCGCGCCCCATCCCTCGGCCCAGCGGCCCTGGTCGCCGAGCACCAGCCAATTACGCGCCGAACGGACGACATCGGTTTCGTTCACCGCCGCCGCGGGGACGGCAGTGCCTACCGCCGAGCCGGACTGCGGCCCGGTCGCGGTGAGGGAAGAAAGTGCGAGAACGGCAGCGAAGATCGACATGGTGACAGCTCCTGTGGTCAGCCAGGCGGCGCGTCGCCACAATGCCCGGCGGGTGCCCGCTGCACTTGTCACAACCGGACCTGCGGCGGCTTCCCCGATTGGCTTGTCCCCGAGCTTTTCGCGGTGACCGCCCTCGGCATTCAGCACCAGCCGCGCGGCTTCCCGGCTGCTCGACACCTGCAGCTTTCGACGCGCGTCGCGGAGCCGCTCGTTGACGGTATGCACCGACAGCCCCAGGTGCTGAGCGGTCGATTTTGCGTCGTGACCGCGCACGATCAGGCGAAGCGTCTGCTTCTCCTTCTCCGTCAGCGTCTGATAACCTGCCGACATGCCCTCGCCCGCGATCGGATCTTGCGAGTTGAAAGCTAAGTGCGCCCAGTAATCCTCGCTACCCCTAAAAATTCGTACTGTTCGAACTCGTTTCGAAATCAACCTTGTCGATCGGCGCCGGCCAGCACATGTACTGAACGGTGGCAGCGGAACTGGTTGGTTATGGTCCGCCGATCAAACGGTCGGTACTGATCGCGGGTCATCCGACCTCGATCAGCCTCGAGCCGATCTTCTGGCGCGCGCTGGAAATCGCCGCCCAGGACGCGCATTTGCCGGTCAACGCCCTGGTTGCGCAGATCGACGAAGCGCGGCTTGGCGCCAAGAACCCGCCCAACCTGACCTCCGCAATCCGCCAGTGGCTATTTGCGCGCGTTCTCAGCGGCTGAGATCACCGCGGCAGCGAAAGCCGGTGCGGCTATGGGCGCCTGGGCCAGGAACAAGGCCGGCTCGACCAATTCCAGCTCAATGACCTGCAGCTTGCCGTCGGTGCCCTCGACGAGATCGACGCGCGCGTAGACCGCCTCGGCCGGCGCCGCGGACAACGCCTGTCGGGCCAGCTGTTCAGCCCCCAGCGGTGGAGCACAAGGCTCCGTGAACCCGCCAAGATGCGGCTGAACCCGGAAGTCGCCTGATGCCGGGCGCTTAACGACGCAGTGGCTAAGCACCCCATCGAACAGGATCAGCGAATATTCGCCGGTGCTGGTGATCGACGACAGAAACGGCTGGATCATCATCGGCCGGCCGTGCACGTCGCCGGGAACGCGTGCGGCTTCCCCTTCGCGCAGCCGGTAGGTGCCGGTCGCCCCACCGCTGACCGCCGGCTTGATCACCACTTCGTCGCAGCCGAGTAAGCCGTAAGCGGCCGCCAGTGCCGCCTCGTTGAGGTGGTCGACGCTCAGCGTCGGCACGGTCGGAACACCGGCGGCGGCAAGTTCCTGAAGATAGGCCTTGTCACTATTCCACCGTAGCAGCGGGACCGGGTTGATCACCCTGCGCGCATCCCTTTCTAGCCGGTCGAGCACTTGGAGCCATTCGGTGAAGCGCAGGTGATAGCCCCACGCGACCAGCGGCAGCACGGCATCGAATGGCTCAAGCGCGCCCACGTCGGTCCAGGGCCTAGCGGTGACCATCGCCTTCTCCGCGCGGAGTGCATCGGCCTGCACGTGGAAGGCCCAAGCAAACGGCTCCGCGAAGTCGGGCGCCGGCGTCAGCAGCAGCAGGTGCACGCGGTTGCTCAGCGAGCGAGCAGAATGCGCGCTTGCCCGGCGATCTGGCCAAGCATGGCGGCGCTAACCTGGCCCTCCGTGCGTGCACGCGTGACCAGCTGCCGGAACTGCTCGATGCGCGGGCCTTGAGCCTCGATCCATTGATCGACGGCGGAATCAGGATCCTTGCCGCCCTTTCGCGAGAGGAACTCGATGCGCAGCTGCTCAAAGTCCCGGGCGAGGCCGGCGGTCAGCAGCCGTTCCCAATGATCGCGCGGCACGAAGCGGGCGACCTGCTGCTGCGCCCAGTCCAGGCCAAGCGTCTCGCCGAGCTTGGTGTACGCCCGGGTGACCGCCAACTCGTCCAACTTGCGGCGGGCAGCAAGCGCCGCGATCCCGAACAAGCCATCAAGTTCGTAGAGCCGGACCAGTCCCTTCACGATATCTTCGCTGGCCCCGAGGGCGACAAGGCGGTCTCTCCTCGCCGCGGCCTCGTTGCGAACTTCCGAGCGGATCAGCTTGGCAGTCGCCGCGGAGATGGCTCGAACACCGGGTTCGAGCAGCCGGGTCAAGGCACTGACGCTGGTTTCGCCGCTGGTGGCGCGCAGGATATCCGACAGATGCGCACGGACGCTCGACGAGGCGATGGCGAGCAGTTCGACCCGCACCGCTTCCGGCAGCGAGTCGCGTTCGATTTGACTCCAAAGATCATCAAGGTCGAGCAGCCGCTCTGCCACCAGGAAAGCCGCGATCACCTGCTGCAGCGAGGAGCCCTCCTCCTCGGTGAGGCCGAAGGCAATGCCCGGCCCAAGCCGGTTCACCAGCCGATTGGCGACTTTGGTTGCGAGAATCTGGTCACGCAGCCGGTGCGCACGGATGGCATCCGCATGCGGCTTGCGCATGGGTTTAGGAAAGGCGTCGAACAGCTGCGGGCCGACCAGCCCGTCCTCCGACAAGCGCAGCTTCTCGGCGGCGTCCTGAAGCGCAAGTTTGGACAGCGACAGCACGACGGCGAGCTCGGGCCGGGTCAGGCCGCGGTTCTCCTGCGCACGGCGCATCAATTCTTCGCTCGAGCCCAGCCCTTCGACCTTGCGGTCGAGGCGGCCGGAAGCTTCCAGCAATTCAATCGTGCGCACGTGGCCGGGCAAGGCATGTGCTCCGCCCGACTCTGCAATGGACAGCGCCAGCGTCTGCAGGCGATTGTCCTCCAGGACGAGGGCCGCCACGTCGTCCGTCATCTTGGCGAGCAGAGTGTTGCGCTTGGCCAGTGACAGCCGCCCCTCCCGCATTTCGCGGTTGAGCGGGATCTTGATGTTGACCTCATTGTCCGAGCAGTCGACCCCGGCGCTGTTGTCGATGAAGTCGGTGTTGATGCGGCCGCCCCCCTCCGAGAACTCGATTCGCCCAGCCTGGGTGATCGCGAGGTTGGCGCCTTCGCCGATGACTTTGGCACGAAGCTCCGCGGCGTCGGCGCGGAGCGGGTCGCTGGTGGGATCGCCGACGTTGGCATGGCTTTGGGTCGAGGCCTTGATGTAGGTGCCGATGCCGCCGAACCACAGCAGGTCGACGGGCGCCTTGAGGATCGCGTTGATCAGCGTCGCGGGGTCGGCGGTCGGCGCCTCGATGCCAAGCGCCGCCTGCGCTTCCTTGCTCAGCTGGATCGACTTTTCGGTGCGCGGGAAAATGCCGCCACCCTTGGACAGCAACTTGCGGTCGTAATCATCCCAGCTGGACCGCCGCAGCTCGAATAAACGGTTGCGCTCGCCCCAACTCGCGGCCGGGTCGGGGTCGGGGTCGATGAAGATGTGGCGATGGTCGAAGGCGGCGACGAGCTTGAGCGCCTTGGACAGCAGCATGCCGTTGCCGAACACGTCGCCCGACATGTCGCCGCAGCCAGCGACGGTGATCGGGTCCGATTGGACGTCGATGCCCATTTCGAGGAAGTGCCGCTGCACCGAGATCCAGGCGCCCCGCGCCGTGATCCCCATTGCCTTGTGGTCGTAACCATTCGAGCCGCCGCTGGCGAAAGCATCACCCAGCCAGAAATTGCGCTCGAGGGCGATGGCGTTGGCGATATCAGAGAACGTCGCGGTGCCCTTGTCGGCCGCAACGACGAAATAGGGGTCGTCGCCGTCGTGAACGACCACGCCTTCCGGGTGAACCACCTTGTCGTTGAGGAGGTTGTCGGTCACCGACAGCAGCGAGCGGATGAAGATGCGGTAGCTTTCCGTCCCTTCGGAGAGCCAGGCGTCGCGGTTGGCCGCCGGGGGCAGCTGCTTGGGGTAGAAGCCGCCCTTTGCGCCGGTCGGGACGATCACCGCGTTCTTGACCAGCTGCGCCTTCATCAATCCCAGGATCTCGGTACGGAAATCGTCCCGCCGGTCGGACCAGCGCAGGCCGCCGCGCGCGACGGGGCCGCCGCGCAGGTGGATGCCCTCGACGCGCGGGCTGTAGACCCAGATCTCGCGCCACGGGACCGGCGCGGGAAGGCCGGGCACCAACGAGCTGTTGATCTTGAACGCCAATGCCTCATGCGCCGCGGGCGCGAACGCGTTGGTCCTGACCACCGCCTCGACCAACGCGCGGAGGCGGCGGAGAATGCGGTCGTCATCGATCGAGCGGATGCGGCCGAGCGCGGCGTCGAGCTCAGCCCGGTGCGCCTCGAGCAGGCGCTCCCGCCCTTTGACCGAAGGATCGTGAGTCGCGACGAACAGATCGATCAGAGCGCGGGTGGCCTGCGGCGCGCGGCGGAGCGCGTCGACGATGGTGATCAGGCCGAAGCTGCTGCCGGTCTGGCGTAGGTAGCGGAACCAGGCGCGCAGCCAGACCACCGCCTGCGTGTCGAGCCCGGCATAAAGAACCAGTTGGTTGAATTCGTCGTCTTCCGCCGAGCCGCACAGGACGTGGGAAATTGCCGTTTCGATGTCGCCAAGACGAGCGATGATGCTTTCGACGTCGGCTTCGCTGCCGACTTCGACGCGGAAATCGTGGATGTACCCCTGGCCATCGGCGAGGGACGTGGGCACCTCCTCCAGTACGCGAAAACCAAAGTTCTCCAGCACCGGCACCACTTCCGACAGCGGTATCAGCCCGCCGCTGCGATACGTCTTGAGGCGAAGCAACTGAGGCGCGTCGCCGTCGGACCGCCAAATCCGCACGGCACGGTCATCGTCGCCCTGGAGAGCGCTGAGCCGAAGGATGTCGGCTGCTCCCTCGTCGGGCGCGGTGCGGGCGCGGTAGCCGTCCGGGAATTCGCCGAAATACGTCAGCGCCAGGCGCGTCGCGCGCGTTGGTCCGACTGCCTGGATCAGTTCGGCCTCGACTGCGGGAGCCCAGCCGCGGACCATCTCGACCACGGCTGCATCCAGGGCCTCGGAGTCCGGGTTCGGCGCGGCAGCGTCGATATACTGGGTGTAGCGGATCAGCGCGAGGTCGCCGTCGCCAAGCTCGACCGACCAGCTGGTGATACTGGTGCCGACTTCGCTTTCGAGCAGCAGCGCGATCGCCGTTCGCCGAGCAGTCGTCAGCTCCTCGCGCGGCAGCCAGACGAAAGTGAACAGCTGTCCCTGAAGAATGCTACGGACCTGAAGCAGCGCCGGCCGCGGCCGGTCGGCCAGCGACATCGCCATCATCACCAGCTCGCGCACGGCCTCGCCGCTGAGGCTGATTAGCAAGTCGCGGGGAAGCGAGCCGAAGGCGTGACGCAATGCCTTGCCGGAGTGCCCCGTCGGGTCGAATCCGAAACTTTCGTCGAGTTGCTGCAGCCGACGCCTGAGCACCGGCACCTCTTCGGGAGGCACCCGCAGGCCCTCGCTGGTCCATAGCCCCGCGTGGACGCCGATGCCGGTGACCTTGCCCTTTTCGCGCAGGGGCACGACGACCAGGTCAAGCGGCACCCGGCGGTGAACGGTGGAGCGGCGCTCGGCCTTGGCCATCAGCGGCACTTCCCCACTCGCCAGGTAGCGCATGGCGCCGTTGCAGCCGCCCTCGTCGGTTGGATCGCCCGGAATGCTGAACACGCCAAGGCCGTTGGTCGGCACCTTGCCGGGGCGTTCCTCATGGTAGCCGAGCAACGTCAGGGCGCCATCGGCGAACCAATTGAGCAAGGCCGCGCCCTCCGGGTCGTCGATCTGCCCGGCATCCTCGCGCATTTTCGCTTGGAGCGCCTTCCAGTCGCGCACTGCGGCGCGAACGTCGCCGAGCACGCCCCTGAGCTCGGCCGCCAGCTCCTGGCGACCCCGGGAGTCGGCACGGTCCAGTTCGATATACATCAGGGATTCGCGGCGGCTCTTGTCGTCACATAGCGGCTCCACGGCCTGCAGCACGCCCTGCGCGTCACGAGTGACGCAGACGACGGGGTGCAGCAGGCGATGGATCGTCAGCTGCCGACCGGCAATGGCGTTGGCGATGGAATCGACCAGGAACGGCATATCATCATTGCAGATGCCGATCCGCATCCGCCGGTGTCCCGCTTCACCACCGGTCGACTCGATTCCAAGCGCGACATGGCCAGCACGGCGCCGGGCCGCCACTTCCGCAAGGAACTGCGCGGCCTCGCGTTCCGCTTCGCGCGAGAAGCTCCTTGTCTCCCCCGGCAAGGCGTTGCGGGTCAGCGCTTTGCGGATGGACTCGACCAGCGGCTGGGCCATACGCGTGTGGGCCGTCATGGAAAGATTGTGCTCCGCGAGTGAGGAGGTGCGGGCGCGCCTATAGACCCGCGCTCACAAGGGCGACAACCCCGAGCCCGTTGGCAACGGCTGTTAAGCGGCTTTGCGGATCGCGCGTGCGACCAGCGCCTCGTCCACGACCAGTGCAACCGCTTCGTGACGACCATCGGCTGCCCGCCGCGTGACGACCACGGCGAACTCCTCGTTCGAGCGGAGGTCGGCCAATGCCATGGGAGGTACCGAGCGCAGCCGCGCCCGGGCCGCATCGCAGCGCGTGTCAGACTTCTCCGCCGGCCGGCGCGCTTGCCTTTCGGCCGCAACCAGCCCCTTGAGGCCGCCTGGCTGCTGTTCGATCAGCTCCTGGAAGCCGCCGGGCGCAACCTGCTGGCGCTGCGCGAAGCACAAAGCGGCGGCGAACTCGGTCAGCCGCGCCTTGTCATAGTCGATGCCGAACACGAGTTTGACGATCGGCGTCATCGGCGCGCGGGCCTGCGCCTTGACGCCGGATTCATCGAGAAGCTCGGCAAGATCGGCGGGATTGCCGTGGGCGGCCACGGCGAATTCGTATGCCAGCGACAGCGCCTTGTAGAGTGCCGAACGGGTGCGGCCTTCGCCGGCCTTGACCGCCTCGGCCGTTTCGCGGGCCGCCCACAGACGGTCGGCAAGACCGGGATTGGCGTCCAGATCTATCGCCTTGACATCATCTGCCTCGGCGAGTGGGCCGTCTTCCCAGCTGAAGTGGAGCGGCGCTTCGGCCTCTCTTTCCACGGGTTCGGGATCGGCGAAAGGCACCTGCATGCCGCTTGCCGCTTCCGGCTCCCAAGTTGCCGCGTTCGCGACCTGCAGCTGCTCATCGAGGTCCAGTGGCGGCAGCTCGGGTGCGGCGGGTTCGTCTGTTGCAGCAATGGCGGCTGGGACGGCGGCAACCGGCGACGCGCTCACTTCAATCACGCCGCCGCGCTTCCAGTTGATCACCCCATAGATGAAGTCGATCGTGTCGCCGTCTGACGAGAAGGGCATCAGGATGCCGCGATAACAGATGCTCTCGCCGCGCTGGTTGTCGAACTCGGCTTCGAAGCCGACCGGGGCGCGGTTAGCGATGATCTGCATGTAATGATCGGTCAGCCGCGACAGCAAAGACCGGCTCGGCACGTCGGCGATATTTCC
>CADCVY010000006.1:5840-6460 GCA_902806275.1 uncultured Sphingomonas sp. | reverse complement strand
CCGGGCGGCTGCTGGTGCTGTACCTGCTCTATCGCCAGCTCACGGCGGCCATCGGCCTGCATTCGACTGCAGGGCATGCGCAAACGGTGCGGCCGCTAGTCGCGCCAATGGCGATTGCAGCCGCCGAGAAGCAGCACGGCGAACTGGACGAGCCCATCGCGGAAAAGGTGAAGGCCTATTCGGCGGCAACTGACAATGTCGGCCTGTTCTTCGGCGAGGACATCTTTTTCGCCATCGGCTCAATCGTTCTGATCCAGCAGACGCTGGCGACCTACGGCTACAATCTGGCGCCGCTGGAGCTGGCGCTGTGGGCAATCCCGAGCGCGGTCGTTGCGTTCCTGATTCATGGCAGCCGTTTGCTGATGCTCGACCGCAGCCTGGCGGGGCGCGCTCGATGATCACGATGCAATGGCTGTTCGCGCTGGCCGGGTTGATGTTTGCCGCCTTCGCGCTGCTGAGCGCGCTTGACCACTCCCATTCCAAGCGGTTCGGCAATGCGGCGTTTTGGGGCCTGATGGCGCTTAGCCTGCTCGCCGGCGATTACCTCAGCGACTTCGGCAACGGGTTGCTGGTGCTCGGCCTCGCCGCCCTGGCGGGCTTCGGCTTCATCGGTCGCAGCC
>CADCVY010000006.1:0-5830 GCA_902806275.1 uncultured Sphingomonas sp. | reverse complement strand
GACCACTAGCGAGGTCGAGCGGCAGGGCTGGACGGACCAGCTCGGCAATAAGCTGTTCCTGCCGGCCCTGATCATTCCGGCGACGGCGCTCGTCGGTACGCTGATCTACAACTACACTCCCGTCGGCGAGCTTGGCTGGATCGAGGCCAAGCGCGAGACCTACGTCTTCCTTGGCCTTGGTGTCCTGCTTGCACTGGCCACGATCTTCGTGTGGCTTCGTCCGCCGGCCGTGGCGCCGCTGCAGGAGGGCAGGCGGTTGATCGACGCAATCGGCTGGGCTGCCGTGCTGCCGCAGATGCTGGCGGCGCTCGGCGTGCTGTTTGCGGCAGCCGGCGTCGGCGAGATCATCGGCTCCACCACCCGTTCGGTGATCCCGGAAGGCAGCGTGTTCCTGACCGCCGCGGTGTTCGGGCTCGGCATGGCGCTTTTCACGATCATCATGGGCAATGCGTTCGCGGCTTTCCCGGTGATGGCGGCAGCGATCGGCGTGCCACTGCTGATCGTCGGCTACGGCGGCGACCCGGCGGTAGTCGGCGCTGTTGGAATGCTCGCCGGCTTCTGCGGGACGCTGATGACCCCGATGGCCGCCAACTTCAACATCGTGCCGGCCGCTCTGCTCAAGCTCAAGGACCAGTACGGCGTCATCAAGGCGCAGATCGCGACCGCGCTGCCGCTGCTGATTGCCAACATCGTGATCATCTACTTTGCGGCGTTCCGGTGAAGCTCGACCAACAGCTCGCCGGCAATTTTGCGCGCATTGCCCTCGGCCATGTCCGCAAGCGTTACCCGTACAAGCTCGACCATGTCGTCACCGGGCCAGACGACGTGCATGCGCCCCGGGAGCTGTTCCCGATCTTCTTCGGCAGCTTCGACTGGCACAGCTGCGTCCATGGCTGGTGGACCTTGCTGACGCTGCGCCGGCTGTTCCCGGACATGGCGGAGGCGAAGCAGATCGCGGTTGTTGCCGACCGCAGCTTCACCTTGGATAAGGTGTCGCGGGAGCAAGCCTATTTCGAGCGGCCGACCAGCCGGACGTTCGAGCGGCCTTACGGCTGGGCGTGGCTGCTCGCCCTTCATCTCGAAGCGGCACGGCAAGCGGATCGGGAATGGGGCGGCAACCTTGAGCCGTTTGCGCGGTCCATCGCCGGGCGCCTGCACGACTACCTGCCAATCCTGACCTATCCCATTCGGGTCGGGACCCACTTCAACACACCGTTCGCGCTGGTCCTGTCGCTCGAGTGGGCGGATGCGTTCGACCCCTCGTTAGCGGCGCTGATCCGCGACCGCATTCTGCACTGGTTCGGAGGCGACCAGGATTGCCAGGCCTGGGAGCCTGGGGGCGATGAGTTCCTGTCCCCGGCGCTGACGGAGGCCCTGTGCATGGCGCGGGCACACCCGGATCGGTTTGCAGGGTGGTTTCGAGGCTTCCTCCCACGCTTGGCGCAGCGCGAACCGGCGGCCTTGTTCCAGCCCGCTACGGTAAGCGACCGCAGCGATGGCAAGATCGCGCATCTCGACGGCCTGAACCTCAGCCGCGCCTGGTGCTGGAGGAGCATCGCCCCGCTGCTGGCGGACCCCGAGCGCTCAATCGCGCAAGCGGCAGCGGACGAGCATCTTGCCGCCGCCATGCCGCACGTCGCCGGCGACTATATGGGCGAGCACTGGCTGGCGACGTTCGCGCTGCTGGCGCTGTTGGCCGAGGGCAGCGGCTGACAGACCGGCAGGTTCTGCAGCAACGGGTCACCGCCGATCGCCTGGTACAACTCCACGAGATTCTGCGATGCGGTCAGCTGCGTTTGCACCAAGGTGCGCTGCGCGGCGTACAAGGAGCGCTGGGCATCCAGGCTGGCGAGGAAGTTGTCGATCCCTGCGCGGTAGCGCGCTTCGGTCAGCAGATAGGTGTCCGCCGCGGCGGCTTTCTGGCGCTGGCGCGCGCCGATCTCGTCGTTGATCGTGCCGCGGCGGGCGAGGGCGTCGGCAACTTCGCGGAAGGCGCTCTGGATCGTCCGTTGGTATGAAGCCACGGCCGCGGCACGCTGCGCCTCGGTCAGCCGGACGTTGGCGCGGCCAGCCCCGGCGTCGAAAACTGTGTAGCCGACGTCCGCGCCCGCGCTCAAAGAAAGTGCGGAGCCGGTGAACAGGCTGGTCAGCGCGGTGCTGGCGAGACCGAGCAGGCCGGTCAGCGATATGCGCGGGAACAGCGCCGCTCGCGCTGCCCCGATGTCGGCGTTGGCCGCTCGCAACTGGTACTCGGCTTCGACTACGTCCGGACGCCGCAGGAGGACATACGAGCTCGTGCCCGCCGGCAGCGCCACCACGGTACCCGCCGCTTCCTCGATTGAGCCGGACAGATAGCCGCGCGCGATCGGGCCGCCGACCAGCAGCTGCAGCAGGTTGACGTCCTGCGCGACCGCAGTGCGCTGCTGGGCGAGATCGGCCTGAGCCTGGAACAGGATCTGCTCGGCCTGGCGCAGATCCGTGCGCGGTGCCACGCCGCCTTCCAGCCGCAGGCGTGTCAGGCGAACGCTGCGCTGGGCGCTGTCGGCGGTCTGCTGCGCGATCAGCAGCAGGCTCTGGTCCGCCGCATGGGCAAGCCAGGCGTCGGCGATGTCTCCGACGAGCGTCAGCCGCGTCGCCCGAGCGCCGGCCTCCGTCGCGAAGTAGCGGTTGAGCTCGGCGTTGGATTGGGAGCGCAAGCGGCCGAACAGGTCGAGCTCGAAATTATTAATGCCGGCGCCAAGGTTGTACTGGGCGGTGAAGTCACGCTCCCTGCCGCCAGTGGCGGTGGCGGCTTCGCGGCTGGTCGCAGTGGCGCCACCGGTCGCATCCACTTGCGGCAGTTGGTTGGAGCGTTGGATGCGGTAGCGTTCGCGCGCGGCGACGATGTTGGCAGCCGCCACCCGCAAATCGCGGTTGTTTGCCAGCGCTTGCTGTACCAGCGTCTGCAGGCGCAGGTCCTGGAACATGTCACGATAGGTAAAGGCAGGCAGGGGCGCCTCAACTGCGCGCAGGTACGGGTCGCCCACCGGCCACGACGGCGATACCGACGTTTCCGGGCGCACGTAGGCGGGCTCCATGGTCGTGCAGCCCGCCGCCAGCAGCCCGAGGAGCGCGGCGCAGTGCCTCACGCGGGCGCGACCTTGCCGCGGCGGAACCGTTCGCGGATCACCACGACCCCGTCGCGCACCCCACGGCGGACCAGGACGAAGAATAAGGGGATGTAGAAAATTGCCAGCACTGTCGCGGTCAGCATGCCGCCGATCACGGCGGTGCCGATCGCCGAGCGGCTGTTGGCGCCCGCGCCCGTGGCGAGCGCGAGCGGGAGCACGCCGAAGATGAAGGCGAAGCTGGTCATCAGGATTGGGCGAAGCCGGATTCGCGCGGCTTCGACCGCCGCGTCGATCACGCTCTTGCCTTCCTTTTCGGCGCGCTCGGCGAACTCGACCATCAGGATGGCGTTCTTGGCGGTCAGTCCCATGGTGGTCAGCAGGCCGATTTGCAGGAACACGTCGTTCTGCAGACCGCGCAGCGACACGCCGACCACGGCGCCGACCAGCCCGAGCGGGATCACCAGCAGCACCGCGATCGGGATTGACCAGCTCTCATAGAGCGCCGCCAGGCAGAGGAAGATGACGATCAGCGATATGGCGTAGAGCACCGGCGCCTGACCCGACGATTGGCGCTCCTGATACGATTGGCCGGACCAGCCGACGTCGACGCCGGGGTACCGAGCGGCGAGATCCTCGATGATGCTCATCGCCTCGCCCGAGCTGACGCCGGGCGCGCCCTGGCCCTGGATTTCATAGGCCGGGTAGCCCTGGAAACGGGAGACGCTGGTCGGCGTAGTGGTCCAGTTCAGCTGCGCAAAGGACGAAAAGGGCACCATCTCGCCCTGGTTGTTGCGCACGAACCATTGGTCGATGTCCGACGGCGCGGCGCGATAGCTGGCGTCGGACTGGACATAGACGCGCTTGACCCGACCCCGGTCGACGAAATCGTTGACGTAGCGGCCGCCCCAAGCTGCCGAGAGCGTGTTGTTGACGTCGCTCGGGTTCACGCCAAGCGCCGCCAGCCGCTGCTGATCGATCTCGACCTGGAGGCTGGACACGTCGGGCAGTTCGCTCGGCCTGACCGAAGTGAGGCGAGGGTGGGCCGTGGCGGCAGCAAGCAATTGATCGCGCGCTGCCTGAAAGTCCTCCTTGCTCATGCCGCCGGTATTCTGAAGCTGAACCTGGAAGCCGGAAGACTGCCCAAGGCCGCGGATCGCGCCGGGCACGAGTGCGAACACCTGGGCATCGCGCAACCCGCGGAACGCGCCCCCGGCGCGCTCCACGATCGCATCGGCGCTGTTTTCCTTGTCCGTGCGCTGTCCATAGTCGGCGAGGTTGACGAACGCCTGGCCGCTGTTCTGCCCCGCAGCGCCCTGGCCGCCGCCGGCGACGGTGAAGTAAGTGACGACATTATCCTTCTCCGGCCCGCGCAGGAAATAGCCTTCGACGGTCTCCTGCACGTCACGGGTGCGGGTCATGGTGGCGCCCGCGGGAAGCCGGAACTGGACCTGCGCCGCGCCCTGGTCCTCGGTGGGGATGAAGCCAGTGGGAAGGCGCATGTAGAGAAAGATCAACAGTGCGCAGACGAGGGCGTAAAGGCTAAGGAACAACCATTTGCGGTCGACCACCCAGCCAACGCTGCCGACGTACCAGTTCGTCAGCCGCTCAAAGCCGGTGTTGAACTTGCTTCGCGCGACCTCGACGAAGTGGGCAAGCCGTGGTGCGCGGCGACCGACAAAGGTCGCCTCGACACTGGCATGCTGCGGCCGAAGCAGGTTGGCGGCGATCGCCGGGCTGAGGATCAGCGCAACGAACACCGACAGCGCCATGGCCGACACGATGGTGGCGGAGAACTGGCGGTAGATGACGCCCGTCGAGCCGCCGAAGAAGATCATCGGCAGGAACACCGCCGACAGCACCAGCGCAATGGCGATCAGCGCCACCTGGATCTGTTCCATCGACAGGATGGTTGCCTGGTGCGCGCCCATCTCCGGGTTCTCGTGCATCAAGCGCTCGACGTTCTCAACGACCACGATCGCGTCGTCGACCAGCAGGCCGGTCGCGAGGACAAGGCCGAACAGGGTCAGCGTGTTGATGGAAAATCCGAGGAAGTAGAGGATAGCGAACGTCCCCAGCAGCACGACGGGCACCGCGACGAACGGGATCAGGGTCGCGCGCCACGATTGCAGGAAAACGAACATTACGATGACGACCAGCAGGATGGCTTCCAGAAGCGTCTTCACTACCTCCTTGATCGACAGTTTGATGAAGTTGGTGGTGTCGTTGGCATAAGCGAAGCGATAGCCGGGAGGCATGCGCTCGGCGATCTGCTCCACCCTCGCTTTGACCCGCTCGGAAGTGTCGAGTGCATTGGCGCCCGGCTCGAGAAAGATACCCATGCCGGCGCCCGGGTGGCCGTTGACGCGGGTCCGCACCGAATAATTCTCGGCCCCAAGCTCGACGCGCGCGACGTCGCCGAGCAGCACGCGGGCGCCGGACGGGTCGGATTTCACGATAATGGCGCGGAACTGCTCGGGCGTCTGGAGGCGAGACTGGGCGGTCACCGTGGCGTTGATCATCTGCCCTGCAGGCTGTGGCATGCCACCGACTTCGCCCGCCGCAATCTCCGTGTTCTGGCTGGCAATCGCGGCGATGACGTCGCTCGGCATTAGCTGGAAGCTCGCAAGCCGCGCCGGGTCGAGCCAGATGCGCATCGCATAAGGAGCGCCGAATACGTTGACGTCGCCAACGCCCTCCATGCGCGAGAGGTCGTCCTGCAT
>CADCVY010000005.1 GCA_902806275.1 uncultured Sphingomonas sp. | reverse complement strand
ATCACGATCTCCGGGAAGCGCCAGGCGCGCATCTTGCCGCCGTGCACCTTGTGGATGAAGTGCTTGATCATCTGCTCGGCGACATCGATGTCGGCGATCACGCCGTCCCGCAACGGCCGGATGGCTTCGATCTGATCCGGCGTCTTGCCCATCATCAGCTTGGCGTCCTCGCCGACCGCCTTGACCTTCTTGACCCCGTTGATGGTCTCGATCGCGACCACCGACGGCTCGTTCAGGACGATCCCGCGGCCGCGGACGTAGACGAGCGTGTTGGCGGTCCCGAGATCGATCGCCATGTCGTGAGACATCCATTTGAACCAACGCGTCCAGAACATGTGATCCCCGTCTCTCGCCTAATCCCCGCCAAGCAGCGAAGCGGGACTTCGCGGCTTAACTTTGCGTTGAACTCTATCCATTGAATGCGCTCTGAATCTTGGCGAAAATCAGGGCGTCGCCGGCCCCTTCGGATTGGGATAAGACCCCGGCCATGTCAATAAGAAGGCTGCCCCCCGAACTGGTCAACCGCATTGCCGCCGGCGAGGTGGTGGAGCGGCCGGCAAGCGCCCTCAAGGAGCTGGTTGAGAACGCCCTCGACGCCGGCGCGGGGCACGTAGCGGTGCGGCTGGCGGCGGGTGGGCTCGAACTAATCGAGGTCGCCGACGACGGTTGCGGCATGACCCCGGACGAAATACGGCTGGCGCTGGAGCGGCACGCCACTTCCAAGCTCCCCGACGACGCCATCGACCGCGTGGCGAGCTTCGGCTTCCGCGGCGAGGCGTTGCCGTCGATCGCCAGCGTCGCGCGGGTGATAATCGAGAGCAGGGCCGGGGGCGCGGATGGATGGCGCATCGCCATCGACCACGGGCAAGCGGTCGGGGAGGGGCCTGCCGCCGTGCCGGCCGGCACCCGCATCCGCGTCGAAGGCCTGTTCGACAAGGTGCCCGCGCGCCGCAAGTTCCTGCGCAGCCCGCGGGCGGAATATTCGGGCTGCCTGGACGCCGTGAAGCGGCTTGCCATGGCGCGGAGCGATGTCGGCTTCAGCCTGGACCATGACGGGCGCAGGATCCTCAGCCTGCAGGCGTCCGACGCGCCGGAGCGGGTAGCGGCGCTGCTGAGCCACGAGCTGGACCGGCATGGCGTTGGTATCGATTGCGCTCGTGACGGGGTCCGGCTGACGGGGGTGATCAGCTTGCCCACCTTCAACCGCGGAGTCGCTGACCAGCAATATCTGTTCGTGAACGCCCGGCCGGTGAAGGACCGGCTGCTGGTGGGCGCTCTCCGGGCCGCTTATCGCGACCTGATCGCCCGCGACCGACACCCGATTGCCGCCTTGTTCCTCGAGGTCCCGCTCGAGGAGGTGGACGTCAACGTCCATCCGGCCAAGACCGAGGTCCGGTTCCGCGACCCCGCCGCAGTGCGTGGCGTGATCGTCGGCGGGCTCCGCCGCGCCCTCGACGAGCAAAGCGGGCGCAGCGCCGCGCGCGAGCAGGCGGCAGCCCCGGTGATGTGGACCAGTAGTGCTAGCTACGCTCGCGATGCCGACATCGAACAATGGCGGCCAGGAGCGGTCCAGGAGGAACAGCAGAGCTTTCAGCCAGTCAGCTTCGTCCCCCACGGTCGTGCCGAGCCGGCCAGCGAACCGGCGCCGAGCTATCCGCTAGGCGTCGCGCGCGGTCAGGTGGCCGCGACCTATATCGTCGCCGAGGCCAAAGACGGATTGGTCATCGTCGACCAGCATGCGGCGCACGAGCGCCTGCTGCTGGAACGGATGCGGGCCGCGCGAGAGGGCGGCGCCGTGGCGAAGCAGGCATTGCTGATCCCGCAAGTGGTGGACCTCGAGGAGCCCGACTGCGATCGCCTGGAAGGTGCGGCCGGCGAACTGGCCGGGCTAGGGCTCGTCCTGGAGCGGTTCGGTTCGACGACGATGCTGGTGCGCGCCGTCCCCGCCGCGCTCGGCAAGACGGATGTGGCGGGCCTGGTCGTCGACTTGGCGGCCGAAATTGCAGCCCTGGGCGGAGCGCTGAGCCTGCGCGACAAGCTCGATCTCGTCGCAGCGACCATCGCCTGCCACGGCTCGGTCCGAGCGGGGCGCGTGCTCTCGGTAGCCGAGATGAATGCATTGCTGCGCGAGATGGAAGTCACGCCGCGGTCGGGCCAATGCAATCATGGCCGGCCGACCTGGGTAAAGCTCGGGCACGGCGAGATCGAGAAGCTGTTCGGTCGAAGGTAGGGCTCGCGTGGACCAAAGGCCCGTTGCGACTCACGGTCACCTTTGTGCTATCGCCCCGAAGCTGAGGGAGGCCGTGATGGACACCGACGACCGGATCTACTTCGCGCAACGGGCAGCTGAAGAGCAGGAGGCAGCCTCCGCAGCAAGCGACCCCAGCGTCGCGGAAGCTCACCGCCGCATGCAGCGGGCCTACCTCGAGCGCGCAAGCACTGGATCCCGACAGGTCGATGAGGACAGCCTGGTCGGCTGATCAGCCTTCGCCAAGGCGCCTGAACACCTGCTCCGCCGGCGCCTGCCGCGCTTCGCTCCGGGCTTGCTTCAGCCGCGCATAGCCCGAGGCTTCCTCCGCTCTGAGTTCGGTCGCGAACGCCCCGGCGCGCACTTCGGCGAGCACTTCAACCATACGGGCGCGAACCCCGTCGTCGACGATCCGAGGGCCGCCCAAAAATGCGCCGAGTTCCGCCGTATTGGAGATCGCTTCGCGCATTCCGGCGATACCGCGTGCTTCGATCAAGTCGGCGAGGAGCTTCAGTTCGCCCACGCATTCCAGGAACGCCACTTCCGGCGACACGCCGCCGGCTAGCAGCGTATCGAAGCCGGCGATCAGAAGCTCCGGCACGGCGCCCCATACCACCGCCTGTTCGTTGAACAGGTCCGCTTCGCTTTCCTCGGCGAAGCTCGACTCGATCAGCCCGGCCCGGCCGCAGCCGATCGCCCGGCCGTAAGCGAGAGCGATGTCACGCGCCTGTCCGGTTGAGTCCTGCTCGGCAGCCCACAGTCCGATCATTCCGCGGCCTTGCTCGTACAACGATCGCAGCGCCGTGCCCGGTCCCTTTGGCGCGACCATGAACACGTCGAGGTCCCCGCGCGGCTGAACGAAGCCGAAGCGGACGGAGAGGCCGTGGCTGAAGCCGAGCGCTGCCCCTTGGCGCAAATGCTGCTCGATCTCGCGATATAGCGTCGTGTGGACCTCGTCAGGCGCCAGCATCATGACGACATCCGCACTTCCGACTGCACCCGGGATCGAGCCGGTGGAGAGACCTGAAGCTTCCGCCTCCCTCGTGCTGCCCGAGGCGCCGCGCAGCCCGACGATGACCTCGATGCCGCTGTCCCGCAGGTTCAGCGCCTGCGCCCGACCCTGGTTGCCGTAGCCGACGATCGCCACGCGCTTGCCGGCGAGCGGCGCGGGGTCGATGTCTGCGTCTCGCAATAACCTCAAAACAGTTCGCCCCGAGTTCGTCGAAGGGCTGTCCTTCTACTTTTCCCGCAGCAAAGGCAAAGACAGGGCTTCGACAAGTTCAGCCCGAACGGCAGGGGTGAGAGCTTCCGCGCACCGGGGCCACTCCGCGGGCGGCTGGTGGGCGAACCAGGTGTACTGGCGCTTGGCGTAGCGGCGGGTCGCCTGTTGCCCTGCGCCAATTGCCGCTTCCGGTGACAGCTCGCCGCGGTGCATCGCGGCGATTTCCTGGACTCCGATCGCGCGCATCACCGGCAGGTTGGGGTGGAGAGCGCGCGCGAGCAGCCGTTCAACCTCCGCCGCAGCACCCCTATTGATCATCGCGCGGAAGCGTTCGTCGCAGCGTGCGTAAAGCCAGGGCCGAGGCGGGAGCAGTATCAGCGGGCGCAGATCAACATCGGCTGCAATGCCGCCGGATTTCGCCTGCTGCCATTCGGCTAGTGTGCGACCGGTCGCTAGAACGACCTCGAGCGCGCGCGCTGTCCGCGCTGCATCGCCGCGCTTCAGCCGGGCAGCCGCGCCCGGATCAAGCGCCTCGAGCTTTGCGCGATTTTGCGTCACCGGTGCTTCGCGAATCCGCTGGCGAAGCTCGGGATCGATTGCCGGCACCGGCGCGATCCCCTCCAGCAGAGTGCGCAGGTACAGGCCGGTGCCTCCGACCAGGATCGGCAACCGGCCGCTGGCTTGCACATCGGCGATTTCGGACCGCGCCAGCTTTGCCCATTCGGCCGCTGAACAGGGCTGGGCGCCGTCGCGAACGGCAAACAGGCGGTGCTCGGCCAACGCTTGCTCTTCGGCCGACGGTCCCGCACTTAAAATCGGCAGGTCGCGGTAGATTTGCGCACTGTCGGCGTTGACGATCACGCCGTCCTTTTGTTGAGCAAGCGCCAGTGCCAGCGCCGACTTTCCGCTCGCGGTCGGGCCGGCGATGACGACCAGAGGAGGACTGATGCCCATTGCCACGCTGATAGCAGCGGGACGGCTGGATGACAGGTTGATCGACCGCGCGCTGGGCCTGCTGCGTGAGGTCGATCCCGGTGCCGGTTTCGCCCACTGGATCGACGAAGGGGACGCCGCCGACCTCAGGTTCAACGGCGATCAGAAGGCAGCGTGCTGGGCGCTCTCCGGCATCGCGAACGCCGACGTGGTGGTGCAGCCGGACGAGCCGCGCTGGCGAAGGCTGCTGGTCGCGGACATGGATTCCACCATTATCGGCCAGGAGTGCATCGACGAGCTGGCCGACTATGCCGGGCTCAAGGGCAAGGTCGCGCGTATCACCGAGCGGGCAATGCGCGGCGAGCTCGACTTCACCGGCGCTCTCCGCGAGCGGGTGCGGCTGCTCGCCGGGCTCGACGAGCGCGAGCTCAAGCGCTGCCTGGACGAGCGCGTCTACCTGACCTCGGGCGCGAGGACCCTGGTTCAGACCATGCGCGCGGGCGGCGCCAGCTGCCTGCTGGTGTCGGGCGGCTTTCTGTCATTTGCGGAACCGGTTGCCAGGGTGGTCGGGTTCGACCGCGTTCGGGCCAACCGGCTGGTGTTTGCCGGCGGCAAGCTGAGTGGCGAAGTCGGGGATCCGATCGTCGACGCGGCGGCCAAGCGCGAGGCGCTGGTGCAAGTGCGCGAGCAGCTTGGGTTGCGGGCGTCCGAGGTGATGGCCGTCGGCGACGGGGCGAACGACAAGCCGATGATCGTGGAAGCGGGGCTGGGCGTCGCGTTCAAGGCCAAGCCGGCGCTGGTCGAAGTGGCCGATGCCGAGCTCAAGTATCATGGCCTGGACGCGCTACTGTGGGTGCAGGGAGTCCGCCGCCGCGAATGGTTTCGCGCTTAGCTATTTGGCGGCGACGGCGAAGCAGCCCTGACCCTTCAGCCCATTGCAAGCGGCCTGGGCATCGGCCCGGCTAGCGAATGGGCCGACCTGCAGCCGCGTCACACTTCCGACCGGCACATAATAAGCGCTGCGGCCGGCAAGTGGACCGGCGGCAAGCTTCGCGAACAGAGCTTCAGCAGCGCCGCGGCGCGAAAAGGCGCCGAGCTGAACACGCCAAGTTCCTGCTGCCGGTGGACCGCCTCGAACAGACCTCGAGGCTGCTACCTTGGCAACGGGCTTTGCGGCTTTCGTCCCTGGCGGCGGCGCGGTCCTGGCTTCGGCGATGGCGAGGGCGACGCCCTTTTTGCGTTCCAGGACCGGCATGATCGAGTCGAGCTGCGCCAGCGTTGCCTTGGCCGGTGCAAGACCCTGGGCGGCGGAGCGGCTGACGTACGCATAGCCAAGCACCGGATCGCGGGAAACATTGTCGCCGTTGAACAGCGCAGTGCCATAGATCAGCAGCGCGCGGGCGTCCCCCTGTTCCGCCGCCAGCTTGAGCCAGCGCAGGCCGGCAGCCTGGTTGCCGTTCTCGAACAGCATCAGGCCAAGGGTGGTCTGCGCATCCACATGGCCGGTCTTGGCGGCGCGTTCGAACCAGGTCTGGGCCGCGCCGGTGTTCGTCGTGACTCCGCGGCCAAGCCGGTACGCCTGGCCCATGTTGAAGGCGGCATCGGCATCGCCTTTCTCCGCCAGCGGACGCCAGCTCGCGACGGCCGACGCGTAATCGGCTTTTTGCCAGGCCTGGATGCCGGCGCGCACCGACTGTCCCCATGCCGGCGAAGCGACCAGCATGGCAAGCGCGGCGGCGACTGAGGTCTTGCAACGCATGCCTGCTCCCTTCGCCAAGCCTAGCGCAGCCTATCACCAGGGGAAACACGGTCGTGCCGATGTTAACCAGATTTTAGAGGCTGTGGTGCCAATCCGCCCTCTGAACTTACGCATCGGGCGAGGGGAACAGCATGCGCGTCTTGGCAATGGCATCGCAGAAGGGCGGGTCGGGTAAAACCACTTTGTCCGGACATCTTGCGGTGCAGGCGCAATTGGCGGGGGCGGGCCCGGTCTGCCTGATCGACATCGATCCCCAGGGCAGCCTTGCCGACTGGTGGAACGAGCGCGAGGCCGACATGCCGGCGTTCGCCCAGACCACCGTTGCTCGCCTTGCCTCCGACCTCGAAGTGCTGCGCCAGCAGGGCTTCCGCCTTGCGGTGGACGACACGCCGCCGGCCATCACCATGGCGATCCAGAGCGTCATCGCA
>CADCVY010000004.1 GCA_902806275.1 uncultured Sphingomonas sp. | reverse complement strand
TCGGGGTTCCCGACGAGAATGGTCGCCGCGAGATCCTCGGCATCCACACGCGCGGCATGCCCTTGGACGGCGGTGTCGATCTCGACCAGCTCGCGCGCCGCACCTACGGCTTCGTCGGCGCCGATCTCGCTGCGCTCACCCGCGAGGCTGCGATCGAGGCGGTCCGCCGCATCATGCCGCGCATCAACCTCGAAGAGGGCACGATCCCGCCCGAGGTGCTCGACCAGCTGTCGGTCGAAGGCCCCGACTTCGAACAGGCGCTGAAGCGCGTCCAGCCCTCGGCTATGCGCGAGGTTATGGTGCAGGCGCCCAATGTCAGTTGGGACGATATCGGCGGCCTGGGCGACGCGCGCGAGCGGCTTCGCGAGGGTGTCGAGCTCCCGCTCAAGGACCCTGAAGCCTTCCGCCGCCTCGGCATCCGCCCCGCCAAGGGCTTCCTCCTCTACGGCCCTCCCGGAACCGGCAAAACCTTGCTCGCCAAGGCGACGGCACGCGAGGCCGAAGCCAATTTCATCGCGACCAAATCCTCGGACCTGCTCTCCAAATGGTATGGCGAGAGCGAGCAGCAGATCGCGCGCCTGTTCGCCCGCGCGCGCCAGGTCGCGCCGACGGTGATCTTCATCGACGAGCTCGACAGCCTCGTGCCCGCGCGCGGCGGCGGCATGGGCGAGCCGCAGGTCACCGAGCGCGTGGTCAACACCATCCTCGCCGAAATGGACGGGCTGGAGGAGCTGCAAAGCGTCATCGTCATCGGCGCCACCAACCGCCCGACCCTGATCGACCCGGCGCTGCTGCGCCCCGGCCGCTTCGACGAGCTTATCTACGTGGGTCCGCCGGAAACGGAGGGCCGGCGGCGGATCCTGGCGATCCACACCCGCGGGATGCCGCTGGCCGACGATGTCGACCTGGATGCGCTCGCCAAGCGCAGCGAGCGGTTCACCGGGGCCGACCTCGAAGACCTGGTGCGCCGTGCCGGCCTGACTGCGCTGCGCCGCGGGCTGGACGCCGGCAAGGTGTCGATGGCGGACTTCGAGGCGGCGCTGCTCGAGACCCGGGCCTCGGTGACTCCGCAGATGCTGGACGAGTATCAGCGCATCCAGGACAATCTGAAGAGCGATGCCGTGCGGCCGCTGGGCGGCATCGGCTTCGTGCTTCCCGGCATGCTCCAGCCGCGGCCAGGCGGAAAGGACGGCGGCTAGGGCGTCAGGCGAACGCGCGCCCAGCCGAACAGCAGCACCAGCAGGCCGGCGCAAACGGCGAACGGAAGATTGGGCTCGAGTTCGTAGAGGCTGATCCCGATCGCGGGCGCAGCCACGAAGCTGATGCCGTTGGCCCAGGTGATGACGCCCGCCACCGCTCCCTGCTCGGCCATCGGCACCGCCAGCGATGCGCCGGCGGTGAAGCCCGGCCGGGTAAAGCCGAACCCGATCGAGCTGACCGCGAAGGCGACGGTGATGCCGTACAGGTCGCTGGCGAGCATGGTGCCGACCAGGCCGATGGCAGCGATCAGCGTGCCCCACAGGATCAGCGCCCGCGGCTGCAGGTCAAGGCGCGGGATCATGCCCCATTGCGCGCCCAACGTGGCGGCTGCACCGGCCATCATGACGATCGCAATCGGGCCCTCCGACCCGTGCGGCGTCAGGCCTAGCCGGTCGATGACGAAGAATCCGAGGCAGGTCAGGATCGCCGCCTGGGCATGGCCGGCAACAATACCCGCAACGATCCACACGCGGATGCGCGGGTCGCTCCATTTCAGCCGGCCGCGGCGCCGTGCGGCGGTTGAAGCAACGACACTGGCACCGGTCGGCGGTGTTGCCAGGGATGGATAGCTCATGGCGGCGCCCCGCCCTGCGCGGGTGCCGGGCGCATCGTTCGGCAGCCACAGCAGAATGGCCAGCAGCACCGCCAGCCCGATCGCCGCGAAGGCGAACAACGGTCCGGCCAGGCCAACCACCGGCAAGACGAACAGGGGCGCCAATGCCGGGCCAACGATGGTCCCGAGGCCGAAGGACGATGCCAAGGCCGACAGCGCCGCCACACGACCGCTGCGCCGGGTCCTGGATGCAAGGTAGGCCTGGGTCGCCGACGGCGTCGCGCAGCCGAGCGCGCCGTAGATGGCGCGAAAGATGGCGAACAGCCCGAACGTGACCGCGCCGCTGATCACGCCCTTCAATCCTGCCAGCAGAACCACCCCGCACAGGCTGGTGGACAGCACGAAACCGCTCACGCCCAGCAGGATCAGCGGCTTGCGCCCATGACTGTCGCTCTGTTCAGCCCAGAAGCGCGCCATGACCACCCACAGGATCGCCGACCAGGTATAGGCGATGGCGACCCAGAAGTCGGCTATGCCGATCTCCCGCCCAAGCGCCGGCATGACGGATTGCAGCGCGGTGTTGCCCGCGGCCGCCACCAGCATGGCGGCGTAGAGCAGCAGGAAATGACGCGTGCTGAGCGCCGTCGCGCCGACGCCACGGTTGCGAGCGATAGGGGCCACGGGGCCGCGCTTAAGCGTTCGGAGCGCTCGGCGGAACCTTAACTCAGCGCAGGCGCGGGAACCTTGCCAATCCGCAATGCATTTGCCACCCGTCCGGCCCTCCTGGCTGACGGAGCATGCATGCAATCGACTTCCGCACGGACGATCAAGGGCCCCCGGCGCGTGGATCGGCGCCACGACCGCCGTTCGCCCAGCCCCCGCTGGCAGTTCCTGCGCGGCTTCCTGAAGAACCCGGTAATGGTCGGCTCGATCATTCCGTCGAGCCGCGTGCTGATCGACCGCATGCTCCGCCCCGTCGACTGGGAAACGACCAAGCTGTTCGTGGAATATGGCCCGGGCGTCGGCACGTTCACCCGGCCGATCCTCGAGCAATTGCCGGCGGACGCGAAGCTGGTCACGGTCGATACGAACCCTGAATTCACCCGCTACCTTCGCGAATCGATCGACGATCCGCGGCTGGTTCCGGTGACCGGCTCGGCCGCAGACATCGAGAAGATCCTGCTCGAGCGCGACTTGGGCAGCGCCGACTACGTGCTGTCCGGCCTGCCGTTCTCCACCCTTCCGCCCGGCGTCGGCAACGCTATCGGCGAAGCCACGGCCAACGTCGTGCGCCCCGGCGGCGCCTTCCTGGTCTACCAGTTCAGCCCCAAGGTGCTGGATTTCATCAAGCCGCATTTCGACCACATCGAGCGCGGCTTCGAGTGGATCAACGTGCCCCCGGCGACGCTCTTCTGGGCATGGAAGAAGCCTAAGTCGGAATAAGGGCTGCCTATTCGGCGCGAAAATTCAATCTGCGCGTGACGGTATAATCCATCGACGTCACCAGCCAGTGCGACACGCGCCAGCGGATCCGCCGCCACAAGCTGGCCCGCCGCGCGTGCAGCTCGGGCGTGATCTGCAGGCTGTCGCCCAGCTCGGCTTGGAAGTAGGCGCGCAGCGCCTGGGCGAAGTCGGCATCCTTGATGCGCAACATGACTTCGAGGTTCAGGTAAAGGCTGCGGAAGTCGAAATTGGCCGAGCCGATGTAGACGATGTCGTCGCAGATCGCGAGCTTGGTGTGCAGTCGGGCGCGCTGATATTCGTACATCCGGACGCCCGAGCGAAGCAGCCGCCCGTAGGTATCGCGAGCGGCCGCGATGGTCGCATTGTTGTCCGACTGGGAAGCCGTGATGATCCGGACCGTGCCGCGTTCCGCCAGCCGGCGCAGGCGCGCCAAAGCTGTCCGCGGCGGTGAGAAGTAAGCCGCGATCAGGTCGAGGCTCGAGTTGGCGCGGATGTCGCGCACGATGCCCCGCCGCCAGGCATTCCGCATGCTCAGCGGCCCGCTGAACTTCCATTGCAGGGGCCCGCGGAACTGGCTGTGCTGGTGCACCAGCCGGCGCAGGCTGCGCAGCTTGGCGCCCTTCTTGGTCGTCCAGCGCAACAACGCATCGAAATAGCTGGCGGCGGCAGGGACGATTGGTCCGTCGATGACCATCCACAGGTCGCGCCAGTGCCTGGCGCCGTCATCCGCGAAATAGCAATCGTCGATGTTGGCGCCGCCGATAATCGCCTTTCGCTCATCGGCAATCGCCAGCTTCTGGTGGTTGCGCAGGAGATAGCGGCGACCGTAAGCGGCGTGGAACAGGCAAAGCGCGCCGCCGGCGTCACTGAATGTTTTGAAGAAGTCGGCGCGGACGTTCGAACAGCCGTAGCCGTCGAGCAGCAGCTTGACCTCAACCCCGCGTCGGACCGCCGCGACCAGCGCGTCCCGAACGCGGGTGCCGGCCTGGTCGTCGTTGTAGATGTAGAACAGCAGGCGCAGGCTCCGCTCGGCGCCTCCGATCAGCGCCAGAATGGCGTCCAACCGCTCCGACCCGGTCAGCAGCACCTCGAGCCTGGTGCCCGCAACTTCGGCGCGGATGCGGTCGCCACCGGCTGCTGCGACCACGGAGGCGGGCGTGTTCATCCGCCGGATGTGGCCGGACGCGCCGGTCCGTGCAAGCGTATCGCGCGCGTTGCGATGCCCGTTCGCGTTGACTTTCGAGCCACCGGAACCTAAGTCGCGCCTCTTCCTGGCATTGCCGGTTTTTTCCTATTCTGCGGAGCGGCTCATGGCGCGCGTTACGGTTGAAGATTGCGTCGACAAGGTCCCGAACAGGTTCGACCTGGTCCTGTTCGCGGCCCAGCGCGCGCGACAGATTTCCGGCGGCGCCGACCTGACCATCGAGCGCGACCGGGACAAGAACCCAGTCGTCGCCCTGCGCGAGATCGCCGAAGAGACGGTCAAGCCCAAGCATCTCGAGGAAGCGGTGGTCACCAACCTGCAGAAGGTCCGGATCGACGAGGAAGACGAGACCGAAGAGCTGGCGTCGCTGAGCGATGCCGCTGAAGCGCTGCGCCTGACCGCAGCGGCGCCGCCGCGTCCGAGCCCGTCGGGCAACGACTACGAGTAAGGCCTAGGCCGAGGCGCGCGAGAGCTATTCCGCCGCCTGCCTGATCTCGACGCTTTCACCGTCCGGACGAACCCACGTCAGTTCGTCGAGGTTCAGCGCGCGCCCGTCATGGGCCTGGACGCAGATCTTGCGCACCGCCCGGCCGTCGCGGCGGTCGGCAAGCACCACCTCTGAACTGCCGTGACCCCATTCCTCGCCCCACTGACGCAGCGCCACCACCACCGGCAGCAGGCCTTCGCCTTTCCGGCTTAGCGAGTAGATGACCTTGCGCCCATCGTTGGGGTCGGGGCACCGTTCAAGAATCCCACCGGCCACCATTCTCGCCAGCCGGTCGGACAGGATGTTCCGCGCGATCCCCAGCCCCGCTTGGAATTCCTCGAAATGGCGAAGGCCGTTGAGCGCGCCGCGAAGGATCAGGAACGCCCATTTCTCGCCGATCAGGTCGACCGCGTTCGGGATCGGGCAGGACAGGGCCGCGCGCCGGAACGCGCCGATGTCCGAACTGAACCTTTGCGTCGCCACGCCGCCTGCTTTCCTCCTGTCCGACTCAAGTCAAAGCACAATGCGGCGTGAATAAACAGTTGCGCGATGAAACCTATATCGATATCAGTAGCAAATCGCAACCAAACAGGAGGATCAGCGATGCTTCGGACGATAATGGCCTTTTCAGCACTGGCGCTGGTCGCGACATCGGCGACGGCGGGCAGCTATTCGGCAAAGCCGGTCGCCGCCGCTTCGGGCAAGCTGATCACCCGCGACATCGTCTGGAATTGCGGACCGGCGGCGTGCCAGGGATCAACTCAGGAAAGCCGCCCCGCGGTGCTGTGCCAGTCGCTCGCCAAGCGCGCTGGCATGATTGAAAGCTTCCTCGTGAACGGCCGCGCCTTCAGCCCGGCCGAGCTTCAGCGCTGCAATGCGGCCGCCAAGCCCCCACCGACGCGGGCTTTGGCGGCTCAATAAAACGCTCCCGGGGCTGCCCGTCCCCTCTCCCTTCGGGCAGCCTCACCCTTTCGCGCTTGCACAATGGGTGCGCATGGCACCATTTTAGGGCGTGCTTCGTCAGTACGAACTCGTCGAAAAGGTGCGGTCCTACGATCCGGACGCGGATGAAGGGCTGATCAACCGCGCCTACGTCTTCTCGATGAAGGCGCATGGGAGCCAGCTGCGCGCGTCCGGCGACCCGTATTTCAGTCACCCGATCGAAGTCGCGGGCATCCTCACGGACCTCAAGCTCGACGACCAGACGATCGCCACGGCCATCCTCCACGACACGATCGAGGACACGCTTGCGACCCCGCAGGAGATCGAAAAGTTGTTTGGGCAGGACGTCGCCCGGCTGGTCGACGGCGTCACCAAGCTCAGCAAGATTGAGGCCCAGTCAGAGAACGAGCGTGCCGCCGAGAACCTGCGCAAGTTCCTGCTCGCGCTCAGCGACGATATCCGCGTCCTGCTGGTCAAGCTCGCCGACCGGCTGCACAACATGCGCACGCTCCACCACATCCAGTCGGACGAGAAACGGCGACGGATCGCCCGCGAGACGATGGATATCTACGCGCCGCTGGCCGAGCGCATCGGCATGTACGAAATGATGACCGAAATGCAGACGCTGGCGTTCCGCGTGCTCGAGCCGGACGCCTACGCTTCCATCATGCGCCGGCTTGATCAGCTGACCCAGCAGGGCGGCGACCTCGTCAGCCGCATCGGCCTCGGCCTCCAGCTCTACCTTGCCGACAACGGCCTGCAAGCGGAGGTCACCGGCCGGCAGAAGCACCCCTATTCGATCTGGAAGAAGATGGCCGAGCGGCACATCAGCTTCGAGCAATTGTCGGACGTCATGGCGTTCCGGATCATCGTCAAGGACGTCGGCGAAAGCTACCGCGCGCTGGGCCTCATCCACCAGCGCTGGCCGATGGTCCCGGGTAGGTTCAAGGATTACGTCTCCACGCCCAAGCGCAACGGCTATCGCTCCCTACACACGTCGGTGATTCATGATTCGAAAATGCGGATCGAAATCCAGATCCGCGACCGGGGGATGCACGACCAGGCGCAGCGCGGCCTCGCCGCCCACTGGGCCTATAAGGAAGGCAAGCCGAGCGCCGACCTCCACGTGCCGTGGGTCGATGATCTCGTCGAAATCCTCGACCATGCCGAGAGCCCGGAAGAGCTGCTCGAGCACACGCGCATGGCGATGTACCAGGACCGCATCTTCGCCTTCACTCCGAAGGGCGAGCTGATCCAGCTGCCCAAGGGCGCAACCCCGGTCGACTTCGCGTACGCCGTGCACACCGACCTCGGCGACCGCACCGTGGGCGCGAAGGTCAACGGGCGGGTGGTTCCGCTGCGGACGATTTTGGAGAATGGCGACCAGGTGGAGATCCTGGCGTCGGAAGCGCAGCACCCGCAGCCGTCTTGGCTGCGCTTCGTCGCGACCGGCAAAGCGCGCGCCGGCGTTCGCCGCTTCGTTCGCCACAAGGAGCGCGACGAGACTGTCGAGCTCGGCCGCAAGATCTACGACGAGATCGTCGCCCGGCTCCCCGCCGAGCTCGCCAAGGACGCGCAACAGCGCGCGCTCAAGAAGCTGCGGATCGAGAACGATGACGAGCTGATGATCGCCATCGCCCGCAAGCGGGTGCGTGACGAGGTGCTGATGGAAGCGCTGATGCCCGGATCGGCCGGTGGCGACGTCGCGCCGCGGCCGCTTGGCCAGCGCAAGGCGATCTCGATCAAGGGGCTGACCGCCGGCGTTGCCTATCACCTTGCCAATTGCTGCCACCCGATTCCGGGCGACCGGATCGTCGGCCTGCGCCGCGAAGACGAGGAGATCGAGGTCCATGTGATCGGCTGCGACGCGCTTGCCAGCGGCATCGACGCCGACTGGCTCGACCTTGCCTGGGGCGAAGGCTCGGACGGGGGCGCCGCGCGCCTGTCGGTGATCCTGCGCGACATCCCGGGGGCGCTCGGCATCATGTCGGGCATCCTCGGCACCAAGCACGCCAACATCGTCAACCTGCAGCTGGTCCACCGCGACGGCAGCTTCCAAACCTTCCACCTCGATATCGAGGTGCACGACCTCGCGCACCTGCACGCGATCATCGCCGCTCTAAGAGATGCGGATCCGGTCAGTTCGGTAGAGCGGATCTAGTCCTCCCCGGAACGGGGATGGGGACCATGCGCAGGATGGTGGAGGGGGTTTGCCATGCAGAGAGCCCCCTTCGTCAGCACTGCGTGCTGCCACCTCCCCGTCCCGGGGCGGAGCTTCAAACCCTCGCCGCTTCCCGCATCTGCCGCGAATGGGCGTCGCCCGCCGCAAGCACGGCGAGCATCACCAGGTCGGAGGCGCTGGAGGTCATGCCGGCGATCTGCACCGGCTGTTCGAGCCCCAGCATGTACGGCCCAAGCACGCTTTCGCCGCCAAGCTCCTTGAGCAGCTTGGCCGACAGGCTGGCGGACTGCAGGCCAGGCATGACCAGGATGTTGGCCGGGCCGGACAGGCGGCTGAACGGGTAGTAGCGCTGCTGCATCTCGTAATTGAGCGCGACATCGGGCGCCATTTCGCCCTCGAACTCGAAGTCGGCATGGAAGCCGTCGAGCAGCTTCACCGCGCCGCGCAGCTCCTCGATATGCATGCCGGGCGGGTTGCCGAAGGTCGTGTAGCTGATGAAGGCCACCCGCGGCTCGATCCCCATGCGCCGCGCGAAGGCCGACGAACGCAGGGCGATCGCCGCGAACTGCTCAGCGCTCGGGCGCTCGGTCACAGCGGTGTCGGCAATCAGCACGGTGTGGCGGCCGACGATCACGTTGATGCCGAACGGCGTCGCGCCGGGCTCGTCGTCGATGATGGTGCGCACCTGCTTCAGCGACTGGCTGAACGGGCGGGTGGTGCCGGTGATCATCGCGTCGGCTTCACCCAAGGCAAGCATTGCCGCGGCGAAATAATTGCGGTCCTGGTTGACCATGCGCTCGATCTCACGCCGCAGCAGGCCCTGGCGCTTGTGCTTTTCATAGATGTGATCGATCGCGCGGCCGACCAGCGGCGAGTTGCGGCTGTTGAGCACCTGGTACGACCTTGGGTCGTCAACCCCGAGGTCCTTCAGCAGATCGTAGACTTCATCGCGCCCGACCAGCACCGGCGTACCGTAGCCGCCCTCGCGGAAAGCGATGGCGGCGCGCAGCACGTTGGGCTCCTCGCCTTCCGCGAACAGCACCCGCTTGGGATTGGCGCGGGCGGATTCGTAGGCGAGGCTCATCACGGCAACGGTCGGGTTGAGCCGTCCGCGCAGCTCGTGCCGATAGGCCTCCATGTCGGCGATCGGCTTTTGCGCGACGCCGCTGCGCACCGCGGCTGCTGCCACCGCGGAGGCGACTACCTCCATCAGCCGCGGGTCGAAGGGTGCCGGGATGATGTAGTCGCGCCCGAAGCTTTGGGAGCGGCCGCCATAGGCCGCGGCGACTTCCTCCGGAACCGGCTCGCGCGCCAGTTCGGCCAGCGCCTCGGCCGCGGCGATCTTCATTTCGTCGTTGATCGCCGTGGCGCGGACGTCGAGCGCGCCGCGGAAGATGAAGGGGAAGCCGAGGACATTGTTGACCTGGTTGGGGAAATCGGAGCGGCCGGTGGCGATGATCGCGTCGGGGCGCACCGCGCGGGCTTCCGGCGGCCAGATCTCCGGGTCCGGGTTGGCCATGGCGAAGATGATCGGTTCCCGGCCCATCTCCCGCACCGTCTCGGGCTTGAGCGCGCCGGCAGCGGACAGGCCGAGGAAGACGTCGGCGCCGACGCAAGCATCGGCCAGCGAACGCGCGTCCGTCTCCACCGCATGGGCCGACTTCCATTGGTCGAGGTCGTCGCGGCCCTTGTGAATCACGCCCTTGCGGTCGCACATCGTCACCTGGTCGCGGCGCACGCCCATCGCCTTGATCAGTTCGGTGCAGGCAATAGCCGCGGCGCCGGCGCCGTTGACCACCACCCGGACGTCCCTCAGCTCGCGGCCGGTCAGGTGGCAGGCATTGATGAGGCCCGCCGCAGTGATGATCGCGGTGCCGTGCTGGTCGTCGTGAAAGACTGGGATGTTCATCCGCTCTTTCAGCGTCTGCTCGATCACGAAGCAGTCCGGCGCGGCGATGTCCTCGAGGTTGATGCCGCCGAAGCTGGGCTCGAGCAGCTCGACCGCCTCGATGAACCTGCGGCAGTCTTCGGTCGCCACCTCGATGTCGATCGAATCGACGTCGGCGAAGCGCTTGAACAGCACTGCCTTGCCTTCCATCACCGGCTTGGACGCGAGCGCGCCCAAGTTGCCGAGGCCGAGGATGGCGGTGCCGTTGGAGATCACGGCGACCAAATTGCCCTTGGCGGTATAATCATAAGCACAGGCCGGGTTGTCGGCGATGGCGCGCACCGGCACCGCGACTCCGGGCGAGTAGGCGAGGCTGAGATCGCGCTGCGTCGCCATCGGCTTGGAGGCGATGACCTCGATCTTGCCCGGCCGCCCCCGCGCGTGGAAGTCGAGCGCTTCGGCTTCGGTGTATTTGACATTGCTTTCGGACATGGGGCGGGTGCTTAGCCCGGCCAGTGCTCCGGCGAAAGCAGGAGCCCAGTAACTGGGTTCCTGCCCGCGCAGGAACCCACTACCAAGCGACCATGGCCCGCGCGGACGCTCCCACCCCGATGATGGCGCAGTACAAGCGCCTCAAGGATGAGGCGGGGGACGCCATGCTCTTTTACCGCATGGGCGACTTCTTCGAGCTGTTCTTCGACGATGCCAAGGCGGCGGCGGCGTGCCTCGACATCGCGCTAACCAAGCGCGGCGCCGACGCCGGCGAGCCAATCCCGATGTGCGGCGTGCCGGTGCATTCGGCCGAAGCCTATCTCGCGCGCCTGATCCGCGCCGGCCATCGCGTCGCCATCGCCGAGCAGACGGAAAGCCCGGCGGAAGCCCGCAAGGCGCGCGGCTCCAAGGCACTGGTCGACCGTGCCATCGTGCGTCTGGTCACGCCGGGGACGCTGACCGAAGAAGCGCTGCTCGAATCCGCTGCCGCCAACTGGCTGGCGGCGGTTGGGCGCGCCAACGACGACTGGGCCCTCGCCGCGGCGGATATCTCGACCGGCCGCTTTGAGCTGATTGCCTGTGGCCCCGGCGAGCTCGCCGCCGAGCTGGCGCGGCTGTCGCCGGCGGAGACGATCGCCGACGAGGCGGTCCCCGGCCTGCCGACAACCGCCGGGAAGGGTGGGTTCGACAGCGTTGCCGGCGAGCGCGCGCTCAAGAGCCAGTTCGGGCTGGCGACGCTGGACGGTCTCGGCGGCCCCTCGCGGGCGGAACTCGTCGCGGTGGGCGGACTGCTCGCTTACCTGGACGCGACGCAAAAGGGCGCGGGCATCCTGCTCGAAGCGCCGCGCCGGATCGGCCGGTCGGCGCACATGGCGATCGATGCGGCGACCCGCGAAAGCCTGGAGCTGACGCGCTCGGTGGGCGGCACCACCTCGGGGAGCCTGCTAGGCGAGGTCGACCGCTGCCAGACGGCCGCGGGTCGGCGCTTGCTGGGCGAGGACATTGCCGCGCCGCTGACCGAGCACGCCGCGATCGAGGCGCGGCTGGCGCTGGTCGCCTGGCTGCATGCCGCTAGCTCGCGGCGCGAGCGGGTGCGGGTGGCGCTTCGGGCCATGCCGGACTTTGCTCGCGCACTTGCCCGATTGGCGGCGGGCCGTGGATCGCCGCGCGATCTGGCGCTGCTTCGGGACGGCCTTGCGGCGGCGGGAGCGCTGCGACGCGAACTTGAGGGCGAACCGGACCGGCCGGCGATGATCGAGACCTTGCTGCCCCGGCTCGGCGGACATGACGCCCTGGTTGGCAAGCTCGCCCGAGCGCTCGTCCCCTCGCCGCCGATCGATGCAGCCAAGGGCGGCTATATCGCCGAAGGTTACGACCCCGAGCTCGACGGGCTGCGCGCCGCGGCGTCGAACGGGCGCCGCGCCATCGCCGCGCTTGAAAGCCGCTACCGCGACAGCACCGGGGTCGGCTCGCTCAAGATCCGGCACAACAATGTGCTCGGCTACCATGTCGAAGTGTCGGCGAGGCATGCCGACCGGTTGAGCGCGCCCGCAAGCGGCTTCACCCATCGCCAGACGCTGGCCGGCGTGGTGCGCTTCAACTCGCCCGAGCTGCACGAGGAAGCCAGCCGGGTGGTCGAAGCGGGCGGCCACGCGCTGTCGGCCGAGGCCGCTCACGCTGGGGAACTGGCCGCGCTTGCGGTCGCCGCAGCGCCGCAGATCACGGGAACGGCGGAGGCGATCGCCCGGATCGACGTCGCCGCTTCGCATGCCGCACGCGCGGTGGAGGGCGGCTGGTGCCGGCCGCTGCTGACCGATCGGCCGTGCCTCGAAATCGAAGCGGGGCGCCACCCGGTGGTCGAGGCGGCGCTGCAAGGCGGCGGCGAACGCTTCGTCGCCAACGACGTCGCCCTCGGCCCCGCCGACCGGCTGTGGCTGATCACCGGACCCAATATGGGCGGCAAGTCGACCTTCCTGCGGCAAACCGCGCTCATCGCCCTGCTGGCGCAGGCCGGCAGTTTCGTACCCGCAAGCGGCGCCAGGGTCGGCATGGTCGACCGGCTGTTCAGCCGGGTCGGCGCATCCGACAATCTCGCCCGCGGCCGCTCGACGTTCATGGTCGAGATGGTCGAGACCGCCGCCATCCTGGCGCAAGCGACGCCGCGAAGCCTCGTCATCCTCGACGAGATCGGGCGCGGCACCTCGACCTACGACGGCTTGGCGATCGCTTGGGCGGTGGTCGAGGCGATGCACGACCAGGTGAAATGTCGAACCCTGTTCGCCACCCATTACCACGAGTTGACCCGCCTTGCCGGCCGGCTGGATGCCTTGTCCTTGCACCACGTGCGCGCGCGCGAATGGAAAGGCGACCTAATCCTGCTGCACGAGCTTGTCAGCGGGGCCGCCGACCGCAGCTACGGCATTGCCGTTGCCAAGCTCGCCGGGCTGCCCGCGGCCGTCGTCTCGCGCGCGAAATCGGTGCTCGCCAAGCTGGAGGCCGGACGCGACGCCACTGGCGGCATCGCCGCGGGGCTGCACGACCTGCCGTTGTTCGCCGCGGCGGAGCCGAAGCGAGCGGCCGACCCGCTCGGCGACGAGCTCCAGCAGATCGACCCCGATGCGCTCAGCCCACGCGAGGCGCTGGAAGCGCTCTACCGGCTCAAGCGGCTGGCGGGCGAGCGCGGCCCATGAGCTTGTCCGACGTCGACAACCGTCGCGCGCTGATCGACCGCCGCGCCGTCGCCTACCGCCTGATCCAGTCGGACGCCCCGGCGGATATCCTCTGCGCAGCGCTCATCAGTGGCCGCGCCGAGATCGCCCGGCGCTTGGCTGCGGAGCCCAGTCGCGGCCGGGCGGCGGCGCGCGCTACCGCCTACCTCCACGACCAATTGGTCCGCCTCGCCTACGACCATGCTGCCGCGGCCACCGATCCCGGGATCGCCCTTGTGGGTCTTGGCGGCACCGGGCGAGCCGAAATGGCGCCGTTCAGCGACGTCGACCTGATGTTCCTGACCGCAATGGAGCCGACCGCGGCGCAGGAGCGGATTGCCGAAGCGGTGCTGCACCTGCTGTGGAGCCTCAAACTAAAAGTCGGGCACTCGATCCGCTCGACCGACCAACTGCTCGCGCTGGCGAAGCAGGACACCACGGTCCGCACGGCCTTTCTCGAAGCCCGCAGGCTGTGGGGCGTCGATCAGCTATTCGATCACGCCATGCTGCGCTTCCGCAAGGAGGTCGTCGCCGGCACCTCGGCGGACTATGTCGCAGCCAAGCTCGCCGAGCGCGACGCCCGCCACGTCCGCATGGGGGACAGCCGCTACGTCGTCGAGCCCAACGTCAAGGACGGCAAGGGCGGCCTGCGCGACCTCCATACCCTATACTGGATCGGCAAATATGTGCATGGGGTTGCCGGGCCGGCCGACCTGGTCGGCGCCGGCCTGCTGAGCGTTGCCGAGTTCCGGCGCTTCGACCGTGCCGAGCGGTTCTTCTGGTCGGTGCGCTGCCACCTTCACAGCCTGGCCGGGCGAGCGGAGGACCGGCTCGGGTTCGAGTATCAGCCGCAAATCGCCCAGCTCATGCGCTACGCCGACCGGCCGGGCAAAGCCGCGGTCGAGCGGTTCATGCAATTCTACTTCCTCAACGCAAAAACCGTCGGCGACCTGACGGGCGTGTTCCTGGCGCAGCTCGACGAGCAACTCGGCAAGAAGGGCTTCCGCTTCGCGCTGCCGACCATCCGCCGCAAGCCCAAGCGCCTGGGCGGCTTCGTGCTCGATCGGGGGCGCATCTCGATCCCGTCCGACAACTTCTTCCGCGCCGATCCGGTGCGGCTGATCGAGCTGTTTGCCCTTGCCGCACGCGAGCAGCTGGAGGTGCATCCCACCGCGATGCGCGCGGCTGCGCGCGACGCAGCATTGATCGACGCTGCGGTGCGGGATGACCGGCGCGCGAACGCCTTGTTCATGGAGGTGCTGACCTCCCTCAATTCGCCGGAAACCGTGCTGCGGTGGATGAACGAAGCGGGCGTGTTCGGCCGCTTCGTGCCCGACTTCGGCCGGGTCGTCGCGCAGATGCAGTTCGACATGTACCACCATTATACGGTGGACGAGCATTCGATCCGGGCGCTTGGCCTGCTGGCCGCGATCGAGCGCGAAGATCTTAGGCAGGATCACCCGCTGTCGACCGCGATCATCCGCCAGATCGCTTCGCGGCGGGTGCTGTACGTCGCAGTGCTGCTGCACGACATCGCCAAAGGCCGGGGTGGCGACCACAGCGTGTTGGGGGCCGAAATCGCGCTCAAGCTATGCCCGCGCTTCGGCCTCGACCAGGCCGAGACGGAGACCGTCGCTTGGCTGGTGCGGCATCACCTGCTGCTGTCGGCAACCGCCTTCAAGCGCGACCTTGCCGACCCCAAGACGATCGAGGATTTCGTTCGCCAGGTGCAAAGCCCGGAGCGGCTGCGCCTGCTGCTGATCCTGACCGTGGTCGACATCCGCGCGGTCGGGCCGGGCGTATGGAACGAATGGAAGCGGACATTGCTGCGGACCCTGTTCGAAGCCGCCGAGGAACGCCTCTGGCTCGGGCACAAGCAGCACGGCCGCGCCGAGCTGGTCGAGGCGCGCCAGCGGGAATTGGCGCGGGCCCTGGGGTGGAAAGCGAGCGCCGCGCGCGCCCATGCCCGCCGCCTGCCGGACAGCTACTGGCTGGCGGAGCCGCCAAGCTGGCAGATCGCCAACGCCCGCCAGATTGCCGCCGCCGGGGCGCAGATCGGCGAGCCGGAGCCGAGCGTGTTCGTCGAGGATGACAGCGACAGCGGCGCCACCCGCATCAGCGTGTTCACGCCGGACCGCGAGGGCTTGTTTTACCGCATCTGCGCTGGCCTGGCCGCGGCGGGCGCCAACATCATCGACGCCCGCATTCACACGACGCGTGACGGCCAGGCACTCGACAACTTGTTGGTGCTTGACGCGCGCGGGCAGCCGTACCGCGACCGGCGCTTGCGCAACCGGCTGGTCCAATCGGTCGAGCGGGCGATCGCCAGCCCGGAGCCGCCCAACTTGGGCGGATTACCTCGCGGGCGGGGAAAGGCGCAGGCGTTCAGCTTCGCGCCCTCCGTCACCGTCGCCGAGGGCGCGTCCTCGCGGACCACCGTGATCGAAGTGAACGCTTTGGACCGCCCGGGGCTGCTGGCCGGGCTGACGGCGGCGATCAGCCGCTGCGGGCATCAGATCCGCTCGGCCCATATCGCCACCTACGGCGAGCGGGCGGTCGACGTCTTCTACGTGACGGGCAGCGATAATCGTAAGCTCGGTCCAGACGCGATGGAGGCATTGCGCGCCGCACTGCTCGCCGCCGCTCACGAAGCGGACGCGCTTGCCGCATAAATAAAGGGCCCCGCCCGAAGGCGAGGCCCTTCCCCTTTGACCTGGGAAGCCTACTGGCCCCGTTCGCCAGCCGTTGGAGGCGGCGGCGGCGGGGGCGGTGGAGGCGGCGGCGGTGCCGGCTGCTCGATCACCGGCGGCGGTGGCGGCGCCGGCGGCGCGACATAGGCCGGAGCGGCCTCGCGGTTGAAGCCGAGCCGGCTGCGCAGCGTCAGCCCGAACGTGCGTGGCTCGCCAAGGAAGGCGCCGAACAGCTGGGTCGAGCGATTGTAGAAACCGTTCGCCGCACCTTGCTGCACCCCGCGCGTGGTACCCGACCCTTGCAGGGGCGCGTCGAACGCGACCTGCAGATAGTCCTTGTTGAACAGGTTCTGCCCCCACACTTCGACCGACCAGACGCCCTCCGGCCCCTGAAGGCCAAGGCGGCCGTTGAACACGGCAAAACCCTTCTGCATCTTCTCGATGTCGAGGTCCGAGCCGGTGTTGTAGCGGCTCATGTGGCGCGCGCCGAGGTAGACGAGGCCGCGCAGGCCGCCGTCGGTCAGCGCGGGCGTCCAGGTGATCGAGCCGGTCGAGGTCCAGGCCGCGGAGTTGGAGATCCGGCGTCCCGGCAACTGGAACAGCTGGGCCGAGGTCGCCTCGCCGCTGGCGCCCACCAGGTTCCGCCGATAGCGGGTGTTCGCATAGGTCGTGCCGAGGTTGATGCTGAGGTCGCGCATCGGCCGTGCGAACACTTCCACTTCGACGCCTCGGCTGCGTACGCCTGAGCGGAGCTTGCCCTCGCAGGCGCCGGTGATGCCGCTATTGTCGGTGTCGGCACCATCGAGGTCGTCCGAGCAGCTGTTCACGTTCTCGACCTCGAAAGCGATGCCGTTGAACAGGTTTAGCTGGAAGTCGTCGAACGACTGCTGGAAGGCGGCGACGTTCACGTCGAAGCCGCGGCCGTTGTACTTGGCGCCGAGCTCGAACGCGTCGTTGATCTCGGGATCGAACTCGAGGTCGTCGAGCGTTGCCGTCGCCAGCACCGGGCCGTTCCGAGCCGCGCCGGCGCGCGGCAGCGCTGCACGGTCGAGGTTGTAGCCGCCGGCCTTGTAGCCGCGCGAATAGCTGGCGTAGGTCAGCAGTTCCGGCGTCGGCTTGAAGCTCAGCACCGCAGTTCCGGACAGCTTGTTCTCGGTCTTGCTGTCACTGTCGGTGAACGATCCGCCCGGCACGCTCGGCACCACGCAGGCGAGCTGCTGGAACGCGGCCAGCGGGCTTGCCGCGATCGTCCGACAGAAGACGTTGCTGTCCTCCAGGGTCGCCCGCAGCCGCTTGCGCTCATGCGTGTAGCGGGCGCCAACCGTCACGCGCAGCTGGTCGGTTAGCGAAAAGATGTTGTGGGTGAAGACCGAGAAGTTGTTGCTGGTCTGGTTGAACGTGTCGTTGCCAGCGATGCCCGCGAATGGGTTGCTTCCCGGCAGGCCCAGCACCGTGTTGAGCGAGCCGAAGCCCGGGTTGGCAGGGTTGGCGTTCACGGCGCCGAGCGCGCCTCGCTGAGCCGTCAAGGTCGCGCGCTGAGTGATCAACGCCTGCAATTGCGCTTCCTGAGCCGGTGTCCGGTTCGGAATGGCCTGCAAGGCTGCGATGCCCGCGCTCACCTGTGCGATGCCGGCCGTGAGTTGGGCGATGGCGCCGGTGATCACCGGCTGACTGACGCAGCCCGGCGCAGTCGGGTTCACGCCCGGCGCTAGAACCGACGAGAACAGCAGGCAGTTGGCATAGCGGAGGTAATCCTCGCCGAAGGCGAGGTTGTCGCGCACCCGCAGCTTCTCATTCGCGTAATAGCCGCCGACCAGCCAGTCGAGCCGGTCGCCGAAGGTCGTGCCCTGCAGGCGCAGTTCCTGGCTGAACGTCTTGAAGCGGTTGAAGGCCGAGCCGTCGTCGTCGCGGAACAGGATGTCGAGATTGTTGAAGTCGGCATCCTGGCCGCGGGTGTATTTGTTGTAACGGTAAGCGGTGATCGAGGTGACCTCGGCAGCGCCGAAGTCGAACACGGCTTCGCCCGACAGGCCGCCGTCGGTGACGTCGGACCGGTAACTGCGGCCAGGCGTGATCGACACGCGCCGATCGAACGGGTCGTCGTTGATCACGGCACCCAAGGCACGCTCGAGCCCGGCGATGCTGGATGCCTGCTCGGTGGTGCCGCCCGACCCGTCGCCGACCACGTCAAACGCGGGAAGAAACGGCGCCGCGCAGCATTCCTCGTCGCGCTTGGCGTAATCCGCGATCAGGCGGACCGAGAGGTCATCGGTCGGTTGATACAGCAGCTGGCCGCGCAGCAGCCAGCGGTCGCGGTCGTTGACGCGGCGGCCGGAAATCACGTCCTTGAGGAAGCCATCGCGCTTCATCATGACGCCATCGACGCGTGCGGCGAGGCTTTCCGAGATCGGGCCGGTCAGTCCCAACTCGAAGCGGCGCAGGTCGTAATTGCCGATGTCGACCTGCCCGTTCGCTTCGGCATTGAAGCGCGGGCGGGCAGTGATGACGTGGATCAGACCGGCCGACGTGTTGCGGCCGAACAGGGTGCCTTGGGGCCCGCGAAGGACTTCGATGCGGTCGACGGCGCCAAGCTCGGTCAGGCCGGTGCCGGTGCGCGAGCGGTAAACGCCGTCGATGAACACGCCGACCGAGCTCTCGAGGCCCGGGTTGTCGCCCACGGTGCCGATGCCGCGGATGCGCGCAACTGCAGCGCCGCCTTCGGACGACGTCGAGGACACGAGCAGCGATGGCGAGACCTGGGTCAGCTGCCGGATGTCGGTCGCGCCGGCATTCTCCAGCGTTTCGGAGGTCACAGCGCTGACCGCCAGCGGCACGTCCGACAGCGCTTCGTTGCGCCGCGTGGCGGTGATTACAATGTCGCCGTTGTTGACGTCCTGCTGCCCGGTCGTCTGGTCGCCGCCGGTGCCGGTCTGGCTATTGGCGGATTCGGTTGGCGGAGCGCTGTCGGGTTGCGGCTGCGGTTGCGCCTGGTCCTGCGCGAAAGCCGGCGCGGACACGGCGAAGAGGCCTGCGGACAGCAGCCACATCGACTTGCGGATCATATTCTCTCCCCTTTGTGCGCGCAGACAACGCGCTCGGGGCGAACGCTAATCCTGAACACGGCAGCTTGGGAAGCGCCAGACACCGGCGCGCCAACTTATGCTTCAATGCTGCAGCAGTTTTGCAACACGAATGTTAGTAAGGAACGCGCCTCGCGCCCGGATTCACTTGGGCGCGAGCACCATCAGCATCTGGCGGCCTTCCATGCGCGGATGCGCTTCGACCTTGGCGATGTCGCCGACCTGTTCCTGAACCCGGCGGAGCACCGCCATGCCGAGCTCGCCATGCGCCATTTCGCGACCGCGGAAGCGCATGGTGACCTTCACCTTGTCGCCTTCCTCCAGGAACTCGACGACCTTCTTCATTTTCGTATCGTAGTCGTGGTCGTCGATGTTCGGACGCATCTTGATCTCCTTGATCTCCTGCGTCTTCTGCTTCTTGCGCTGCTCGGCCGCCTTTTTCTGCGCTTCATATTTGAAGCGGCCGATGTCGAGGAATTTGGCGACCGGCGGATCGGCGTTCGGCGAGATCTCGACCAGGTCGAGCCCGACCCCAACCGCCTGCTCGTAGGCTTCGCGCGTATACATCACGCCCAAGTTCTCGCCGTTCTCGTCGATCACCCGAACCTTCTGGGACTGGATGAACTCATTGTAGCGCGGGCCGGTGAACTGTGGCGGCGTCTGCGCGCGGCGCGGATAAGGCGGTGGTATAGCTAGGTCTCCGGATGCAGTTGGTTCTGACGCTACGAGCTAAGCGTTCCGATGCGCCCTGAAAAGAGGGGCAGCCAACGGCAGGTCCGATTAGCTGCGCGTTGTTGCGGGGCTGCGTCACCCACCCGAGGCTCCGGATTTCAACCTTGGATCCTCGCATGCGCGCGCCCGGCTCCCTAAATTGCGGACGATGAGGGTTTTGCTTGCACTGCTGGCTTCGGTGGCGCTCGGCGTCCTGTTCCTGTTTGCCGACCGTCTACGCCGGCCGTTGGTCTGGCTGATGCGCGCACTGCTCGTCGGCCTGACGGCGCTGCTGATCATTGCCGGCCTGGCAATAGGGGCCGCCGGCCTCGCCAATGAAGCATGGTGGGCGGCGGTGATCGGCGGCGGCTTCCTGCTTGCCGCGCTCCGCCTCGGCTGGGCGCTCCGGCGCCATACCCGGCCGCAAGCCGGCGGCGCGGCGCACACGCCGGCGCATTTGCCGCGCACGTCCGAGCCCGGCGACCCGCGATGGCGCCGCTTCGAGGCGAGCCTGGACTGGGTTGGCCGCAAGCAGGCCCGCTCGGCGCACAGATCGATCGAGGGCTTGCTTGCCGAACGGGCGTCGCCTTCCCTGACGCACGAGCAAAGGGCGCTGCTGATCGCTTGCGAAAAGCGGGTTCCCGAGCTGCTCGACACCTGCCTCGACCGCTGCCGCCACGCGACGCTAGCCGAGCGCGAAAGCTACATGGACGAGACGCTCGACCGGCTGAGGCAGCTTGGCGGCGAGGCCGAACGCGCCCGCCGGGAAGTGCGGGACGCCGACGATCGCCGGCTGCATGTGCTGCATCGCTATTTCGACAACGTTGCCGAGAGCGACGAGCGGCAGAAGAAGCTGCCCTAGGCGCGCGCCGATTACCGGAGGTCGGGCGGAACCGCCTCGCCGCGCATCATGGCCACGGCCTCGTCCGCGCTCATCACTACCTGCCGCTCCTCGCTGCTGAGCCGACGCAGCGCGACCGTGCCTTCCTCCGCCTCGCGCTTGCCGACCACCAGCAGCAGCGGGACCTTGGCCAAGCTGTGCTCGCGCACCTTGTAGTTGATCTTTTCGTTGCGCAGGTCGATGTCGACCCGGATGCCCGCAGCGGCGAGCTTGGCCGCGACTTGCCGCGCGTAGTCGTCGGCGTCCGAGACGATGGTTGCGACCACCGCCTGCACCGGCGCCAGCCACAGCGGGAACTTGCCCGCGTAGTGCTCGATCAGGATGCCGATGAACCGCTCGTACGAGCCGAAAATGGCCCGGTGGAGCATGATTGGCCGGTGCTTGGCGCCGTCCTCGCCGATGTAATTGGCGTCGAGGCGATCGGGTAGCACGCGGTCGGACTGGATGGTGCCGACCTGCCAAGTACGGCCGATCGCGTCGGTCAGGTGCCACTCCAGCTTCGGCGCGTAAAACGCGCCCTCGCCCGGCAGCTCCTCCCAGCCGAACTCCTCGGTCGCCATGCCTGCGGTAACGACGGCGTCACGCAGCTCGGACTCGGCCTTGTCCCAATCCGCGTCGCTGCCGAACCGCTGGTCGGGGCGGAGCGCGAGCTTGATCCCGTAGCAGTCGAAGCCTAGGTCCTTGTAGACGCGATCGGCCAGCGCGCAGAAGTCCCGGACCTCCTGCACGATCTGCTCTTCGGTGCAGAAGATGTGGGCGTCGTCCTGCGTGAACTGGCGCACCCGCATCAGCCCGTGCAGCGCGCCGTGCGGCTCGTTGCGGTGGCAGCTGCCGTTCTCATACAGTCGTAACGGCAGGTCGCGGTAGCTCTTGATGCCCTGGTTGAAGACGAGGATGTGCGCGGGGCAGTTCATCGGCTTAAGCGCCATCAAGTTGGCATCACCGCTGACGATCGGTCCCTCTTCTTCCGTGTTCGGGATCTCGTCGGGCACAACGAACATATTCTCGCGATACTTGCCCCAGTGGCCCGAGCGCTCCCATTGGCGCGCGTCCATCAGCTGCGGGGTCTTGATCTCGCGGTAACCGGCCGCGTCGATGCGGCGGCGCATATACGCTTCCAGCTCGCGCCAGATGAGAAAACCGTGCGCGTGCCAGAACACGCTGCCGTGGGCTTCGGCCTGGAGGTGGAACAGGTCCATTTCCTGCCCGATCTTGCGGTGATCGCGCTTGGCCGCTTCCTCGAGCCGGACCAGGTGGGCGTCGAGCTGCTTCTTGTTGAGCCAGGCGGTGCCGTAAATCCGGCTCAGCATCGGATTCTTGGGGTTGCCGCGCCAGTAGGCGCCCGACACGCGCGTCAACTTGAACGATTGCGGGTCGAGCTTCCCGGTGGAGGCCAAATGCGGGCCGCGGCACAGGTCGAGCCACGCGGTTTCGGCGTTGCCGGAGCGGTACATGGTGATCGGCTCGGCTTCGGGCAGCTCCATCACCCATTCGGCCTTGAACCGCTCGCCCTGCTTCTCGAACAGCGCGCGCACGTCCTCGCGCTTCCAGACTTCGCGGATCAGCGGCTCGTCGCGGGCGATGATGCGCCGCATTTCCTCTTCGATCACCGGCAGGTCCTCGTCGGTGAACGGACCGCGCCCGGGCGCCGGCGCGAAGTCGTAGTAGAAGCCATCGTCGGTCGCCGGTCCGAAGGTGATCTGCGTGCCCGGGAACAGGTTCTGCACCGCCTCGGCGAGGATGTGCGCGAAGTCGTGGCGGACCAGCTCCAGCGCGTCCTTTTCGTCGCGCGACGTGACCAGCTCCAGCCGGGCATCCCCTTCGAACGGCCGAGTGATGTCGCGCACCTCGCCGTCGATGCGGGCGGCCAGTGCGGCCTTGGCCAGACCCGGCCCAATCGCCGCCGCGACGTCCGCCGGCGTCGAGCCTTCCGGCATTTCCCGCACCGAGCCGTCGGGAAGCGCGATCTTGAACATCTTGGTCATGGGCCCCGCCATGTAGCGACGGCGGCGGCGCCTCTCAACCGGCCGAGCGCGCCTTTGCTAGCAGCGTGACGACTTTCACGCCTGCGGCAGCGATCGAGCCGGATCGGTCGACCTTCGGGTCGTAGGAAGCGACGCTGGCAGTTGCGAGCTCGAAAGCGTTGGTCGCGCTCTCCAGTGCAGCGAGCAGCTGCGCGGTCGAGAGCCCGCCGGAAAGGGCATAGCTGTTGGCGGGTCCGACCAGATCAGGATCGAGGACGTCGAGGTCGACGTGGATGTGGATGCGTTTGACGCCGGCGCGGCGCAGCTGCTCGATTGCGTCGCAAACCCCGGCGTGCTCCTGCTCCGGCGCGACGAGCACGACCCCGCAGTGCTGCAGCAGTTGGTGCGCGGGGGGCGAAATCTCGCGCGCGCCGACGAGGGCAACCCGAGAACCGTCAAGGGGCGAGAAGCCGACGCTGCCGATCAGCGGACGCCAGCAGCGACCGAGCACCATCCCAGGCCCATGCCGTCCAGAAAGCCGCTGGTGCTGCTCTCCGGTGTCTCGGCATCGAAATGGGCGTCGAACCAGATCAGGCCAATGTCAGACGCGCCGATTGCAGCCAGGGAGCCGACCACCCCGGTGTTGCAATTGCTGAGCGTGATCGGCCGAGTCCCGTTCGCGAGCGCCGCTGCAACTTCTCGCCGGATGCCGCGCTGGAGGTCGAACGCGGTCGAAATCTCGGCCTGGAAATCGGCCTCGGGCGCAACTTCGGCAACGCTCCACGACATCTCCTCTTCGTCCAGGAGTTCGGCAATGCCGGCGGCGACCAGCGCATGCGGGCCGCCGCCCATCCGCACGCCGCGCCGCGCGCAATCGTATGGGACGAGGATCAGCTGGGCGGATGTTGTCACGCGCGCCCCTAGACGGGTTCGTTGCTCGCAAGCGCCTCGTCGATGATTGCTTCGGCGCGCAGGAATAGCTGCGTGTCGACGATCAGGCCCGAGGCATGCGCGTTCTCGCGGACCTGCTCGGGCCGGGAGGCGCCGATGATCGCCGAGGCGACGTTGGGCTCGCGCAGCACCCAGGCGAGGGCGAACTCCGGCAGCGTCAGACCCGCTTCCGCAGCGATGGGCTTCAACTGCTGGACGGCGCGGAGCACTTGCGGCTGCATGAGCCGGTCCATGAACCCGCCCATCTCCTCGCTCGCCGCGCGGGAGTCGCGGGGCGGCGGCGCATCGGGGTCGTACTTGCCGCTGAGCACCCCCTGGCCGAGCGGCGACCAGACGATCTGCGAAATGCCGTTGTCCGCGCAGAGCGGGATCACCTCATCCTCCGGCTCGCGCCACAGCAGGGAATACTGCGGCTGGCTCGAGACGAATTGCTCAACCCCGCTCATCTCGACGGCAGCCTGGATGCGCTCGGCGGGCCATTCCGAAAATCCGATGTAACGCGCCTTGCCGCTCTCCACCGCGCGGGTCAGCGCCTCCATCGTTTCCTCTAGCGGCGTATCCCAATCGTAGCGGTGGCATTGGTAGAGATCGACAAAGTCGGTGCGCAGCCGGCCGAGCGACGCGTCGAGCTGCTTTCCGACCTGCTCGCGGGACAGGCCCCGGTCGGTCGCCGTCATCGGGAAGTACAGCTTTGTCGCCAGCACATAGCTGTCGCGCGTTCGGCTCGCGAGCGCCTCGCCAAGGAAGCTCTCGGCCGCGCCGCGCCCGTAGATGTTGGCGGTGTCGATGAAGTTGATGCCGTGCGCGAACGCTTCGTCGAGGCAGCCGCGCGCCTGGTCCGCCTCCACGCCGAGCCCATAGGTCAGCCATGAGCCGAGCGAAATTTCCGAAACCTCGAGGTCGCTGCTGCCGAGCTTGCGGTATTTCATCTGGCTCGCCTCCTGACGATGGCTGAACCATGACCCGCGGCGCGTGTTCCGGCACTATGATTGACACCAAGATCAGAGAAGGCGGCTGCGCGTGCGGCGCGGTCCGCTTCAAGGCGGAAGGCGAGCCGGTGCGCGTGGGGCTGTGCCATTGCATGGACTGCCGCAAGGCGCACGCCAGCGCATTCATGGGCTTCACCGTCTACCGGCGCGGCAAGGTCGAGCTCAATGGCGCGACCGGGCGCTGGCTGAGCAAACCGTGGTACGAGCGGCACTTCTGCCCGCAATGCGGATCGCGGGTCGCCGGGCTCGACACCAATTCCGATGAAATCGAGCTGCCGCTCGGCGCCTTCGACGAGGTTGGCGCCTTCATTCCGCAGTACGAGAATTGGGTGGTCCGGCGCGAGCCATGGTTGCGGCCGCTCGACGTTCCCCAGAATTCGAGTGACCGGCCGGCAAGCTAGTCGGCGAACACCACCGACCGCTGACCGGCCGGGCGCTCGACCGCAAGTCGGGCGATCGCCGCCGCGATTTTGTCGCCGCCCTGCTCCGAAGGTTCGATCGGGTTGGCGTAGTCGCTCGGCTCATTGCAGATCAGCCGCAAGTCGATGAGCGGCAACCGGCGCGCGAACGCGGCGCGGGTGATCACGTCGTTGAACAGGGTCAGCCCGGCGCGGATCAGCTGGCCTTCGGGGGGCGGGAAGTCGGCGTCGTAGATCGTGCAGACCGCCGTTGGCAGGCCACGGGCAGCGACCGCCTCGAGCATCGCGTCGTACCGCCGCGCAAAGCGGGACTGCGCCTCGACGAGGATCATCAGGCCCTCGCCGACGGAGCCCGTGCGGCGTTCGAGCAGATGCGCCTCGCCGAGCGCGTCGTTGCCGCCGACGCTGACGACCAGGAGCGAGGCGTCGGCCGGCACACCCCCGAGCTGCCGCTGGACACTATCGACGACCGCGCCATCGACCGCGAGCAGACTTGCCCGCCAATCCCCGGGCAAGCGGCGACGAAGCTGGCGAACGACGTCGGGAGCGCCGCCGACGTACGCGGCATTGTCGAAGATCGAGTCGCCGAGGAGGACGATGTGGCCGGTCATGCCCGCTTAACTCGCGAGGCGCCGCCCTGTTCACGTGCTGGCAGCGGTTGCCTATCAGCGCGGCATGGCCTTCGATCAGACCACAGTGGACTTCCTGGATGTGGGCGAGCGCCGGGTCGCCTTCCGGCTCCGGCCGGGCAACTCGCCGACGCTCGTGTTCCTGCCCGGCTACGCTTCCGACATGGAAGGCGCCAAGGCGGTGGCGCTTGACGCTTTCGCGGCGGACCGTGGCGTGGCCATGCTTCGGCTCGACTATTCGGGCGCCGGTTCGAGCGGCGGCCGCTTCGAGGACGGCACGCTGGCGCTGTGGCTGGAGGAAGTTCTTGCCGCGGTCGACCGGCTCACCAACGGGCCGCTGATCGTGATCGGCTCATCGATGGGGGGTTGGATCGCATTGCACGTGGCGCTCCGGCGCGCGGCGCGCGTGCAGGCGCTGGTGGGGATCGCCGTGGCGCCGGATTTCACGCAGTGGGGCTTTACCGCCGAGCAGAAGGCCGAGCTGCAGGCCCGGGGGCGGATCGAGGAGCCGAACCCCTATGCGCCGCAGCCGCAAGTCTTCGCTGCCGGCTTCTGGCACTCGGGCCAGGAACTGAGGCTGCTGGAGGACGCTATCGGCATCGCCTGCCCGGTGCGGTTGATCCACGGCGAGGAGGACGAGGACGTGCCGCTGTCCGTCGCGCTCCGCACCATGCGAATGCTGCGTTCAGCGGATGTCCAGCTGCTGACGATCAAGGGCGGCGGCCACCGGCTGTCCGAACCGCACGAGATCCAGGCGATCCTGCGGACCCTCGCCACGCTTCTGGAGCCTGCCTCATGATCCTCGCCATCGCTGCCGTGGTTTTCGCTGGCGTGCCTGCCGCCACTGCGTGCCCTAAGGTTGTCACTCCCGAAGCCCTGGTCTGCCGGGCGCTCGACGCGCAGAAAACGGGCAACGCCGAGGCCAGCGCGTTGGCGTTCGAGGAAGCGGCCAAGGCCTCATCCGCTACCGCTCCAGCCACCGCCCGCATGTGGGCCGCGGCCGGCAACATGTGGATTGCCGCCGACCAGCCCGGCAAGGCGGCGGTTGCACTTGATCGCGCGCTTGCCGGCACCGGCCTCCGGGCGGAGCAACGCGGCGAAGCCTTGCTCGACCGCGCCCGGGCCGCCGAAGCGCAGAACGATCTCAAGACCGCCCGCGCCCGGAGCAACGAAGCCGCAGCGACCATCGCAGCCGATCCCTTCCTGTGGTACTTCTCCGCTGCGCTGGCAATCCGCGAGGGCGACAAGGCGACCGCGCAGGCCGCCATCAACAAGGCGCTGGCGCTAGCGCCGACCGATCCGACCATCCTGTTCGAGGCCGGCCATGTCGCTCACTTCCTCGGCGACGATGGCAAGGCACGGAGTTATTGGGCGCGCGCCGCGGCCAGCGATCCGAACGGCGCGTCTGTCAAGGCAGCGGCCAAGGCGGCAGAGCTGCTGGGCGTCACTCCGACGGTGAAATCGGAGGCGCAACCGCCTAGATAGCGGCGTATGCGCTTTCTCCATTCCATGCTGCGGGTCTCGGATCCCGAAGCCACGGTCGCATTCTTCAAATTGCTCGGCCTGGACGAACGCCGGCGGTTCGACGTTCCCCAGGGCCGCTACACCCTGATCTTCCTCGGCGTGCCCGGGGACAAAAGCGGCGAAGTCGAGCTCACCCACAATTGGGACGAAAGCAGCTATGGCGGCGGCCGCAATTTCGGCCACCTCGCCTACGAGGTCGACGACATCTACCTGACGTGCCAGCGGCTGATGGACGGCGGCGTGACCATCAACCGCCCGCCGCGCGACGGCCGCATGGCGTTCGTGCGGAGCCCGGACCAGATCTCGGTCGAGCTGCTTCAGAAGGGCGGCGCGCAGGCACAGGCTGAGCCGTGGGCGTCGATGCCGAACGTCGGCGAATGGTGATGCTGGAGATCGTCCCTGTCCCTGCATTCAGCGACAACTACATTTGGCTGGTCCATGACGCGGAGAGCGGCGAGACGGCCATCGTCGATCCGGGCGATGCAGGGCCGGCGCTTGCGGAAGCCGACCGCCGCGGCTGGCCTGTCGGGCAGGTGTGGAACACGCATTGGCACCCGGACCACACGGGCGGGAACCTGCAGGTCAAAGCGGCTACCGGCGCCCGGGTCTCGGGACCGACACGCCGCGACATCCCGGCCATCGACGTGCCGCTGGCCGAAGGCGCCGAAGTGCGGATCGGCCGCTACGTGGGGCGAGTGATCGAGGTGCCCGGCCACACGCTCGACCACATTGCCCTCATCTTCGACGAGGCGGGGGTGGCGTTCGTCGGCGACACCCTGTTCGCAATGGGCTGCGGACGGTTGTTCGAAGGGACGCCCGAGCAGATGTTCGAGTCGCTCCGGCGGCTCACTGCCCTACCGCGTGAGACGCTGCTCTACCCTGCTCACGAATACACGCTGTCGAACGCTTTGTTCGCCGCCCACGCCGAGCCGGACAGTGCCGCGATCGCCGAACGGCTCGCCGCCGTCAAAGCCTTGCGCGAGAACGGGAAAATCACGCTTCCGACAACCGTCGCCGAGGAACGCGAGACCAATCCCTTCGTTCGTGCCTTGAACCCTTCCGACTTCGCTCGACTGCGGTTGGAGAAAGACAGCTTCCGTTAATCTCGCCAGGGGTTCTATCGAGTGCGCACCACGCGCGTTCGCCAGGAGGTTTCGATGCGGTCAGTTTCCTTGCTGTTCGTTGCGGCGGCCTTGACGTCCTGTTCGACTGCGATGGGGCCGTCGCCGGAGGTGGGAGCCCGGTCGCAGGCCGAGTTGCAGCGATTGCTGGTCGGCCGCGTCGCTGGTCCTGCCGTCAGCTGTCTGCCGCCGGGCCGGTCTGGCGACATGACGCACATTGCCGGCGGCACTGTCGTCTTCCGCTCCGGAAGCACGTATTACGTGAACAATATGCGCGGCGGCTGTGCGAACCTGAACAGCCAGAATGCGCTGCTCACTCGCCAATTCGGCGGCGGCGGCTTATGCAGCGGGGAAATCGCGCAGATTGTGCAGCCGACCAGCGGCATGACCGTTGGCAGCTGCAGCTTCGGCGAGTTCATCCCGTACCGGCGCGTCGGCCGCTGACCTAGCGGTGGTAGAGCGCCTGCAAGCGCTCCCCGTACGCCTTTGAGATGACGTGCCGCCGAATCTTCAACGACGGCGTCAACTGCTCGTTCTCAATCGTGAACCCCTCGTCGGCGACGATGAAGCGGCGCACACGCTCGGTGACCGACAGATCGGCATTCACGCGGTCGACGGCGCGCTGGAGCTGTTGCTGCACGTCCTCCCGCGAGGCGATTTCCGGGTCGGGAACAAGCAACCCCACGAGGTGCGGGCGGCGGTCGCCGTAGACCATCGCCTGCGCGATTTCCGGCTGCAGAGTCAGCATGCCCTCGATCCGCTGGGGTGAGACGTTGTCGCCCTTGTCGTTGACGATCAGGTCCTTCTTCCGGTCGGTGATGACAATCCGGCCCTTTTCGTCGAAGTGCCCAACGTCGCCGGTCGCCAGCCAACCGTCGACCAGCACGCGGGCGCTCTCCTCGGGGTTGCGCCAATAGCCGTGCATGACGTTCTCGCCGCGGACCATGATCTCGCCGTCATCGGCGATGCTCACTTCGGTGTTGAGCAAAGGCGGCCCTACCGATTCCATGCGGATGCCGGCGCTTGGCCGGTTGCAGCTGATCACCGGGGCGGCTTCCGTCTGGCCGTAGCCTTGCAGGAAGGTCAGCCCGAGCGAGTGGAAGAAGTGGCCAACCTCGGGGTTCAACGGGGCGCCGCCCGAGACCATTGCCTTAATCCGACCGCCGAACTTCTGCTGCACCTTGCGCCGCAGGGTCAGCGACAGGATGCCGTCCATCGGCCAGTCCCACGGGCGGAGCTTGCCGGCATATTTCGCCGCTCCGATCGCCAGCGCCCGCTTGAGCAGATAATTGGACACGGCGCCGCTTTTCTCGAGCGTCTTAAGGATGCGGGTGCGCAGCATCTCGAACAGCCGCGGCACCACCACCATGATCGTCGGCCGCACTTCCTCGATGTTGGCGGAGAGCTTCTCGAGACTCTCGGCATAATAGATTTGGGCGCCGAGACCGACCGGGAAAAACTGGCCGCCGCTATGCTCATAGGCATGGCTGGCGGGCAGAAAGGACAGGAAGACCTCGTCGCCCCAGCCGAAATCGCTGGAGATCACTTCGGTGCACGCTTCGACGTTGTGGAGGATGGCGCCGTGGTGCTGCTGAACGCCCCGGGGCGCCCCGCCGGTCCCGCTGGTGTAGATGATGCAGGCCAGGTCCTTGCGTCCGACAGACTCCAGCCGCGCCTTGAGCGCCGCCATGTCCGCCTCGCCCGCAACCAGCTCGGCCCAATGGTGGGAGCGCACTTCGTCCGAGCCCTGTCCGGTGCGGATGTCCTCGATGCCGATGACATGGTGGCAGTCGGAGCTGAACATCACTGCGGGGACCAGCGTCCTCGCGAGCTTCTGGGTCGACACGATCACTGCGCGCGCGCCCGAGTTGCCGAGGATATGCGCGTGATCGCGCGCGGTGTTGGTCGTGTAGGTGGGCACGGTGACGCAGCCGGCGGCCATGATGCCGAGGTCGGCGATCAGCCATTCGGGACGGTTCTCGCTGACCAAGGCGACGCGGTCGCCGGGCTGGATGCCGATGCGCTTGAGGCTGGCGGCGAGCGCCGCCACCTGCCGCGCCGCTTCGGCCCAGCTGATCGCCTGCCACGCGCCTGCCTTTCTGGCCCACAGGAACGGCGCGTCGCGCTTCTCCTCGGCGCGCGCCAGGAACATCGCCACCAGGTTGTCGAATTTTTCGAGCTGCCGCGCCATCGCCTCTCCCTCGGCCCGCGGTCTTAGCGCAACGGCCGGGCAGTGCCACTCCTCGTGGACCGGCCTCGACAGGTCGGCTAGGCGCTTGCCTTATGCAATTGTTCCAAAAGCTCTTTGCCGTGGTTGCCAGCGTCTCGCTTGGCGCCTGTGTTGCGACGCCCGTGCCGCAAGCAGCGGTTTCGGAGGCCGCGCCGGCAGCCGCAGAACCGTTCGTGATCGCCGCCAACCCGCTTGCGGCGCAGGCTGGCCTCAACGTGCTCAAGCGGGGCGGCAGCGCCGTCGATGCGGCGATCGCCACCCAGGCGATGCTGACTCTCGTCGAGCCGCAAAGCTCGGGCCTCGGTGGCGGCGCCTTCCTCCACCATTATGACGCGCAGCGGCGCAAGACGACTGTGCTCGACGGCCGCGAAACGGCTCCGGCGCAAGCGACGCCAGGCCTGTTCCTCGACGCGCAAGGCCAGCCGCTGCCGTTCGATCAGGCGGTGCTGAGCGGACGGGCCACCGGAGTGCCGGGGGTCGTCAATATGCTCGCCGCCGCGCATGTCGACCTCGGCCGTCTGGAGTGGAGCACCTTGTTCGCCGAGGCCGAGCGCACCGCGACCGCAGGGTTCATCGTCAGCCCGCGCCTGGCCAGGCTAGTGCGCGGCAACTACCCGCAGAACAGCGCGACCGATGTCGTTGCTTATTTCTCCAAGCCGGACGGGACGCGTGTGCAGGCCGGCGACCGGCTGCGGAACCCGGCTTATGCCGACTTCCTCCGCCGGCTGGCCGCGCAAGGACCCGGAGCGATGTACTCCGGATCGACCGCAGCCAGAATCGTCGCGCGCACTCGCTCCGGTCCGCTCGGCGGCTCGATGACACTGGCCGACCTGGCCAATTACCGGCCGGTCCCGCGTGAGCCCGTGTGTGGCGCCTATCGCGCGTACCGCGTCTGCGCGCCGCCGCCGCCGTCGAGCGGGGTTGGCCTGATCCAGCTGCTGATGCTGCTCGAGCGGACCGACATCGCCGCGCGCGGGCCGAGCGACCCGCAAGCCTGGTTCCTGTTCGCCGAAGCGAGCCGGCTGATGTACGCCGACCGCGACCGCTATGTCGGTGACGTTTCTACCGTGCCCGTCGCGGGCTTGATCGACCCTGGTTACGTTGCTTCGCGCGCGCAACTGATCGGCCAGGCCGCCGGCCCGGCTCCGCAAGCAGGGGTGCCGGCCGGCGCAGTTGTTGCCGGCTCCGACAGCACGCTGGAGCCAGCCGGCACCTCGCACTTCATCGTCCGCGATGCGGCAGGGAACGTGGTGTCGATGACGACCACGGTGGAGTCGATCTTCGGCAGCGGCCGCATGGTGGACGGCTTTTTCCTCAACAACCAGATGACCGACTTCGCGTTCAAGCCGACCGATGACTCGGGCCGGCCGGTCCCCAACGCGGTGGCGCCGGGCAAGCGCCCGCGATCGTCGATGGTGCCGACGATCCTGCTGACGCCCGATGGGCAGTTCGCCGGGGCGATCGGGTCGGCGGGCGGCAACGCGATCCTGGCCTATGTCGCCAAGTCGCTGGTGGCCGCGATCGATTGGGGTTTGCCGATGCAGCAGGCCATTGCGCAGCCGAACCTCGTCGCACGCGGCGCCAGCTTCAACGGCGAAGTGACCAAGTTCCCGCCGGCGGTGCTGGCGGCGCTTCGCGCCCGCGGCATCGATCTCAAGCCGGGCCAGGGAGAGGATTCCGGCGTCCACGGGGTCCTGATCCGCAATGGCCGGGTCGATGGTGGTTTCGACCCGCGCCGCGAAGGCGTCGTGCTGACGCTGCCGCGCTAGCGCTTCTCCGTCCCAACAGCCTCGGCGATGTTGGCGAAGCCTGCTTGTTCAACCCGGCGGGCGAGGCCATCGGTGATCCGAAGCGCGATCCGTGGGCCTTGGTAGATCATGGCGCTGTAGAGCTGGACCAGGCTGGCGCCGGCGCGGATGCGCTCCCACGCGTCGTCGGCGGTGGCAATGCCCCCGGCCCCGATCAGCGGAATGGCACCGCCAGCCGCCGAGCGGAAGCCCCGCAATGCCTCGAGCGCGAGCGGCTTCAGCGGCGCGCCGGACAGCCCGCCAGTCTCCGCGGCAAAGCGCGATTGCAGGGGCGGGCGGGTGACGGTCGTATTCGACACGATCAGCGCATCGATGTTGTTGTCGACGGCGCCGCGGACGATCCGCTCCGGGTCACCCCCGGCAAGATCGGGCGCAACCTTGAGGAACACCGGCGGGCCGCCCACCAGCCGGGCCTCGCGGATCGCACTCAGCAGCTCGTCGAGCGCGCCGGCGTCCTGCAGGCCGCGCAAGCCCGGTGTGTTCGGTGAGCTGATGTTGACCGTCAGGTAGTCGGCGACTGCGGTCATCGACCGGACGCCGGCCACATAGTCGGCGACACGGTCGGGACTGTCCTTGTTGGCGCCTACGTTGACGCCGACCGGCCCGCGGCGATGGATGCCCTGCAGCCGTTGAAAGGCCGCCGGCTGGCCGCCATTGTTGAACCCCAGGCGGTTGATGACGCCGCCATCCTCCGCCAAGCGGAACAGGCGTGGCCTTGGATTGCCCGCCTGTGCGCGGGGCGTCACCGTCCCGATCTCAACGAAGCCGAAGCCGAGCCGCAGCATCTGGTCTGGGACTTCGGCATCCTTGTCGAACCCGGCCGCGAGCCCCACTGGGGACGCGAAGCCGAGGCCGGCGACGCTGGTCGTCAGCGACGGGGCGAACGGGCGGTGGGGCCGCATCGGCGCGAACTTGAGCGCGGCAATGGTGGCGCGATGGGCCCGCTCAGGATCCAGCCTGAAGGCCAACGGCCGCAAATATCGGTAAAGGCCCATGCGCCGACGGTAGCAGCCGCGGCTCACCGGTTCATCGAAAAACCAGTGGCGCTCCGGCCGGGCGCTTGCCACAGCCATCCGCATATCTGGGGAGATATCAACGTGAACCGCATTCTTCTAATCGCTTCGACCAGCCTGCTTGTCGCCTGTGCGGCCACGCCTGAACCCGTCACCGCGCCCATGGCGCCAGCCGAACCGGTCGCCGCCGCAGCACCGGTTGCACCGGCGCCGATCCCGGCCAAGAACGCGGAGCTCGCCGCCTTCTTTGAGGAATATGACAAGGCGCAGCTGGCCTTGTCGCCGCTCGGCAAGTCGTACCGCGGGG
>CADCVY010000003.1:303-6675 GCA_902806275.1 uncultured Sphingomonas sp. | reverse complement strand
GCGATCCTGGCGCAGCTGAAGCGCGGCGACATCGACAAGCCCTAGCGGCTGACCTTAGAAGGGCACGTCGTCGTCTAGGTCGCTGTCGAACGCAGCCGGCTGCGGCCGCGATTGCGGACGGGAGCCGCCACCGCCACCGCCACCGCCACCGCCAAAATCATTGCCGTAGTCGCCGCCACCTCGGCCTCCCCCGCCGCCGCCCTCACGCGAGTCCAGCAGGACGAGCGAGCTGTTGAACTGGCGGAGCACGACGTCCGTCGAATAACGGTCGTTGCCGGACTGGTCCTGCCACTTGCGGGTTTCGAGCTGGCCCTCGAGGTAAACCTTGGAGCCCTTGCGCAGGTAGTTCTTGGCAACGCGGGCGAGGCCTTCGGAAAAGATCGAAACATTGTGCCACTCGGTCTTTTCCTTGCGGTCGCCCGAGTTGCGATCCTTCCAGTTCTCCGACGTGGCGACGCTGAAACTCACGACTTCGCCACCGTTCTGGAACGTGCGCGATTCGGGGTCCTTGCCCAGATTGCCGACCAGGATCACCTTGTTCACGCTGCCTGCCACATCGCTCTCCATTGTATTGGGTCAGCTATAAACCGAGCGCGATTGCCGTCCAGTAGGTAGCGCCCGCTGCCAGGTACGCGAGAATGAACAGGTAGCCGACCATGAATAGCGGCCACCGCCAGCTGTTGGTTTCCCGCCGGGTCACGGCAATGGTCGAGATGCACTGCGGCGCGAACACGAACCAGGCGAGAAAGGCCAGGGCGGTCGCCAGCGACCAGCGGCCCTGCAGGCGCTCGGCGAGAGTGGCGCTGGCCACTTCCTCGTCGCTGGCGTCGATGGCGTAGACGGTGGCAATGGCGCTGACCGCGACCTCGCGCGCGGCCATCGCCGGCAGCAGCGCCATGGCGATGTCCTCGTTGAAGCCGATCGGCGCGACGACCTTGTGGATGCCGCCCGCGATCTTGCCGGCGACCGACACTTCGCTCTGCTTCTCGCCCGGGCCGGCTTGGGGAAAGCTGGCGAGCGCCCACAGCAGCAGGGTGGTGCCAAGAATGATGGTGCCGGCGCGCTTGAGGAAGATGGCTGCGCGCTGCCACAGGCCGAGCAGGACGTCCTTGAACGCCGGCCACTGATATTTGGGCAGCTCCATCATGAAGCCGCCGCCGCCGCCCTTGAACACGCCGCGGCGCAGCGCGAGGGCTGCGAGCCACGCCCCGGCGATGCCGGCGATGTACAGGGCGAACATCACCAGCCCCTGCAGTCCGATTCCGTAACCGACGCTGCGGTCGGGGATGAAGGCGGCGATGATCAGGGTGTAGACCGGCAGCCGCGCCGAGCAGGTCATCAGCGGCGCCACCAGAATGGTGGTCAGCCGATCCTTGGGGTCGTCGATGGTGCGGGTCGCCATGATCCCCGGCACGGCGCAGGCGAAACTCGACAGCAGGGGAATGAAGGCGCGGCCCGACAGCCCGGCGCCGTGCATCAACTTGTCCATCAGGAAGGCAGCGCGGACCATGTAGCCGCTGCCTTCGAGCAGCAGGATAAAGAGGAACAGGATCAGGATCTGCGGCAGGAACACGATGACGGCGCCGACCCCGCTGAGGACGCCGTCGACGACCAGCGAGCGCAGCAGTCCGTCGGGGAGCATGTCGGATGCTGCCCCTGACAGCGCGCCGAGGCCGCTTTCGATCCAACCGACCGGCGTCTCGCTCCACGCGAACACCGCCTGGAACATGACGAACATGATCAGCGCGAGGATCAACGGGCCGGCGAACGGATGCAGCAGCACCGCGTCCAGCCGGTGGGTCCAGCGGCGGACCGGCGTCTCGCTGAGCACCGCCGCGCTGGCGACCTCGCGGGCGCGCCGCTGCAGGCGAAGCAGGTCGCTGGGGGTGTCCGGCATGGGCCGGCGTACCGGCCCGGCGAGCAAGTCGTCGAGCGCCGCGCCAAGATCGGCGATGCCACGGCGGCGAACGGCGACCGTTTCGACGACCGGCACACCGAGGTCGCGCTGGAGCCGCTCGCGGTCGAGCTCCAGCCCGTCGCGCTTGGCGAGGTCGACCATGTTGAGCGCCACGATCGTCGGCAGCCCCAGCTCGATCAGCTGTAGCGCGAAACGCAGATGGTTGTCCAAGTTCGACGCATCGAGGACGATCACCAGCGCATCGGGCTGGCGCTCGCCCCCCTGCCGGCCGAGCAGCACGTCGCGAGTGACCGCCTCGTCGGGGCTGGCGGGATCGAGGCTGTAAGCTCCAGGGAGGTCGACCAGCTCGACGGGTCGGCCGTCGCCGAGCACCAGCCCTCCCGACTTCCGTTCAACCGTCACGCCAGGGTAATTGCCGACCTTCTGCCGCGCGCCGGTCAGCGCGTTGAACAGGGCGCTTTTGCCCGCATTGGGGCTGCCGGCGACCGCGACCAGCGGGAGCGGGTGCATGGCTTCGACAGGCTCTTAGGCGGTGGAAACAACGCGCACGGCCCGGGCATGCGCACGGCGGATCGCGACAGTCATCCGGCCGACCCGAATCGCAATCGGGTCGCGGCCGAAAGGCCCCAGGTGGAGCGGCTCCACCGCGACGCCTTCGTCGAAGCCGAAATGCTTGAGGCGGCAGGCTTCCCCCTCGTCGAGCATAGCCCAGTCGATTGCCGCCACCACGGCGCGGGTGCCGAGCTTCAGCTGGTCAAGGCTGACGAGGTCCGGTTGAAACGGGGCGTTCATTCTTGCGACTGATTATCATTAACAATGCGGCGAGGGAAGCCGGCTCGATCGACAGTCAGCGCGGCGGGTAGCGGAGCCGCCCCAAGAAGCGCGAAAGGCTCAGGCGCCGGTCGGACGACCCGCGCCACTGCGCCTTCCATTTTTCGAATTGCATCACGTCGTCGATGCGGCGGTCGAGAAAGGCGTCGGTATCCGCGAAGGCCTCGCTTTGGTCATCGAGCCAGGCGACCAAAGTCGACCCGTAGACCGCGCCGAGCGTCAGCCGCTTAGTGTAGTGGTTGAAGTCCGTGCTGGTGTCGCCCGCGATCCGCCACATCAGGTCGGCAGTTCGCCAGCTGATGCGCATCGCCAGCGGCGCGTTCTGCGGCATCGCCAAGATCGCCAGGCCGCGCCGGAGCGCTTCGCGGGCGGGCGCCTGGATCTCAAGCCGGCGCCACACGAGCCCGCGGATCTTCTCGCGTATTTTGAGCCCGGACAGCCGCTCGGGCGTGAACCAGGCTTCCAGCGCGCGATCGACTTCCTGAATGTAGACGTCGATCATGCCCGCCTGCGTTTTGGGTATCGCCAGCCGGGCCTGCACAGGGTCGACGCCGAGCTGCGCCGCGGCGGCGTCCACGGCCTGTTGCGTCCACCCGTCGAACACCGCATTTTCACCCACCGCTAGAGCGAGCCGGCGGCGCAGCTGTTCCAGCGGGGTAGGCGTGTCCATGCCGCTCAACTGGGCTGCCCGGCGGCAGTGCGCAAGGCCCGCTCGGGCAGACGGACGAGGACCAGCGCGACCGCAATCGCAACCGCGCCGATCCAGTCCGCTGACGACAGCGTCTCGCGGTAAGCGAGCCAGCCGACCAGCGCCGACACCGCCGGCTGGGTCAGCAGGGTGAGACCGACCACCAGCGGCGAAAGGTTGCCGATGGCATAGACCAGCAGCCCTTGCCCGAACACCTGGCTGCTGAGCGCCAGCAGCAGCAGCGGCGTCCAGTTGCGCGGCAGCAGCTGTTCGCCGAGCCCGACCGACAGCGGCAGCAGCATCGCGGCACCGAACGCGCTCGCCAAGAACAGGAGCGGCAGCGACTCGAGCGAGCCCCGACCGCGCTGAATGGCGATCAAATAGCCGGTGTAAAGAATGCCAGCCAGCAGGGCGAGGAGGTCGCCGCGCAGGTTGCGTGGCGACAGCTCCGCGCTGCTGCCCATCAGCAAGCCAGCGCCGACCGCCGCCAGGATCAGCGCCGCGGCCTGCAGGCGGGAAGGCCAGCGGCGCGCGTGCCACAGGCCCCAGGCGGCGAACACGAAGCTCGACGTATTGCCGAACAGCGTGGCGTTGCCGAGCTTGGTCATGTGGATGGCGGCGTGCCAGGCGGCGAGGTCGGCGGCGAAGAAAAAGGCGCCCAGCGCCGTCACCCCCGCCAATGCCCGGCCGGGCCAGTGCACCGGCTGCCGGAACGCGCGCGCCATGAAGAACAGGAACGGCAGCGCCAACGCGAGCCGCCAGAACGCCGCCGCGACCGGTCCGACGTCGGCAAGCCGCACCATCCATGGCCCCACGGCAAGCGCGGTGCTGCCGATGAGCAGGGCCGGAAACGCGAAGCGACGGGAGTTGGAAGTGGTCAAATGGCTTGCTTCGCTTTGCTCGCAATGACGAGTGGGGCGTCATTGCGAGGAGCGCAGCGACGAAGCAATCCCGCTCAGCCGCCGAACTGTTGCCTCAAACGGAGCAAGCGGAGCGCCGCCAGTGCAGCGCCGCCGCCCTTGTCGCCCTGCTTCGGATCGGCGCGCACCACCGCCTGCGCATCGTTCTCCACGGTGAGGATGCCGTTGCCGACGGCTAGCCCGTCGAGCGTCAGCGCCATCAGACCGCGAGCGCTCTCCTCGGCGACGATCTCGAAATGGTAGGATTCACCCCGGATCACGACGCCGAGCGCGACGAACGCGTCGAACCTGCCGCTCTCGGCGGCAAGCGCAAGCGCGCCGGGCAGCTCCAGCGCTCCCGGGACCGTGACCGTCTCATGACTGTGGCCAGCGGCTTCGATCGCACCACGCGCTCCCGCCAGCAGCATGTCGTTCAAGTGCGGATAGAAGCGGGCTTCCGCGATCAGGACCGTGGCCACGGCTCAGGCCTGCCCGCTGATCGGCCGCTCGGCAACGATTGCGAGGCCATAGCCGGCGAGCGCCACCGGCGAATGGTGCGTATTGGTGAGCAGCACCATGTCGTGGATGCCAAGCGCGGCAAGGATCTGCGCACCGGTGCCGTAGCCCCGCACGGCGTCGCCGCCTTCGACCGGCTGGCCAGAGCGGACACCGATCGAGCGCGACAGCGAACCTGGGGCGGCGGCATGGAGCGCCACGACCACGCCGGTGCCTTCATCCTCGATCATCCGCATCGCGCGCTGAAGCAGCCCCGAGCGAGCGCCGGCTTCGCCGAGCACGTCGGCGAACAGGTCGAGGCTGTGCATGCGCACCAGCACCGGCGCTTCGGGGTCGAGCGCGCCGTGGACCAGTGCCAATTGCTCCTCGCCGCTCGCCTTGTCGCGGAAGACCTGCGCCTGCCACTGGGCGCCGTTGCAGGCGGTGAACGGCGTGGTGGCGACGCGCTCGACCAGATGGTCCTTCTTGAGGCGGTAGGCGATGAGGTCGCGGATTGTGCCGATCTTGAGGTGGTGCGCGCGCGCAAAGTCCATCAGGTCGTCGAGGCGGGCCATGGTGCCGTCGTCGCGCATGATCTCGCAAATGACCGCGCTGGGGTTGAGCCCGGCCAGCCGGGAAACGTCCACCGCCGCTTCGGTGTGGCCGGCGCGGACCAGCACGCCGCCGGGCCGCGCCACCAGCGGAAACACGTGGCCTGGCGACACCAAAGCGTCGGGTCCGTTGCTCGCCTCGATGGCGACCGCAATGGTCCGGGCGCGGTCGGCGGCGCTGATCCCTGTCGAAATGCCCTCGCGCGCCTCGATCGAGACGGTGAAGGCGGTCTCGTTGCGGCTCCGGTTGGAGCGCGCCATCGGCTCGAGCCCGAGCCGGTCGGCGCGGTCCTTGGTCAATGCGAGGCAGATGAGCCCGCGGCCGTGCCGGGCCATGAAGTTGACTGCGTCCGGCGTCGCCATTTGCGCCGGGATGATGAGGTCGCCCTCGTTCTCGCGGTCGTCGTCGTCGACCAGGATGAACATGCGGCCGTTGCGTGCCTCGTTGATAATCGATTCGGCCCCGACCAGCACTTCGGCCGAGCCGCGCTGGATCAGTTTCTCGAGCCGGGTCAGGGTGTCGGCGGTGGGGTTCCAGTCCGGTGCTCCGAGCTTGCGCAGCGAATTCGGATGCAGCCCGGCGGCGCGGGCCAGGCCGGCGCGGCTGACTTCGCCAGTGGCGACGATGGCCTCGATCCGCTCAATCAGATTCGTGCTCATGCGAGCCCATTATCACATTCGAGTGTGATTGAAAGTGGGATCAGCGACGTTCCTGATGTGCGCGGATGGCGAGCATCCGTTCGATGTATCGGGCCAGTACGTCGACTTCGACATTCAGCTGTCGTCCGGTCATCAGGTCGGCCAAAGTCGTTTGCTGCGCGGTATGCGGGATGATGTTGACCGAGAAGTGGGTGCTTCCGTCCTCCGCATCGCGCACCTCGTTGACGGTCAGCGACACGCCATCGAGGGTGATCGAGCCCTTGGCTGCGA
>CADCVY010000003.1:0-293 GCA_902806275.1 uncultured Sphingomonas sp. | reverse complement strand
CAAGCATGGCGGGCACGCTGATGCCCGCCCGCATCGAGTCACCTTCAGCGCACGTCCCCACGACGTCCGCGACGGCATCGACGTGGCCGCTGACGATGTGGCCGCCGAGTTCGTCGCCAAGTCTAAGCGAGCGTTCGAGGTTCAACTTAGCGCCTTCCAGCCAAAGGTCGGCCGCTGTTCGGGAGACTGTTTCACCCGAAATGTCGACCGCGAACCAGTGTTCGCCCTTGTCGACCACGGTCAAGCACACCCCCGAGCACGCGACGGAGGCGCCAAGCTCGAGGGTGGCGGTG
>CADCVY010000002.1 GCA_902806275.1 uncultured Sphingomonas sp. | reverse complement strand
GGGGGCGGAGATGCCCGTAGATCCTCGATCCAGCGGCGATAATATGCATCGATCAGCCGCCGCTGCTGTGCAGCAAGTTCCGCAAGTAAACGCTCGGCCTGGCTGGCTGACCTTGGTTCTCCGACTTCCCTCATCGGCGAGGTTTAGCCGCAATGCCGATCGAATGAAATTCGGTCAGCAGGAGCCGGAAACCTTTCAGCCCACGCGACTGTGCTCGACGGTTACACCTGCACTGGTCGCTTGCCGCCCATTGCAGACGGTCGCGGCTGATACAAAGCCGCGCCGGCAGATATCGGCGGCGCCTGCGGCCTAGACCTTCACGTCGCTCATCGTCGTCAGCTCGGGCTTGGGCAGGCCGCTTTTCTTGTATTCGGCGATCAGCGCGTCCTTGCGCGCCTGGAGCTCATCGCCGAGCGCGTCCATGTCGAGGCCGGCGCGCTTGGCCTGGCTGAAGATGCCGAGCAGCCGCTGCTCCTCTTCCTTGACGTGATGCTCGATCTGCTCCTGCAGCACCTTGACCTTGGCCTCGAAATATTCGTCGCTCTTGCCGTCGCCGCTCTCGATCTCGGCGATCAGCACCTTGGCGCCGTCATGCTCGACATAGGCTTCCTTGAGGTCGTCCTCATCGACCTTGCCCTCGCAGGCCGGGTAAAAAGTCTCTTCTTCGATCTGGGCGTGGACCGTCAGCTCGAGGCAGATTTCCTGCGCGATCTTCTGCTTGCGCCCATCGCCCTTGGCGCTCTCGAACTCCTTGAACAGCTTCTCCACCGTGCGATGGTCTTCCTTGAGCAAGGTGATCGCATCGGGGGACTTGGTCGTGGCCATGGCTTCGTTCTCCTGGTTCTTGAGGCGAAACAAATCCGCTTGCTGGTATGTTCCTCTGGATATGCGTCACGACACCGTAACACCGGCGACGAACGCGAAGGTCGATTGGGAGGGCATCGGCTACATCGGTTCGATCGTCGGCGTGCTGCTGCTCGGCGCGATGTCCTGGCCTGGGCCGGCGGACCCGGCGTGGCATGAGCCGGCGCTGATCGCCGGGATGGCGACGGCGATCGCCGGCATGCTGTTCCGCTACCAGGCGCACCTTGACCAGAAGCGGGAAGTGCAGAAGGCGAAGGCCGAAGCGCGCCGGAGCTAGCGGCCCGCGGCGGCCACCGTGCCGGTCTCATTGGCCGCGGCAATGGTTTCAGGACCTTCGGCAGCTTCAGGCTCGGGGGGCGGCGCCGCTGGTGCGGGCGCGCTGTCGAGCTGCAGCCAGTCGCGGAACGGGAGGCGGTAGACCATGTCCATCACCTCGAACTCCAGCCCGCTCGGCTGGTTGGTGTTGCTGTTCCACAAGGCGACGACGCCGCTCTTCTTGGCGGGGTCGAACAGGATCAGCGCGCGATAACCGTTGATGCCGCCATGATGGCCGACGATCCGGTGGCCGGCATAATCGTAAGAGCGCCAGCCGTAGCCGTACCAGGCCGTGCTGAGCCGCTCGAGGTAGCGGCGCATCCGCGCCCGCTCGCGCGGCGTCAGCACATATGGCGCGTGGATGGTGCTCAGCAGCTTGGGTGACAGGACGTCGGGCATCTGGCCCATCTGCGCCAGCATCCACAGCGACAGGTCCTTGATGTTGCTGTTGACGCCGCCCGCCGCGGGCACCTTGTAGTAGGTATCGACGATCGGCAGCGGCCGCTTGCCGGTCCCATGGGGCCGCGCCCAGCTCCGGCTCGCTTCCAGCCCGGCCAGCGACACGCTGCCGCTGCTCATGCCCAGCGGGTTGAACAGCTGCTGCTTGACGGACTCCTCGTAAGTCTCGCCGGTGATCCGCGAAACCATGTCGCTCGACGCGTCGAATGCGACGTTCTGGTAAGACCAGCAGGTGCCCGGCGCGCAGGTGGCGTTCAACTGCGCAAGCGACAGGCGCAGGATCGCGGGGTCGTGCCCCTCCTCCAGCTTGTTGTCGTAGGCATTGCGATACAGCCCGAGCCGGTGCGACAGCAGGTCGCCGACGGTCGCCGTATACTCGTTGCTGTTCGGCAGCTTCAGCCCCGGCGCGTAGTTCACCACCGGCGCGTTCAGCTTGACCTTGCCCTGCTCCGCCAGCTTGCCGACCATGGTGCCGGCAACGCCCTTCGACACCGACGCCCAGCGGAACACGGTGTCCGGGGACACCTGCTCCCCCGACCCAGCCAACGTCTCGCCATAGCCGCGCAGGAAGGTGATGCGGCCGTTCTCGACCACTCCGACCGCAAGCCCGACCATGGCCGGCTTGGTCATCAGCCGCTGCAGGCGCCCGTCGAGCGCGGCATAGTCGACGTCGCGGCGGGCTTCGGTCGAAACCGAGGCGAGTTTGAGGTTCGCCTTGGCCGTCGGGGCGGCCGGCTGCGGCTCCGCCTGGGGGCGCATGCCGAACAAAGCGATACCCGACAGCAGGGCAAGCGTGCCGACCGCAACCTTGTCCAGCTTACGCAACGACTGCTCCTCCCGCCCCTTGCCGGATGTGTGCAGCTCGCCGGACCGGCCAACAACGCCATGGAGCAGCGGCTGCGACCAAACGATTGGGGCAAGCGACGAACGCCTCGCTTATGGCAATGCTCGGCCGCCTCGCCTAAAGCGCCCCCTCGGGAGCGAACCACCGATGCATTTTCTCAAGACCCTGTTCTGGGTCCTGCTTGCCGTCATCCTGGTCCTGTTCGGCACGCGCAATTGGGGCGACGTGACCCTGAACCTGTGGGGCGACATCCAGGCCGACATCAAGATCCCGCTGCTGCTGCTGGTCGCCTTTTTGTTTGGGCTGGTGCCGACCTGGCTAGTAATGCGTGCGCGGCTGTGGGCGGTACAGCGGCGGCTCGAGACCGCGCAACGGCAAGCCGCCGCTCCCGTCCAGCCCCAGTCCGTGCAGCCCCAGCCCGTGCATGACCATGGAGAAGCCGTGATATGAACCCTGTCTTCGTTGCGATCGACACCACCGACGTCCACCGGGCGGCAGCGATCGCGCGCGGCATCCGCGGGCTCGCCGGCGGAGTGAAGCTTGGCCTCGAGTTCTTCTGCGCCAACGGGGAAGAGGGCGTGCTCCACATCTGCGAAGGCGAACTGCCGCTCTTCCTCGACTTGAAGTTCCACGACATCCCCAACACAGTCGGCAAGGCGGTTGCCTCCATCGCCCATCTCAGTCCGGCAGTGCTGACGGTGCACGCCGCGGGAGGACGAGAGATGATGGCCGCGGCCAAGGCTGCGGCGCCGAAGCGTACCAAGGTGGTCGCGGTGACGGTGCTCACCAGCCTCGACCAGCAGGACTTGTCCGACACCGGCGTGTCCGGATCGGCCGAGGAGCAGGTGAAGCGGCTTGCCGCGCTTGCCCGCGAGGCCGGCATCGACGGCATCGTCTGCTCCGGCGAGGAAGTCGCCGCCGCCCGCGCCGAATGGCCGGACGGCTATTTCGTCGTCCCCGGCGTCCGGCCCGCCGAGGCGGACGCTGGCGACCAGAAGCGAGTCGTCACGCCCCAAGAAGCAGTGTCCGACGGCGCCTCGATCCTCGTCATTGGCCGGCCGATCACCGAATCGCCGGACCCGGCGCGGGCTCTGCAGGAGATCGCAGCGACCCTGCCGCAACCAACGAGGAAAAGCGCATGAGCTGGCTGAGCCGGGTCCGCAGCGGCATCCCGTTCCTGCCCAAGCGCCAGAGCGTCGAGAACCTGTGGCACAAGTGCGTGAAGTGCGGCACCATGGTGTTCGTCAAGGAGTGGGAGGAAAATTACAGCGTCTGCCCGCGCTGCGACTTTCACGACCGCATCGGCCCAATGAAGCGTTTCGAGCATTTGTTCGACGCCGCTCAGTTCGAGCTCCTGCCCGCGCCGGACGTGCGCGAGGACCCGCTCAAGTTCCGCGACACCAAGCGCTACGGCGAGCGGCTGAAGGCGGCCCGCACCAAGACGAACGAGAAGGATGCGCTGGTCAATGCGCGCGGCAGGATCGACGGGCGCGAGGTCATTCTCGGAGTCCAGGATTTCGCCTTCATGGGCGGGTCGATGGGCATCGCGGTCGGCGCCGCCTTCGTCGCTGGGGTGCGCGCGGCGATCGCTGCCAAATCCCCGTACATCCTGTTCACGGCTGCCGGCGGCGCCCGCATGCAGGAAGGCATATTGTCGCTGATGCAGATGCCGCGCTCCACCGTGGCGCTGGCCGAGCTCAAGGAAGCCGGCCTGCCCTACATCGTGGTGCTGACCGATCCGACCACCGGCGGGGTGACGGCTTCCTACGCGATGCTGGGCGACGTCCAGCTCGCCGAGCCGGGCGCACTGATCGGCTTCGCCGGCCAGCGGGTGATCGAGCAAACCATTCGCGAAAAGCTTCCCGAAGGGTTCCAGCGGGCGGAGTACCTGCTGGACCACGGGATGATCGACATGGTCGTGCCGCGCGCCGAGCTGAAGGAGAAGCTGGCGCTGCTGGTGGGTTATCTGGCACCGGAACGAGAGCCGGCGTGACAAATAAAGTCCTCCCTGCGAGCGCAGCTCGTGGGGAGGGGGACCATGCGCAGCATGGTGGAGGGGCCCCCCGTGGCGAGAGGCCCCTCCACCACTGCCTTTGGCAGCAATCTCCCTCCCCATCGCTGCGCGACAGGGAGGATTGATTGCCGGACTCCGCCACCTCCACCGACCCGCGGGTGCAAGCGCAGCTTGACCGCCTGTCCCTGCTCTCGCCCGGCGGCGACCGCCTCGGGCTTGATCGCATCGCCGTCGTGCTCGACCGCCTCGGCCGCCCGCAGGACCGGCTGCCGCCGGTGTTCCACGTCGCCGGCACCAACGGCAAAGGCTCAACCTGCGCTTTCCTCCGCGCCGCGATTGAGGCGGCCGGCTACCGTGTCCACGTCTTCACCAGCCCCCACCTGGTGCGCTTCAACGAACGCATCCGCATGGCCGGCAAGTTGATCGGCGACGACGCACTGGCGGCATTGCTGACCGAAGTGCTGGACGCCGGCGCCGACATCGAAGCAAGCTTCTTCGAGGTCACCACCGCCGTCGCCTTTCTCGCCTTCGCGCGAGCGCCGGCAGACGCCTGCATCCTCGAAGTCGGGCTTGGCGGCCGGCTCGACGCCACCAACGTCATCGAGCATCCACTGGTCACTGGCATCGCCAGTCTGGGCCTCGATCACCAGCAGTTCCTCGGCGGCGATATCGTTGCGATCGCTGGCGAAAAGGCGGGCATCGCCAAAGCCGGCGTACCGCTGGTAAGCCTCGCGCAGGTACCGGAAGCCGAAGCGGCGATCTTCCGTACCGCCGCCGAGCGCGGCGCGCCGCTGCTTCTGGAAGGCCGCGACTGGATGATCGATCCCGATCTGAGGCCGGGGTTGGCGGGCCGGCACCAGAAACAGAATGCGGGGCTCGCCTGGGCAATGCTGGGCGCGCAAGATGCGCTGTCCGTCGATCGTCAGCTCTTCCTGCGCGCGACCGCCACGACGCAATGGCCCGCGCGCTTCCAGCAGCTAAGCGGTGATCCGGCCACCTGGGTCGATGGCGCCCACAACCCGGCGGCGGCGCAGGCGCTTGGGCAACTACTAACCGAGCGTCAGCCGATGCACCTGGTGCTCGGAATCCTAGCCAACAAGGACGCGAAAGCGATCGTCGCCGCCCTGGCCCCGCACGCATTGTCGCTGACCTTCGTTCCCGTGCCCGGCCACGAGCACCACGATCCGGCCCACCTGGCCGAACGCTTCGGCGGCCGCGCGTCGTCCTCGCTGAGTGAAGCGCTGGCACACCTGCCGGCACCGCGGCTGGTCGCAGGTTCGTTGTACCTCGCCGGCAAAGCCCTCGCGGCGTATCATCAGACGCCCGACTAAGCGGTGTCGCCCTCGACCGCCCTCGCGGCATCGGCAGCGAGCACGTCACCGCTGCCTTTCCTGCGGTCCGCCCACGCGATTCGCGCCCATTCGAGCACGACGAAGGCCACTGCGATCATGCCGATCGCCGCACACAGCAGGAACACCGGTGCGTAGCCGACTTGCTCGATCCGCTCGCCGATCGCCGCCCGGCCGAGCGACCCGACCAGGAAGGTTAGCGAGGAAAGTAGCGCATATTGAACGGCGCTGAACTCGCGCGAAGTGATCGAAGACAGATAAGCGACGAACGCGGCTCCGGCGAGCCCGGCGGCGATATTCTCACCCGAGATGGCGATCAGCAGCCGAACCATCCGCAGATCCTGTCCGAACGCGTCGAGGCCGAAGGTGCGGGCGAACGAGTCGATAAATGGCGCACCCGCGGCAAGGTCCGCGTAAAGTAGGTTGCTCGCGGCCGCGACGATTGCCCCGATCAGGAGGGTCGGCATCCGGCCGATCGTCGCGAACAGGATGCCGCCGATGGCGATCCCGGCCATGGTCATGAACACGCCGAAGATCTTGGACGCGAACGCGACCTCGTCGCCGGTGTATTTCAGCTCCTGAAGGTAGAAGGGGAAAGCGAATGATCCCCAGATCAGGTCGGTGATGCGGTAGCTGAGAATCAGCCCAAGCACGATGATCACGCCCCAGCCGATCCGCCGGACCAGTTCGCCGAGCGGCAGGATCAGCGCCGAATAGGCATGATCGGCCGCCCGTTCCCCACCGCTGGTGGCTGGCTCGTCCGAAGTCAGGATGTAGCCCTTGCGCGCCTTGAGCCAGTTGAACACCGCCGCGACGACCGCCGGCAGGATCACCGTCGCAACCACGATCCAAGGGCCATAGAGCTTGGTGAAGTCGCCGGTGGCGGGCGGCTTGCCAGTGACGGGATCGATCGAACCTCCGAGCACTCGCGCCATGAAGGTCCCGACCGTCCAGATCGCCCACGCCCAGCCGAGCCCGACGATCGCCAACCCTATCGCCCGTAGCTTGGGATCGATCGCCCCCACCTGGCGCAATGCGCTCTGCTCGCGCTCGATGGCATCGCGCGGCGTGTCGGGCGCGAACAGGGTCGCGACGACCGTCAGCGCCATGAAAGCGCCCATGATGCCGTAGACGGTGGGCCACGAAACCCGCTCGGACAGCACCAGCGCGAGGGCGCCGCCGATCAGCGCCGCGATGCGGTAGCCGAACTGGTAGATGGACGAGAGGATCTCGACCGGCGCCTTCTCATCCGCAACGTCGATCCGCCAGGCGTCGATCACCACGTCCTGCGTCGCCGAGGCAAAGGCGCCGATCACCGCCACCAGCGCGAACCAGCCGAGCTGCAGCCGCGGGTCGGACAGCGACAAGGCGAAGAAGGTCGCGGTCAGCAGCAGCTGGCAGACCAGCAGCCAGCTTCGCCGCCGCCCCAGCCGCTCCAGTCCGGGCAGGCGAACGCGGTCGACGAGCGGCGACCACAGGAACTTGAACGCGTAGGCAAGGCCGATCCACGACAGCACGCCGATCGTGGCCAGGTCGATCTCCCACTCGCCGAGCCAGGCATTGAGCGTGCCGATCAGCAGGGTGTACGGCAGGCCGGCGGCAAAGCCGAACACCAGCATGATGCCGGTCTTGCGGTTGCGCAAAGCCACCTTGAGCAGCCCCCAGCCCTTCGATTTCGTCTCGCCTTGTGCTGAAATCGCGTTCGCGGCCATGCGCCCTCCGTTGAGCGTGCCATGCTAGCAGCCGTGGGCCGCGTGGCTAGTGCCGGTTCAGCTCTGCCGGTCGCCGTGGGCGAACAGTTCGAGGCCCTTGAGCGGCTTGACCTTCTGCCGCTGGAGGTGGCGGTCGACCGCCTGGATGGCGCTTTTGAGCTGCCGGTCCGAATAGGGCTTGGTAAGGCAGCCGACGGCGATGCTCTCGGCGCCGGGATACGGGTGCCCGGTTGCAAACAGGGTCGGGATGCCCCGCGCCTTCGCTTCGCGGGCAAGGTCGATGCCGGTCTGCTGGCTGCGCAGGCGGACGTCGCTGAGGATCAGGTCGACCTGCTCGCGGTCGAGCACCTGCAAGGCTTCTTCGAAGTCGTCGACCGTGCCGACGATCTCGTACCCCGCGTCCCCGAGCAGGTTTTCGTTGTCGAACGCCGTCAGCGGCTCATCCTCGACGATGAGGATCCGCTTGACGACCGACTTCCTTCTCCCGAACAGCATCGTGACCCCGGCCAATGACTCTGCCCCCGCAACGAACGAAGCGCACTCCAGTGCCGCGGCCACGCCGAGCCGGGCGGACCGTGCCTGCCGCACCACGGAAAAGCGACGGCGGGCCGCAGCGCATCGCCAAGCTGCTGGCCCGCGCCGGCATCGCTTCGCGCCGCGAGATCGAACGCATGATCGCCGAAGGACGCATCGCGCTCAACGGGGAAAAGATCACCACGCCCGCGACCCTGCTCGAGGATGTCATCGGCCTCACCGTCGACGGCCGCCCGGTGCGCCCGGCCAAGGCCACGCGCCTGCACCGGTTCTACAAGCCGCCGAGCACGCTCACCGCCGCTTTCGACCCGAAAGGCCGCGCGACCATCTACGACCGCCTGCCTCCGGGAATGTCGCGCGTCATGCCGGTCGGCCGCCTCGACTATATGACCGAAGGGCTGCTGCTGCTGACCAACGACGGCGAGCTCAAGCGGCAGCTCGAACTGCCGAGCACCGGCGTGGTCCGCACCTACCGCGCCCGCGCTTTCGGCGCTGTCTCGCAGGATCAGCTGGAAGACCTCGCCGAGGGCGTGACCATCGACGGCGTGCGCTACGGCTCGATCAACGCCAACATGGAGCGCCGCACCGGCCGCAATTGCTGGATCGAGATGAGCCTCACCGAGGGCAAGAACCGCGAGGTCCGGAACGTCCTCGCGCACCTCGACCTGCAGGTCTCGCGGCTGATCCGCACGTCCTACGGCCCGCTGACGCTGGACGGGCTGGAGCCCGGCAACGTCGACGAGGTGCCGAGCGAACAGCTGGCCGAGTTCCGCAAGGGGCTGCGGTGACAAAGCTCCTCCCGATCGCGCAGCGATGGGGAGGGGGACCATCGAACGGAGGGTTCGATGGTGGAGGGGCCTCGCGCCGTTTGGCCCCTCCACCACTCAGCTCCGCTGAGCGGTCCCCCTCCCCACCGGCTATGCCGGCAGGGAGGATTTGAAGCATGAGGATCATCGCGGGCGCGTGGCGCGGGCGTTCGCTCGACGCGCCGCCGGGAGGGTCGACCCGGCCGACCGCCGATCGCGTCCGCGAGACTTTGTTCTCCATGCTCGCCAGCCGGCTCGGCAGCTTCGAGGACTTGCGCGTGGCCGACCTGTTCGCCGGCAGCGGCGCGCTTGGGCTCGAGGCCCTGTCGCGCGGCGCCGCTTCAGCCACCTTCGTGGAAAGCGATGCCCGCGCGGCCGCGACGATCAGGCGCAACGCCGAGCGGCTGGGCGCAACCGCCCAGATTCGGGTGCTCGGCGGCTCGGCCTTGTCGCTGCCTCGCTCCGACCCGTTCGACCTCGTGTTCGCCGACCCGCCCTATGCAAGCGGCTCGGGTACCGACGCGGTCGCCGCCATCGCCAAGGCCGAATGGCTCGCGCCCGGCGGCTGGCTCAGCGTCGAAACCAGCCGCACCGACGACGTCGAACCGGGCACCTTCACCACTGAAGCCGTGCGCGACGTCGGCCGCGCCCGCCTTACGCTTCTGCGTCGGCCATCGGCTTCTTCGACGCGGCTTTGATCTCCTGGAATTCGTTGCTGATGCGACGGCCGATCGCGGCGGCCGCGGCCTTGCCGGCCTCCTTGACCGCCCGGCCTGCTCGCTTGCCGCTAGCGTTCTCGGGCGCGCCACGGCTGCTGAAGCCATGCTCGGCAAGCGCCGCCAGCGCCGCGGTCGCGGCAACGGCAAGCAGATCGGCGACCAGCGGGCTTTGCAGCAGCTTGATCAAGGCTTCCCCCATGCCGTCCTGGGTGCGACCTTCGTCATCCGAGCCGCCGTCGCTCGCCTGCACTGCAACTGCGCGCGACTGGGTTTGGGACCCGTTGCCTTTGTCGCGTTTGCCGTTCTCGCCCTTGCCCGATGCCTTTTTCGCCATGTTGGGTATCTCCTGTCCGAATGAGCTTCGTGTGCCTTAACTCACGCGACGCATCGCCGTATCCGCGAAAGGCACGGCAAGGCTGCAAGCGTCCGCCCGCTCCTCGTCGAGCCAACGCGCGACATCGGCGCCCGGCGTCAGCATCACCGGCATGGCCTTTGGGTGGACGGCGCCGACCACCCGGTTGGCCGCGCAGGTCAGGAACGCCATGAACGGCCCTTCCGCCCCCGGGCGCCAGATGCCGGCAAAGGCGAACAACGGATGCGCATCCTCGTGCAGCCCAAACCACACTTTCCCCTTGCGCCTGGTCGCGGGGTCCGGCTCGGCGGTCCACTCGCAAAAGCGGGTGACCGGGACGATGCAGCGCCGCTTCGGATCGGTGAGCGCCGTCCGCCAGAACGGGCTGTCGAGGTTGCGGACGTTGGTGATCGCCCGCGACCCCGCGCTTGCCGGCCCGGGAAAGCCCCATTTCATCATTTCGAGGCTCAGCCCGCCGGCATCGGTCCGCCGCAGCACCGGCGCGCTGTAGCCGGGGTAGATCTCGTCAAACGGCGGCAGGTTGGTGGTGTCGCCCTCGAAGGGGCCGAACACCCGCCGCATTTCGTCAACGGTCGCAGTCATGGTGTAGAGATTGCACATCCGCTGTCGCCTTCGAGTGCCCAGCGCTGCTCGTCAACCGCACTGCTGTATTGACTACGTAACACACCTTCGTTACGCAAGTGGCACTTTCCTGGAGGGCAGCCCGATGTACAGCCAACAAGAGCTCGACGACGCCGTCGCCGCGGGCGCGATCACGCCGCAAGCGGCCGACGCCTTGCGTGCGCATGTCGAGAGCCAGCGCTCGACGGTCATCCCCGACGAGGAGCAGTTCCGGCTGCTGACCGGCTTCAACGACATCTTCGTGTCGATCGCCGCGGTGATCCTGCTGTTCGCGCTCGCCTGGATCGGTCATCGCGCCGGCTCCGCGCTCGGCCTCGACATGGAGGGGGAAGGCCCATCGTTCCTCGGCCCGCTTGCGGTCGCCGCTGCGTCGTGGGCGCTGGCGCTGTTCTTTACGGCTAAGCGGCGCATGGCGCTGCCGTCGATCATCCTGCTGCTCGGCTTCGTCGGCGGCGTTTTCGCGGCCAGTGCGATGATCCTTGCCCAGATCGTCGGCGACGAGCAGCTCAACAACAATGCCCAGCTTGGCGGTATCCTCGGCGCGGTGGCCGCGGCGATCGCCGCCGGGGCCGCCTGGCTGCACTGGCGCCGCTTCCGCGTTCCGATCACCGTTGCCGCCGGCGCCGGGGCCGTCGCGGGCATCGTTCTGGGGGTTGTGCTTAGCGTCGTCGGGGACGCCGGCGAGAAACTGCGGCCGATCTTCCTCTCCATCGTGCTGGTGCTCGGCATCGGCATGTTCCTGTTCGCCATGTGGTGGGACAGCAGCGACCGCGAGCGGCTGACCCGGCGCTCGGACGTCGCCTTCTGGCTACACCTGCTGGCAGCGCCGATGATCGTGCACCCGGTCTTCACCCTGCTCGGCCTGACCGACGGCAACGCAAGCCTCGTCGAAGGCGCGGTCGTGGTCCTGCTTTACGTTGCGCTTGGCCTAACCGCCCTAGCGATCGACCGCCGTGCCTTGCTGGTGTCGTCGCTGGCCTACGTGCTGTGGGCGATGTCCGACCTGTTGAAGCGGTTCGGCGCTGTCGAGCTTAATGTCGCGCTGACGGCGCTGGTGATCGGCTCGGCGCTGCTTCTGCTGTCCGCCTTCTGGCACCAGGCCCGCGCGGCGATCGTCCGCCCGCTGCCCGGGGGCTTGCGGGCGCGGCTGCCGGTCGTGGGCCGCTCAGCCTCGCTGGCTGCTAGCCAACCAGCCGCATAAGCCGGCGCTCCAGCGGGGCCAGCACGGGCCCAAGCTCATGGCCCCGCTTGAGCACAGCGCCATGCTCGCCGATCAGCGCGAATGCCCCCTGCTTCGTCCGCAGCGCCGGGCGTTTCTCGATCCGGATCTCGGGCCGCTCCGAGTGGCGGCGGTAGGCGGCGAAGATCGCGACTTCGGGGTCATCGATCCGCAGCGCATAATCCCGCCAGTGCCCCGCCGCGACCATCCGGCCGTAGAGGTCGAGAATGCGGGTCAGTTCCTTGCGGTCGAAGGTGGCAACCGGGCGCCGGTCCCAGGCGCCGGGGAACGGCGCGATGACGCTCAAGCGCTCTTGACCTTCGGCTGCGGCTCGACCCCCTGCCCGCGGCGGGCGGTTTTTAGCACCGCCACCTCCTTGCGCAGCTGCTCAAGCTCCTGTTCCAGCTCGGCGAGCCGGGCGCGGACCGGATCCACATCCTCGGCGCACGGGGTACCGTAAGGGACGAAGCCGGGGCTGTAGTGCACAGTGTCTACAGGCACCGGACGGGCGGGGATGCCGACCACGGTCGAGGCCGGCGCGACATCCTTGGTGACCACCGAATTGGCGCCCACCTTGGCGCCCTCCCCGACCTCGATCGGGCCCAGCACCTGGGCGCCAGAGCCGATCACCACGCCGTTGCGCAAGGTCGGGTGACGCTTGCCGCCGATGCCGGTGGTCGGGTTGGTGCCGCCCAGAGTGACATGCTGGTAAATGGTGACGTCGTCGCCGATCTCCGCGCTTTCGCCGATGACGCTGAAGCCGTGATCGAGAAAGAAGCGCTTGCCGATCCTGGCGCCCGGGTGAATGTCGATGCCCGTCAGGAACCGCGCCAGATGGTTGACCAGCCGGGCGATGAAGAACAGCCGCCCCTCCCAGAGCCAATGCGCGACCCGGTGCAGGCCGACCGCCCACACGCCCGGATAGAACAGCACGTCCCAGCGGGAGCGCGCCGCCGGATCGCGGGATTTCACCGATTCCAGAAAGCCGATCAGACCAGACTTCAAGCCGGCACCTTTGCGAATAACAGCGGCAATTTAGGTCTGGAGAATGGCAAATACCAGACGACTTGCCTGGCGCGGGCGTGTCGCCACTTGCCGAAGGAGCGATGCTCCGGCAAGTCTCCGCCACTTAACAGGGCTGGAGCACACCATCTTCCCGTCGATATTGGCCGACCCGTCGGTCTTGATTCCCTTCATGCTCATCGGCTTCGCGGCGCAGCTGGTCGACGGCGCGCTCGGCATGGCCTACGGCCAAATTTCAAGCACGCTCCTGATCAGCATGGGCGTGCCGCCGGCCGCCGCCTCGGCCGGGGTGCACACGGCCGAGACGTTCACCACCGCGGTGTCGGGCATCAGCCACGTGGCGCACCGCAACGTCGACTGGGCGCTGTTCATGCGGATCGTCATCCCCGGCGTGATCGGCGGCGTGTTGGGCGCCTATGTGCTGACGCAGATCGATGCCGACGTCGCCAAGCCGATCGTGCTTGCCTATCTGACGGCGCTCGGCCTGTACCTGTTCTACCGCGGCCTCATGCACCGGCATACCGAGCGGCAGCCGAAGGTGGTGGCGCCCCTCGGCCTGGTCGGCGGCTTCCTCGATGCGGCCGGCGGCGGCGGCTGGGGCGCCATCGTCACTTCCAACTTGCTCGTGCAGGGCAGCAATCCGCGCAAGACGATCGGCACCGTCAACACCGCCGAGTTCTTTTTGACCGTGACGATCTCGGTGACCTTTATCGCCGCGCTCGGCTGGGAAGCGTTCACGATCGCAACTCTTGGGCTGCTGATCGGCGGGGTGCTCGCCGCGCCGTTCGGCGCGATGATCGCCAAGCGCGTCAATCCCGACATCCTGCTGACCTTTGTCGGTGCGCTGGTGACAACGACCAGCCTCTACGGCCTTTACCGGGCCCTTACGTAGCGGGTCGCGCTTCCGCCCAAGCCGCGGCATCGATGCGATAGATGATCGTCGGGTTGAGCTCCGGCCCGAAGCGGCTGTCTTGGAAATCCAGGTCCGCTCGCCGGCGCATGCCGAGCCGCTTCATCAATCCGTGGCTGTCGGCGTTGCCGGCGACCGTCAAGGCGACGACGTGGGGCGCTGCGAAGCGGCCGAAGGCGAGGTCGAGGCTGGCGATCGCTGCTTCCTTGGCGAAGCCCTGCCCCCACGCGTCCTCGCGAAGCCGCCAGCCGACCTCGAAATCGCCAGTCAGATCGCCCGCGCCCGGCGAGTTGACGCGCTTGAGCCCGCAGAAGCCGAGGAGCGCGCGGTCGGCCTTGCGCTCGACAGCCCACAGGGTGTGGCCGAAGTCGCGCTGATAGCCGTCGATGCGCTCGAACGCAGCCGCCATCGACTCGGCGTCCTGGACTCCGCCCAGCCAGCGCATCACCGCGGGCGTATTGGTGAAGCGGGTGAACTCGGCCTTGTCGGCGTCGGTCCAGGTGCGCAGCAGCAGCCGCGCGGTTTGGGCGGCGACCTCAACCATTGATCAGCCGGGCAGCGTCGAGTGCGTGGTAACTGAGCACCCCCGTCGCGCCGCCGCGTTTGAAGGCCAGCAACGTCTCCAGCATCAGGGCGTCGCGGTCCCCTGCACCCGCGGCCGCGGCGGCCTCGATCATCGCATATTCGCCGCTCACCTGGTAGGCGAAGGTCGGAACGCCGAACGCGTCCTTCACGCGGGCCAGCACGTCGAGGTAGGGCAGGCCGGGCTTGACCATCACCATGTCGGCGCCCTCCGCAAGGTCGAGTTCGACCTCGCGCAGGGCTTCGTCGACGTTGGCCGGGTTCATCTGATAGCCGCGCTTGTCGCCCTTCAGGCGCCCGGACGAGCCCACCGCATCGCGGAACGGGCCGTAGAATGCCGAGGCATATTTGGCGGCATAGGCCATGATTGCGACATGCTGGTGGCCCTCGCCTTCCAAGGCATCGCGGATCGCCGCGACGCGGCCGTCCATCATGTCGGACGGGGCGACGATGTCGGCCCCGGCTTCGGCCTGGACCAGCGCCTGGTGCGCGAGGATTTCGACCGTATGATCGTTGACGACCTGGCCATCGTCTTCGGTCAGTCCGTCGTGGCCGTGGCTGGTATAGAGGTCGAGCGCGACGTCGGTCAGCACGCCGATGTTCGGCACCGCGTCCTTGATCGCCTTGATGCCCGAGCAGATCAGGTTCTCGCGGTTCAGCGCCTCGCGTGCATCCTCGGTGCGGAGGCCCTGCGGCGTGTTCGGGAACAGCGCCACGCACGGGATCCCCGCGTCCACCGCCAGCCGCGCCCGCTGGCCGAGCCGGTCGACCGTCCACCGGCTCACCCCCGGAAGCGATCGGATCGGCTCCTCGCAACCCGCGCCGTCGCAGATGAACAATGGCCAGATGAGGTCGCTCGGGTGCAGCCGGTGCTCGGCCAGCATCTCGCGCATCCATGGGGCGGAGCGGCCGCGGCGCATGCGGAGGGCGGGAAAGGAGGCGGTCATTTCGCCCTCGCCTTACCCGTTCGTGTCAAGCGAAGTCGAGACGACCGGAACTCTTGTTGCTACCCACCGCTAAGTGAGCGTGCGCGAGAAACTTCCCCGTCAGGCGATCCTGATCGTCAACACCGCCAGCCGCCGCGGCGCCGAGGCGTTCGACGAAGCGCGCGCCAAGCTCGAGATGGCCGGCGTCGAGCTCATCGACGCGCGCGCGATCGACGAGCCGGAGACGCTTGCCGGCGAAGTCAGCGCCGCCATTGACCGCGCGCCGATGGTGATCGTCGGCGGGGGCGACGGGACTTTGTCCGAGACCATCGATTATTTCCTGGGAACGAACACCGTATTCGCTTTCCTTCCACTCGGCACGGCGAACAGCTTCGCCCGCACGCTCGACTTTCCACTCGACCTCGACGGCGCCATCGACGTGATTGCCCATGGCGAGCCGCGCAAGGTCGATCTGGCCGCGATCAACGGCGATTATTTCCTCAACAACGCGGCGCTAGGCCTGGCGCCGGTGGTGGCGGAGACCGTGCCGCAGAGCTTGAAGAAGCTGCTCGGCCGCACGGGTTATCTGCTGTGGGCCGGCTGGTCGGCGGCGAGCTTCAAGGCGTTCCGCCTCAAGATCGAAGACGAGCGCGGCACCCATCGCCTATGGGCGACTGAAGCGCGGATCGCCAACGGCCGCTTCCACGGCGGCATGGAGCTGATCGAAAGCGCCGACCTGCACAGCGGCGAAGTCGTGATCCAGGCGGTTCAGGGCCGCAGCGTGTTCGGCCTTGGCTGGAGCTATTTTGCCAGCGCCGCCAAGCTGGAGGCGCGCAAGGGCACGGTGCGCGAGTTTCACGGGACCAAGATGCGGGTGACCACCAGGCCGCGGATGCGGGTGTCGATCGACGGCGAGCTGGGCCCGGAAACGCCGTTCGAGGTCAGCGTGATCCCGGACGCGGTGACGGTGGCGGCGCCGCGCACTAGCTAGCTCCCCGGCGCGGGCCGGGGCTTAGGGCGATGCGAAGCAGCGCTTACGCGCTCCCGGACCCGGCCTACGCCGGGGAACACTATCCCAAGCGCTCCAGCGCCGCTCGCAGCCGCTCGGCCTCGGCCGATTTCGCCCCATGGTCGGCGCGAGCCTTTTCCACCGCTTCGGGCTTGGCCCGCTCCGTGAAGTTCGGGTTGGACAGCCGTCCGGCGAGACTGTCCCGCTCCTTCTCCGCCGCAGCGATCCCCTTGGCGAGGCGGTCGCGCTCGGCAGCAAGATCGATGACGCCTTCAAGCGGCAAAGCATAGGTCACGCCATCGACGACGACCTGCGCGGCGCCGGTGCCAGGAAACGCCGACAGCTGAATGGATTCAAGCCGCGCCAGGCGCGACACCGTTGCAAACTGCCGGTCCAGCCGCGCTGCAATCTCGTCGCCTGCATCGGTGGCGAACAGGTGCAGCTTGGCCGAGGGAGGCACGTTCAGCTCGGTGCGGGCCGACCGGACTTCGCTGACCAGGCGGATCAGCCATTCGATTTCCGCCTTGGCGCCGGCATCGGCCTGCGCTTCAGGCTTGGGCCATTTGGCGACGATCAGCTCGTACGGGCGTTCGCTCGCGTTCCACAGCTCCTCGGTGACGAAGGGCATGAACGGGTGGAGCATGACCAGGACCTGGTCGAACGCCCAGGCTGCCACCTTTCTCGTTTCCTCCACCCGTTCGTCCTGAGCTTGTCGAAGGACTGCACTTTCTTCCTGATCGCCAGAAGAAGAGGAGGACAGTCCTTCGACAGGCTCAGGACGAACGGCTGCGGGGGTAAGCTCTCCCTTGATCAACTCCACGTACCAGTCGCAGAAGGTGCCCCAGGCAAAGTGGTAAATGGCGTCGGCCATGCCGTCGAAGCGCAGCTCGTCCAACGCCTTGTTGAGGCGGCCAAGCGTTTCGACCACCTCGCCGATGATCCAGCGGTTGACCGGCAACTTGGCCTCCGGCGCGGCGATGCTGTCGCTGGCGCCGACCCCATTCATCTGCAGAAAGCGCGCGGCGTTCCACAGCTTGGTCGCGAAGTTGCGGTAGCCCTCGACGCGCTTTTCATCGAGCTTGATGTCGCGGCCCTGGCTCTCCATCGCCGCCAGCGTGAAGCGCAGCGCGTCGGCGCCGTAGCGGTCGATCAGCCCGAGCGGGTCGACGGTGTTGCCCTTGGACTTGGACATCTTCTGCCCAGCCGCATCGCGCACCAGGCCGTGGAGGTAGAGCGTCTTCCACGGCACCTCCCCCATGAAGTGGATGCCCTGCATCGCCATGCGCGCATCCCAGAAAAAGATGATGTCGAAGCCGGAGATCAGCAGGTCGTTGGGGTAGTGGCGGTTGAGCTCCTGCGTCTGCTCGGGCCAGCCGATCGTCGCGAACGGCCACAAGGCCGAGCTGAACCAGGTGTCGAGGACGTCCTCGTCCTGACGCAAGGGCTTGCCGCCTGCGGCCGCGCGAGCCTCGTCCTTGCTTTCGGCGACATAAACCTGGCCGTCCTCGTCGTACCACGCCGGGATGCGGTGCCCCCACCATAGCTGGCGCGAGACGCACCAGGGCTGGATGTTCTCCAGCCAGTTGAACCACGTCTTCTCCCACGTCTTCGGCACGATCTTGATCGCGCCCGAGCGCACCGCCTTGATCGCCGGCTTGGCGAGCGTCGCGGCGTCGACGTACCATTGGTCGGTCAGCCACGGCTCGATCACCACGCCCGAGCGGTCGCCGTGCGGGGTAGCTACCAGGCGGTCCTCGACCCGGTCCAACGCGCCTTCGGCTTCGAGCAGTTCGACCACTCGCTTGCGGGCGTCGAAGCGGTCGAGCCCGAGCAGCTCGTCCGGAATGCCACCGCATTGCACCACCCGCGCTTGGACATCGAGCATGTTGAGCATCTCGGACGGCTTGAACCCGGCGCGCTTGCCGACCTGGAAGTCGTTGAAATCATGGCCCGGCGTGATCTTCACCGCGCCTGATCCAAGCTCCGGATCGGCATGCTCGTCGGTGATGATCGGGATCAGCCGGCCGGCGATCGGCAGCCGCACCTGCTTGCCGACTAGGTCGCGGTAGCGCTCGTCGTCCGGGTGCACCGCGACCGCCATGTCAGCGAGCATGGTTTCAGGCCGCGTGGTCGCTACCGAGATCGTCCCGCTGCCGTCGGCCAGCGGATAGCGGAGGTGCCAGAACTTGCCCTGGACCTCGCGGGTCTCGACCTCGAGGTCGCTGATCGCCGACTGGAACTTGGGGTCCCAGTTCACCAGCCGCTTGTCGCGGTAGAGCAGGCCTTCGCGGTGAAGCTGGACAAACACCTTGAGCACGGCGCGGGTGAAGCCCTCGTCCATGGTGAAGCGCTCGTTCGACCAGTCCATCGAACAGCCGAGGCGGCGGAGCTGGCGCGTGATCTGGCCGCCGCTTTCTTCCTTCCACTCCCAGACCTTGGCGACGAACTCGTCGCGGCCGTAGTTGGTCCGCTTATCCTGCCGCTCTTCGAGCTGGCGCTCGACCACCATCTGGGTGGCGATGCCGGCATGGTCGGTGCCGACCACCCACAAGGCGTCCTTGCCGCGCATCCGCTCGTAGCGGGTCATGATGTCCTGCAGCGTGTTGTCGAGCGCGTGGCCGATGTGGAGCGAGCCGGTGACGTTGGGCGGCGGGTTGACGATGGTCCACGGGCTTGCGTCCGGGCGCTCGGGGCGGAACAGCCCGCGGCTTTCCCAATGCTGGTACCAGCGGGCCTCGATGGCGCCCGGCTCGAAGGTCTTCGGCAGTTCGGTCATCGGCGGGCGGTTAGCGGATGCATAGCCACGCACACAACCGTGGGATGCGTCACCCTGAACTTGGTTCAGGGTCCATCCCTCCGCGGACACTGCGTCGCTGGAGGGAGAATGGATGCTGAAACAAGTTCAGCATGACGAACGCGGTTATTTCCCGCGTTCGGGTGAGACGGTAGCTACCGGGGCTAGATCAGACGGTGCACTCGTCACCGCCGGCGCGGGCTCCTGCCCCGTCCAGCGGCCCAGCCAGCCGAACACCTCGTCATACCACTGGATCGAGTTCTTCGGCTTGAGCACCCAGTGATTCTCGTCCGGGAACACCAGCAGCCGCGAAGGAATGTTCCGCCGCTGCAGCGCGGTGAAGCTCGCGAGCCCCTGCGTGTAGGGGATGCGGAAGTCCTTTTCGCCGGTGATCACCAGCATCGGCGTCTTCCAGCGGGTGACGTAATTGACCGGGTTCCAGCGCTCGTATGCGGCGGGATCCTCGAAATAGGCCTTGCCGCCATGCTCCCACTCGGTGAACCACAGCTCCTCGGTCTCGTAGGCCATGGCCCGCTGGTCGAACACGCCGTCGTGCTGGACCAGGCATTTGAAGCGGTCGGGCCATTGTCCGGCGATCCAATTGACCATGTAGCCGCCGTAGCTGGCGCCAAGCGCGCAAGCGTTGTTGGCTTCGAGTTGGCGGTCGTTGGCGGTGGCGAAGGCCAGGCCCTTCTGCAGGTCCTCGAGCGGCCAGCCGCCCCAATTGTTGCGGATGGAGTCGGTAAAGGCCTGGCCGTAGCCCGTGGAGCCGTGGAAATCGATCGACACCACCCCATAGCCGCCGCTGGCGAACAGCCGCGGGTTCCAGCGATACGACCAGGCGTTGCCGAAGCTGCCCTGGGGGCCGCCGTGGATAACGAACGCGATCGGAAGGGTGCGGCTGACCACCGGCTTGACCTTGATGCCCCACACGCGATCGTTGTTGGCTCCGGCGAAGCTGAACTTGTCGAAGGTGACGGGGTCAAGCTGGGCGAGCAGCGCGCGGTTCACCGCGGTCAGCTGGCGCACGCGGCCGCGTCCGTCGAGCCGGTACAGATCGTCGGGCGCCATCACGCTGTTGGACGTGAACAGGGCGCCGCCGTCGGGCAGCGGCCGGACGTTGCCGGCATGGCCTTCGCGGGTCAGGCGCGTGACCCGGCCGTTCGCGGCGTCGATCCGGGACACCGGTTCCTCGAGCGTTTCGCCGGCGGTGACCAGCAGGCTGCGGCCGTCGCGAGCCCAGGCGAGCGAGCTGACGGAGCGGTCCCAGCTTTGGGTCAGCGGGCGGACATTGCCGGTGGCGAGGTCGCGCAGCATGACGACCTGCCGGTCCGCCTCATAGCCCGGCCGCGCCATGGCGACGTAGGCTAGGGTGCGGCCATCGGGGGAGACGGCCGGCAGCGTGTCGGTGGCGTCGTTGGCGGCGGTCAGATTAGAGGGCGGCGCGCTGCCGTCCGCCGGCACTGCGAAGATGTCGAGGTTGGTCGAAGTCGCTTCGATGCGCCCCGCTTCGCGCAGGGCGAAATAGACGGTGCGGCCATCCGGCGAGATCGCGATCTCCTCGCCGCCGCCGAACGGCTTGGACGGCGTGTCGCCGACGAGGTTGCCGGTGAGCCGCACTTCCGGACCGCTGACGCGGCCATTAGCCAGCGGGAAGGCGTAAAGCCGCGAGCGCGTGCCGGGTTCGGCCCATGCGTCCCAATGCCGCACGAACAATTCGTCGTAGGTGCGGCCTGAGCCCTCCGGCTTGCGCGGGAAAGTCGTCGCCGCGCAGCCCAGGTCGGGGCAGTCGGGGCGGTCGGCCCAGACCACCACGCGGTTGCCTCCGGGCGCGATCTTGAAGCCGGATATCTCCGCGCCGAAGTCGCTGATAGCCACTGCCGCGCTGCCGACCGGCATGCGGTGGAGCTGCGTGCGCTCGCCCACAGTTTTGAGGAAGTAGAGCGCACCGTCGGGTCCGAACACCGCATCGTGCCCGCCGTCGGCGCCCGCGATCGGCTGCGGCACCGCGCCGGCGCGGGTGAGGTCGAGCAGATGGAGCCGGTTGTTGCGCTTGTTGGAGGCAAGGTCAGTGTCGGAGACGGTGAACACTGCCCAGCGGCCGTCCGGCGAGACTTCCGGCGCGCCGAGACGGTGCATCATGTGCATGTCGGTCGCGGTCATCGGGCGGGCATCAGCGGGGACGGCGGAGAGCGCGGCAACAGCCGCCGCGAAAAGCAAAGCGGGCTTGATCATGATGGAGGGGTAGCAAAGGTGCGGCAAGGCGCAACCATCCTCCCCACGATTTCGTGCGGAGGGGGACCAGCGAAGCTGGTGGAGGGGTTCTCGGTCCCGTACGGAGAACCCCTCCACCGCCTTCGGCGGTCCCCCTCCCCTGCAAAAGCCAGAGGTATTTAGAGCGGTCCTTCGACACGCCGCTGGCGCGGCTACTCAGGATGGCCGGGGTTTGACTTCCCTTCTCCGTGACCGCTCATGCTGAGTAGGGCTTGCGCGCAGCGGGAGCCCGTATCGAAGCACGCGACCTAGAGCGGCCGCCCGGTGATCCTGGTGATCTCGCGCCTGACGTGCTCGTCGACCATATGCGGCAGATGCTCGTCCAACCATTGCTTGAGGATCGGCCGCAGCATGTCGCGGATAACTTCTTCGAGCGGGTTGACGATCGGCTGGGCCGGGACGGTGGCCGCGACAGTCTGCAGCTGCTCAAGGGCGACGCGCGTCGCGCCCGCCGCCTGTTCGTCGAGCAGTGGCGGGCCGAGGTCGACCGGCGGCGCCAATGGCTCCTCAAGTTCGAGCACATCGTCTTCGCCGCTGAGGTCCGCCGCCGAAAGGTCGGAGGCAGCGGGTGCGGAGCGCAGCTCCTTCTCCTCGGCGATCACTTTCTTGATCGACGCGAGGATGTCTTCCATCGAAGGTTCGCGGCCCTGTGACTGCATGCGCTGCGATATCGCTTATTGCGGCGGCTGAGTCACCACTGGAGTGGTCACCGGCTGGGTCGGGACGGTGCCCCCCACCGGGCCGCTTTGGTTCAGCAGCTGGTTGATCAGCTCTGGCGTTACCGTCGGATTAGCGGGCATTTCCTGCGGCGTCACGGTCCGTGTCGCGCTCGGAGCCCGCATCCGCTCGCCGGACCAATCGTTCCAGTTGCGTGACACGCGGCGATAATTGGCCAGCGGGTCGTATAGGGGTCCGCCCTCAAGCCCGAGGTCCTGCGCTTCGGCCTGCCCCATGGCGTTGAGCAACTCGAACCCGGCGACGTAAGCGTCGCGCTTGGCGGTCACCAGCGCGACCTGCGAGTTGAGCAATTCCTGCTCGGCGTTGAGCACGTCGAGCACCGTTCGGGTGCCGACACCCTGCTCGGCGCGGGCGCCTTCCAGCGCGAGTTCGTTGGCTTGCACGGCAACCGTGTTAGACTGAATGGCTCGCTGCGCCGCTTCGTAAGTCGCGAACGCCGAGCGGGTAACGGCAACCACCGCGCGCTCGGTGCCGATGACTTGCTCGAACACCTGCCCCTGCTGCGCCTGCGCCTGGCGGATGCGGGCAGCCGGCAGGCCGCCCTGGAAGATCGGAATGCTGGCGCTCAGGCCGGCGCTGGTTTCGGTGCCGGTGCTGGGATTGGATACGCCGGTGATCGGGTTGCTGCCGGCCCCCCGGATCTCGTTGATGTACGTGCCGCGCCCGACGGCCGACAGTCTCGGCAGCCGGCCGGCCCGGGCGACGTCGACATCGAACCCTGCCGCAGTCGCCTGGCGCGCGATGGCGATCAGGTCGGGGTTGTTGGTCAGCGCGATCCGCACCGCTTCGTCGAACGTCGTCGGCAAGGGCGGCAGCGGCGGCGGGGGCGCCAGCTGGCCCGGCGGCTGGCCGATCACACGCCGGTAATTGGCCTCGCTGCCGGTCAGGCGGCCCTGCGCGGTCGCCAGCTGCGAGCGGCCGAGCTGGAGGCGCGCTTCCGACTGGGCGACGTCGGTGCGGGTGAGGTCGCCGATTTGGAAGCGGTCGCGGGTCGCCTCGAGGTTGGTGGTGAGCACGCGGACGTTGTTGAGGTTGAGCTCGACAATCGCGCGGTCGCGGATGACGTCCATGTAAGCGGACACGGCGTCAGTGAAGATGTCGCCCTCGATCGCCCGCAGCGTTGCGCGGCCTGCTTCGACGCGGGTCTCAGCGGCGCGGATGCTGTTCCGCACGCTCCCGCCGTTGAATAAAGGGTAGCTGACATCGACTCCCCCCGAGAGCGTCGGGCCCTTGCCGCCGGTATCGAGGATGCCGCTTCGGGTCAGGTCGCGGTTGAGGCCGACGGTGCCGCTGACCTGCGGGCGCCCGGCGGCGCGGGCGATGGCGACATTGGCGTCGGTCCCGCGCAAAACTTCGCGCTGGGCGGAGATCGTCGGGTTGGAACGATAGGCCGCAACCAGCGCCTCGCGGAGCGTGTCGGCGGACGCGGTTCCAGCCATCAGGATGGCCGCAAGCGAGCCGGTGAGAAGTTTGTGATACACGCCCAACCCCTTAAAAAGTAAACGCTTCCGGGCGAGTGAAGCCCGGCAGTGCAGGTACGCCAGAATCGCCGATGGACAAATAGCCGAACGCGCTGCCCGCCTTGCGACCGACGATCAGCCGAGTGATTCCACGGTCGACCAGTGCGGTGCCGAGACGGCCGCCGTCGGCAAGCTGGTCGACGATCGCGTCGGGAATGACTTCGACGGCGCCGTCGATGAGGATCAGATTGTACGACGCCCCCTGCTGGTATCCGGCAGCGAGCGGACCTTCGACCAGAGCAATGCCAAGCTTGCGGCCGTGCGCGATCAACTCCGGCTCGGCTTCCAGCGCGACCACTTCGACCCCGATGTGCGCCAGCACCGCGGCGGCATAACCGGTGCCGGCACCGACCACGAGCGCGCGCTGGCCCGGCTCCGGCATCATCTGGGTCAGCAGGGAGCCGAGCACCGTCGGGGCCGGCAGAAAGCGGCCGTGCCCGAGCGACACCGCGCGGTCGACGTAAGCCAGCGGGCGGGTCTCCGGGGGCAGGAAGCGCTCGCGCTCGACATGGGTCATGGCGTCCACAACCCGAGCGTCGACCACGCCCTGGGGCCGAAGCTGGTTCTCGACCATGGCAAGGCGCGCGGCCCTGAAATCGAAGATCGGGGATCGAACTGTCATAGCCGTCTTATGACGATAACACACCTTGGGTTCAAGGCTGCTTCTACCTGTTGGCCGCTGCCGCGCCAACCGCAATTGACCGGACGGAGCCGCCGCCTGTTGCGACCGTCTCCACGTCATTCGGGCTTGACCGCCAGCCGCAGGTCGCGGCAAGGCGCTTGGCCTCGGCCCGATGGCGGAGTGGTTACGCAGAGGACTGCAAATCCTTGCACGCCGGTTCGATTCCGGCTCGGGCCTCCACTTCCACTCCATTCGCTTGTGCCCCTGTGTTTCAGCGAGCCAAGCATGGTGTATTGCGGCGCTATGGCTGTTCTGCATCAACCGTGGCAATGGCGCGATCGTCATTCTGTACCGGTCAGTATGAAGTGCATCGATGCCGGTCAAGCAGATTTCTGTACCGAGTGGTAACGAATCTCGCGGGGTAATTTGCTGCCGGACAGCCTGCCAGCAGAGGCAACTCCTGTCCGACCGTGAACACCATTTGTCCGGAAGTGGACACGGGATTGCCCGTCTTTCCAAGTAGTGTGGCCGATCGGCTCAGGCAGTCGCATGCTCATCATACCCTGACGCTGCAAGCGACGTGCCAGAACCCTGCTTCTGCGTTCGAGCGCGGTCGAAACCTAATACAGGAACATCGGCATGTTCTCGACGCGCATCAGCTTGGCTCGATACAGCTGTGGGTCGTACAGGGCCGGCACGTCGACCGATTTGTGACCCTGCTCGAGCGTTTCGATCGGCACGTGGCTGTAGCTGCCTCCCTTAAGCGCAACCATCCGCGCGTGCTCTCCGCGGGACTTCAGCTGCACGGCGAGGGCGCCGAATGCCAGACCTACCATCCGGTCCATCGCGTCTGGCTCGCCCGCACGCATCAGATATGCGAGTTCCTGGACCACGGTGCCGCAACCAAGCCTCTCCTTGATGTGGCGGCCAAGTCTCATGCTGACATTGGTCTCTTCGCGGTCGCTGCCCGCCAATGAGCGCGCCGCATCATCGTAGTCGTTTTCGCCGGCGATCCTCGCTCCTTCTGAGATCACGCACATGGCGTATCCAGCGCCGCTCTCGGCCCTGTCCTTCGCCAGGAGTGGCAGCAAGAGGTCGAGGTCGGCGGGGACTTCTGCGATCACCGTGCGGTCCACCTGAGCAAGGAAGCCGGCGAGCAGCGCAGTTTCGCCGCTGCGGCGACCGAACAGCTCCACTATCCCAATGCGTTCATGGCTTTCCACCGTCGTGCGCAACGCGTTGATCGCCTCGACCGAACGGCTGACCGCCGTCGAGAAGCCGATCGCATAGTCCGTCCCGAACACATCATTGTCCATCGTCTTGGGGATCGCGACGACCGGCACCCCTTGGCGCGACAGATGCGCCGAGAAGCGGAGCGTGCCGTCACCTCCAAGCGTCACCACGGCATCCACTCCGAGGCGGTCGAGCACGTGCAGCACGTGCCCCGTCTTGTCTCCGTTCGGGTGCGTGCGCGGGTCCACGCGCGACGTGTGGAGGATCGTGCCACCGGTGCGATCGATGCCGCGCACGCTGTCGCGGCTGAGCAGCTGACTATTATGCGCCACTGACGCGGGATCGTCCGGATCGATGTCGAGGACTCCCTGCCAACCCCGTTTAAAGCCGAGCACCTCCCACCCGAGATTGTTGGCCGACAGAGTGATCGAACGGATGCAAGGGTTCAGACCAGGGACGTCGCCGCCGCCCGTGAGGACTCCAATTTTCATCTCACGTGATCACCTTCAGGAACGCCCCAATCGGTTGTGTCCCTATTTCACGCGGGTGGCACCCGCCAGTACCGATTGGCCGGAGCAGGCGTCGCCCGCCGTCCGCCGCCCGAATTGCCAATCGCTGGAGCAGGCGCGATAAACGGCCCCTACCTTGCCGCATGGATGCAGCTGCCACCCGAAGGGTTGCCGACCAGCATCGCAGTCCGGCCGAGGCGAAGTCGTCCGGGAAGCTGACATGACCAAAACTGCCGCCACATCAGCGATGTTCGGAGTGCAAAGCGGGTGAAGCAGATCGTTACCGCTGACATCGGCGGAACCCACGCCCGCTTTGCGCTCGCGTGGATCGAAGACAGGCAAGTCGCCAGGCTGGAGCCGCCGGTTACGCTCGCCACGAGCGAGCATGCCAGCTTCCAGCTCGCGTGGCAGGAGTTTAGGGGACGCATCGACGGCGACGTGCCGACGGACCTCGCGATCGCCTTTGCCGGCCCGATCGGGGGCGAAGCGCTCAAGCTGACCAACAACCCATGGGTCATCCGTCCGGCACTCCTGGGCGGCGAGCTTGGCGTCGAGCGTGTCACCATCGTCAACGACTTCGGCGCGATTGCGCACGCGGTCGCAACGCTCGACCCCGCCGCCTATCGTTATCAGTGCGGACCGGACGTGCAGCTGCCGAAAGACGGCGTCATCACCATCGTTGGTCCGGGCACCGGCCTTGGCGTGGCAGCTTTGCTTCGGAGGGCCGACGGCAGTTACGACGTCATCGAAACCGAGGGGGGACACATCGACTTCGCCCCGCTGGACCCGCTCGAAGACCGGATGCTGTCTTACTTACGCAAGCGTTTCCGGCGGGTTTCGGTCGAGCGCCTGGTCTCAGGCCTCGGGCTGATGAACATCTACGCTGCGCTGAGCGCGGTCGACAACCGGTCCGAGTCGATCCACGATGACAAGGAACTATGGCGAGAGGCGCTCGAAGGGACCGATGGGCTCGCAACGGCGGCATTGGACCGATTGTGTCTCGTGCTCGGCGCCGTCGCGGGCGATCTGGCGCTGGCGCAGGGCGCCGCGGGAGTGGTCATCGCCGGGGGTCTTGGATTGCGCTTGGCGGACCACCTGCCGCGCTCGGGCTTTCGCGATCGGTTCATCGCCAAGGGGCGCTTTGAGCGGCACCTGGACGCCATGCCCGTCAAACTGCTCACCCATTCGCAGCCGGGGCTGATCGGCGCGGCCGCCGCCTTTGCCCGAGATCACCGATGACGATCAACGACGTCACCCGCGGTTGAACAATCACCCGTCGCCTTCCCGCTCTAGCAGGCGCCTCAACGTCGCTGGCGCGCAAGATGGGCGGCTGAGCTGCAGCCGGTGGGTTGGCGTGTCGGCGGGTCCGTGACCTGGCCTTCGAGGGACGCTCATGTTCAAGCCGCGCTCGGGCAGTAAGCGTTCGGATCGCTTCGTGAGCAAGCTGCTGCAGGAAGCAGGAACTCGGCGAACCGGCACGCAGCTGCTGCTGTTCGCCTCCGGCGACTTCGCCTTCAACCTGTATTGGCAAAGCGCAATGCTTTTCCTGCTGTATTACTACACGGACGTGCTCGGAGTGCCGATCACGACGGCGGCGGCGATCTTCACCATCGGTGCGCTGTGGGACGCGCTCATGAACTTTGCCGCCGGGCTTGCCCTCGACCGCCGCGAGCGAACCGACAATAGTGCGGTGCTGCGCCGGGGCGCCCTGCCGCTCGCGCTTGCCTTTGGATGCACTTACCTTCCTCCGCTTGCTCCCGGGATGTGGGGCATCGCCGGCTTGCTGATCGGCCACCTGCTGTTCCGGACCGCCTATGCGGCAGTCAACGTGCCCTATCTCGCGATCTCCGCACGGATCAGCAACGACAGCCGCGACCGCGCCTTCATTGCCGCCGCACGGATGCTGTTCGGCACGGCGGCGGCGCTCACGGTCGCGCTCGGGACGGTTCCGATCGGCAGCTGGCTCACCGGCACCAAAGGTTCGGCTGGCGCCTTCCTGGCGACCGCGGCAGTCTTCGCCGGCGCGGCAACGCTTATCCTGCTGATTGTCGGCTACCGGTTGCATGCGCCGGCGCGCGCTTCCGTGCCGCACGCCGGCTCGACGCGCCTCGCGCTGGCCAGCATCGCACGCAACCGCGCGTTCGTCAGCCTCGCCGCGGCAATGATGGCGATGGTGGTCGCGGCGACGGTGCTCAACAAGTCGGTCCTATATTTCTTCAAATACGCACTGGGTGATCCGCGCGGCGGCGACCTTGCGCTTGCATCGATGGCGCTGATCAGCGCCATCGCGGTGCCATGCTGGATGCTGCTGGCGCGCCGTGTCGGCCTCCGCGCCGTCTGGCTCGCGGCGGCTGCGGGTGCTGCCTCAAGCCTTGTCCTGTTCGCAGCGCTTCAATTGAACGATTCGGCAAGCATGTACCTGTTCCTGGGTGCGACCCAAGCCATGATCATCGGCCTCAACTTCGCCTTCTGGGCAATGCTCCCGAACACTATCGAATACGGCGAGCGCACAACCGGCGTGCACGTCGAGGGCATCGTGTTCGGCATGGCCGCGCTGCTGCAAAGGCTCGGCATCGGGCTCGGCACCGCTCTCCTTGGGTGGTCGCTCGGAGCGACCGGCTATGTCGCCAATGTCGAGCAGGTGGGCGCGACGCTCGAGGCGTTGCGCTGGACGATCGCCCTTACGCCGCTCGTGTTCCTGGCGCTGTCATGCGCGGCAATGCTGGCGAACCCACTCGCGCGCGGCGTCCACAGGAGGATCGTCGAGGAAGCTCGAGCAGCACGGCCCAGCGCCTGACGCTGCTAGGCGAGCGTAAAGGTGCCTTGGACGCCGTCGGCTTCGGCCGATGGGGCGATCCAGACGTCGAACGTCCCCGGTTCGATCACCGGCCGATTGTCGCGGCCGATGAAGGCGAGGTCGGCCGGCCGCAGGCGGAAACGAACGGTTTGGGACTGACCAGGCTGAAGCGCCACCCGGCGGAAGGCCTTGAGCTCGCGCACCGGGCGGGTGACGCTTGCCGCCTTGTCGCGGATGTAGAGCTGCATCACTTCCTCGGCCGGGCGGCGGCCTCGGTTGGTGACCCGTGCCCGCACCTCGATGGTCCCGTTTGCCGCAAGCTGGGGACTGGATAGGGCCAGATCGGAATACTCGATCCGGCCGTATGTGAGCCCGTGGCCGAAGGGATAAAGCGCGGTGTTCGTGATGCCACGGAAGTGAGCCTTATACTCCTCCAGCTTCTCGCCGCGAGGATTGGGGCGGCCGGTCGGCTTATGAGCATAATAATAAGGCTGCTGGCCCGATACGCGCGGGAAGCTGACCGGCAAACGGGCCGACGGACCGTAGGCGCCGAACAGCACGTCGGCGATGGCGTGCCCGGTCTCGGTGCCCAGGAACCAGGTGACCAGGATGGCCGGTGCGTTGGCGACCGCGCCTGCGAGCGCCAATGCTCGGCCGTTCTTGAGCACGATCACGGTGGGCTTGCCGATGGCAGCGACAGCTTCGGCGAGCCGCTGCTGCGGTTCGGGCACGATGATCTCCGTGCGCGACTGGGCCTCACCGGACATGTTGAAGGACTCGCCAAGCGCCAGCACGACGATGTCCGCCTGCCGCGCGGCTTCCACCGCCTGTTCGATGCCGCCGGCGAGCGGCTCTTCAACGCCGGAGCCCTGCGCAACCAGCAATGCGTTGCCGTTGCGCAGCGCGGCGCGCACGCCGGTCGCGAGGTCGACCGATTTCTCATCGTCGCCGTAGATCACCCACGGCCCGTTGAGGTTGTGCTGGCCACTGGCGAATGGGCCGATCAGCGCGATGCGCTTGCCGCCGCGCGGCAGGGGTAGCAGGCCGCCGTCGTTCTTCAGCATGACGATCGAACGGCGCCCGGCTTCGCGGGCCAGTGCCCGCGCCCTCGGGGTCATCGACCGAGCGGACTCGCGCCGCTCGTCGATCCGGCGGAAAGGATCGTCGAACAGGCCGAGCATGGCCTTCATCGCCAGCACTCGCCGCACCGACTCGTCGACGCGCGCCGTTGGCACTTCGCCGCTGCGTACAAGGTCGGGCAAGTGCTTACGGTAAAAGCCGCTCTGCATGCTCATGTCGACGCCCGCGAGGAAAGCCAGCTTCGTGGCGTCGCGCGCATCCTTGGCGAAGCCGTGGGCGATCATCTCCTCGTCGCCGGTATAGTCGGAAACGATGAAACCACGGAAACCCCACTCGCCGCGCAGCAGCCGCGTCATCAGCCATTCGCTGCCGGTCGCGGGGATTCCAGACAGCTCGTTAAAGGCGGCCATGGTCGACAACGCGCCCGCATCGAAAGCCGCCTTGAACGGCGGCAGGTAGACTTCGCGGAGCGTGCGCTCCGAAACGTCGACGGTATTATAGTCCAGGCCGGCTTCCGCGGCGCCGTAGGCGGCGAAATGCTTGGCGGTGGCAAGCATGTGTTCGGTCGAGCGCAGGCTCTTCCCCTGAAAGCCGCGCACCCGGGCTGCGGCGAACAGTTGCCCTAGCAACACGTCCTCGCCCGCCCCCTCGACGCCGCGCCCCCACCGCTGGTCGCGGGCGATGTCGACCATCGGTGCGAAGTTCCAGTCGATCCCGGCGCCGGCTGCCTCGAACGCCGCCATCTCCGCGGTGCGCCGGGCAAGCTCCGGGTCGAAACTTGCGGCTTCCGCGAGCGGCACGGGAAAGATGGTGCGGTGGCCATGGATGATGTCGGCGGCGAAAATCAGCGGGATCTTGAGGCGCGAGCCGTTCATCACCGCCGTCTGCATGATACGCGCCATGCGCGCGCTGTTGCCGTTGAACACGCCGGTGAGTTGGCCAAGCCGGGCCTCTTCGACTTGGCTTTCGAAGCTTGGGCCGTTGGTCGGGGGGTTGAGCGCCACCGCCTTGCTGCCGCCCCAGGCGGAGGCCATGAGGCTGAGCTGGCCCGCCTTTTCTTCTATCGTCATGCGCGCGATCAGCGCATCGATGGAGGCCGGCACTCGACCGGTTTCGCCGGCTTGCAGCAGCGCACGCGCCGGACTTGCGATCCAGGCCCCTACCGTCGCGGCGCCCATCAGCGCCGCGCGACGTGAAATGCGCGTGTCGACCATCCACTAGTCCCCTGTGCAGAGCTTTTTGCAGGCAGCCACGAGAGCCGCGCTGGTCGCCGGCAGCGTAACCGGTTACATGGCCCGCCGCCACTGGCAAAAGCCGGTGCCAGCGGATAGCTGCTTGGCGAGCAATATTGGGCAGCGTACCGACCGATGGGCGAAGCAACGATCCGCGACGTGGCACGAAAGGCGCAGGTCTCGGTTGCGTCCGTCTCCCGAGCCCTCAATGGCCTCGACCATGTCAGCGAGCAGACCCGCGCCAAGGTCGCTGCCGCGGCCCGCGATCTCGGCTATGTCCCGCACGCCGGCGCGCGCAGCCTCAGCCTGGCCCGGACGAATGCGATCGGCGTGCTCCTGCCCGACGTCCATGGCGAGTTCTTCTCCGAAATCGTGCGCGGCATGGACGTCGAGGCGAACCGGCGCGGCTACCTGCTGCTGCTGGCCAACATGCACGCCGGCAGCGCCCAGGCTAAAGCGGCGCTGCAAGCGATGCGCGGGCGGGTGGACGCGCTGGTGGTGATGGCGCCGCATCTCGACCGGGCCGCCATCTCGCGGGCGCTGCCGCAGGCGAGCCGGGCGGTGCTGATCAATGCGCCGGCCAATGTCCGCAGCCATTCCAATATCCGGATCGACAATCACGCCGGCGTCAGGGCGGTGATCAAGCATCTGAAGGCGATTGGCCGCAGCCGGATGGTCTATGTCGGGGGCCCGAGCCACAATCTCGACGCGCAGGAACGCGCGGCGGCGTTCGCAAGCGCGAGTTCGGCCGACGAGCGGATCCTCGCCAGCGGTGACTTCAGCGTCGAATCGGGCAACGCCGCCGTGCGCGGGCTGATCGAAGCGGGCGAGCGGTTCGATGCCGTGTTCGCCGCGAACGACATGATGGCGATCGGCGCAATACAGGCGCTGCGGGCAGCCGGACTGCGTATGCCCGAAGATGTCGCGGTCGCCGGGTTCGACGACGTCCCGCTCGCCGAGCACCTCGAATTGACGACGGTCCGCGTACGAATCGCCGAGCTCGGCGCCCGGGCCCTGTCGCGGCTCATCACGATGCTCGAGAACGGCGCCGCGGAGCCGGTTTCCGAGCTGCATTCGCCTGAACTGGTCATCCGCCGTTCGACCGTGCCGAACGCATGAGTCTCGATCGCCGAACCCTGCTCAAGGGCTCGGCAGCGCTTGCCGGAGGCACGCTCGGGGGTTGTGCGATGCTGGGCCCGGCACCCCGCTTGCCGTCCTTCTACGACGACATCGAGCGTCGAACCTTCCGCTTCTTCTGGGAAACCGCAAACCGTGCCAACGGACTGGTGCCGGACCGCTGGCCGACACCATCCTTTTCGAGCATCGCCGCGGTCGGCTTCGCCCTTACCGCTTATCCTTTAGGCGTCGAGCGCGGCTGGGTCACGCGAGCGGCGGCTCGCGAGCTGACCCTGACCACCCTGCGGTTCCTCTGGAATGCGCCGCAGGGCGAGGCACGGGCCGGCGTCACGGGGCACAAGGGCTTCTTCTACCATTTTCTCGACGTGCAGACCGGCCAGCGCTTCCGCCGCACCGAGCTGTCGAGCATCGATTCGACGCTGCTGCTGCTTGGCGTGCTCTTCGCTGGCCAGTGGTTCGATCGAGCCGAAGCCGCAGATGGCGAGATCCGCACGCTCGCCGCGGCGATTTATGCGCGCGCCGACTGGAACTTCTTCCGTCACGATGGCCGCGCCGCAATCTCGATGGGCTGGCATCCCGAAACGGGGCTGATCGCCCGCAACTGGGACGGCTACAACGAGGGCATGGCGGTATATTTGCTGGCACTTGGGGCACCGATGCACGCGGTGCCGGCCGGCAGTTGGACAGAATGGACGCGGCCCTACCCGCAGGTTTGGCGCGGCGCTGGGGCAACCCGGCACCTCGCCTTCGGGCCACTGTTCGGCCATCAGTACAGCCACGTGTGGGTGGATTTTCGCGGCATCAAGGACGCGCCAATGCGCGCGGCCGGCATCGACTATTTCGAGAACAGCCGGCGCGCGACATATGCCAACCGCGCCTATTGCGCAGCTAATCCGATGGGGTGGGACGGCTATTCGGCCGATGTCTGGGGCCTGACGGCCTGCGACGGCCCGGTCGAGGCGGTGCTGCCGTTCAAGGGGCAGCGCCGGACTTTCTTGAGCTATGCGGCGCGCGGGCCAGTCGACCTGCCGGACGGCCGCGACGACGGCACCATCGCGCCCACCGCCGCGCTCGGTTCGCTGCCGTTCGCGCCCGAGGTCGTCATTCCCTGCGCAAGAGCGCTGCTGCGCGAACATGGCGCGCGCATCTACTCGCGCTACGGCTTCCTCGACAGCTTCAATCCCAGCTTCCGCTACTTCGACGTGCCTTCGAAAAGCGGCACGGTCGATCCAAAGCACGGCTGGGTCGGGCGCGACTATCTGGGCATCGACCAGGGTCCCATCCTGCTGCAGGCGGCGAACTATCGCGACGAGTTCGTGTGGCGGACCATGCGAGAGGTGCCGGCACTGCGGCTCGGCCTCAAGCGCGCCGGGTTCAGCGGCGGCTGGCTCCGCAGCTAGCGCACGCGCACAACCGGGCTCAGCCGTGAAACGCCGCTTTCGTTGAATGCCTCCACCGCCACCCAATAGGGCACGCCAACGTTCAAGGCGCGCAGCTGCTTGCCGAGCGTCGCTCCGCTGCCCAGTTCATCGCTCCACAACTGGTAGGTCTGCGTGAGCCGATCCGGCCGGTGCCCCCAGCGGATGTTGTAGCCGGTCGCCCCCGGCACGCTGCCCCAGCGCACCAGGGCATTGCGCGCGTCCGCGTCACGGACGGCGCTCACCGCCCCCGGGGTCGTCGGCGCCCGGCCGCCGGCATTGCCGAACACGCGCAGGTCGCTGATCGCGAGATGCGCGGCGCCGACGTGGCCGTGCACGTAGCGCACGAACCGCGTGCGCACCGGCGCGGGCAGCTCGAAATAGGCGTTGGGGCGATCCCGGCGCGGCGGCTCGGTGCGGGCGAGCGGCTGCCACCTGCGGCCGTCGAGCGACTGCTGCAGCTCGAACTCGGTGTAGATGTCGGGCGCGTCGGCGTAGCGCCCCGAATTGTAGTCGGCGAAGTTGACCTGCACCGCTTGCACGGTCGCTGGTGCGCCGAGATCCATGGTAAGCGTCTCGCCGGCGCGCTTGCTTGCCGCTACCCAGAACGTGCGCGGGGCCTCGTCGCTGGCGCGGTTGGCGGCAAATTCGCCTAGCGTCGAGGAAGCGGTCAGCGGCTTGCGATAGGACAGCAGCATCCAGCCCGCGAACAGGTCGTCGAGCTTCGCGACCGGCGCGGTGGGCACCAGCCGCGGCCAGTCGCCGAAGCGGGTGGAGGCGTGGAACTGGCCGTCTCGCTCGAACCGCGCCGGGTGGATGACGATGCGCCGCTCCATCCCCCAATTGTGGCCGATCCAGGACGTGCCGCTGTTGTACCAATTGCCGTGATGGTCGGCGAAGGTGGAGCCGTGACCGGTGCCTTCGGCGAAACCGCCGGGACGGTAGGCGACCGGGTTCCATGGCGCATAGGTGAAGGGGCCGAGCGGCTTGTCCGACACGTAAGTGCCGTTGGCGTAGGCGTTGAACTCCGATCCCGGGGCGCCGTACTGCAGGTAATAGCGGCCGCGCC
>CADCVY010000001.1 GCA_902806275.1 uncultured Sphingomonas sp. | reverse complement strand
TCATCGCCAGCATGTTCATCATGATCCTGATCGGCTTTGCCGTCGGCGACCTGTCGAACATCGGCTCGGGCAATATAGGGTTCGGCAGCAGCAGCTCGACGCTGGCCAAAGTTGGTCCTCAGGAGGTCACCCAGCGCCAGCTCAGCGATGCCATGCAGCGGCGACTGCAGCAGGTCCGGCAGGAGAACCCGAACGCGGACTATGCCAGCCTAACCGGCGAGTTCGACCGCATCTTGAATGCGCTGATCGACGAGAAGTCGCTGCTCGGCTTTGCCGCCCGCTACGGTTTTCACCTGTCCAAGCGCCTCGTCGATGCCGAGATCGCCCAGATCCCGCAGACGCGCGGCCTCAACGGACGGTTCAGCGACCAGGCCTACCAGGGGTTCCTGGCCCAGCAGCGGCTGACCGACCGCGACGTCCGCGAGATCGTCGCTGCCAGCCTGTTCGAGCGGCTGATGCTGGCGCCGGTGGCCGCTAACCCGCGGGTCGCCGTGGGCATGGCCGCCCCTTATGCATCAATGCTGCTCGAGGCGCGCGAGGGCGAGGTGGCAACGGTGCCCATCGACCTGTTCAAAGCCGGACTGCGGCCGGCCGACGCAGACCTCCAGCGTTACTATGCCGCCAATCGCGCCCGGTACGTGGTGCCGGAGCAGCGGGCGATCAGGTTTGCGCGGATCGGGCCGCAGCAGGTCGCCGGCGCCACCGCGTCCGAGCAGGAAATCACCGCCTATTACAATGCCAATCGCGAGACCTACGCCGCCAAGGATACGCGGACGATCAGCCAGGCGGTGGTGCCCGATCAGGCGACCGCCAACGCCATCGCGGCGCGGGCTCGGCAGGGCGGCACGCTTGCGGCAGCCGCCGCTCCCGCGGGCTCCAACGCGGCGGTGACGTCGCTCGATGCGCAGACCCGGCAGGCTTATGCCTCGCTCGCCGGCGAGCAGGCCGCAGCGGCGGTGTTCTCGGCCGCTTCCGGGGCGGTCGTCGGCCCGGTGCAATCCGATTTTGGCTGGATCGTCGCGAAGGTGGAGTCGGTGAAGACCGAAGGCGGCAAGCCGCTCGCCGTTGCCCGCGCGGAGATCGCCGCCAAGCTCAACGCCGACAAGCGCACGCAAGGGCTCGAGGAGCTGGTCGACCGAGTCCAGACCGCCGTCGACGAGGGCAGCAACTTCGCCGAGGCCGCGGCCACCGCGCGGCTGACCCCTGAGGCGACGCCGCTGATTACCGCCAACGGCCGGTCCCGCACCAACCCGGCCTTCCGCGCGCCTGCCGAACTGGCCGCGGTGCTCAAGGCCGGGTTCGAGATCGGCCCCAACGATCCGCCCGAAATCGTCCAGCTGCCGAACGATGCCGGCTATGCCCTCGTTTCTCCCGGCGAGGTGGTCTCCGCCGCACCCGCTCCGCTGGCTAGCATCCGCGAGCAGGTCGCAACCGACTGGGTCAACGCCCAGGCGCTGGCGCGCGCACGAGCCGCCGCCACGGCCATCGCCGGCCGGGTCGCGCAAGGGGTGCCGCTGGCCCAGGCAGTCCAGAGCGCCGGCGTCACCCTCCCCGCAGTTCGCCCGCTGGCGACGCGGCGGATGGAAATCGCGACCGCCCGCAGCCCCGTTCCTCCGGCGATCCGCACCTTGTTCAGCCTGGCTCGGGGCAAGAGCCGCATGGTCGAAGACCCGCGCAGCCGGGCCTTCCACGTGGTCAAGGTCAACAAGATCGTGCCCGGCAATGCCCTCCTGCAGCCGGGCCTGATCTCGCAAATGCAGGGCGAGTTGCGGACGGCCCTGGGCGACGATTATGTCGGGCAGATGCTGAACGCCATCCGCGCCGACATGAAGGTCGATCGCAACGAAAGTGCGATCGCGGCAGAGAAGCAGCGGCTGGCCACCACCGGCGGCTAGTTGCGGAGCGCGCTTGACCGGGGCTGCTTTGTTGCCTACACGTTCCCCGTTCGTTCTAAAGGGGAGTGATGCCTCATGCTTACCGTCAAGCAACGTGAACTGCTGATGTTCATCGATGGCCGCCTCAAGGAGAGCGGCGTTTCACCAAGCTTCGACGAGATGCGCGAAGCGCTCGAGCTGAAGTCCAAGTCCGGAGTTCACCGGCTGATCTCGGCGCTTGAGGAACGCGGGTTCATTCGGCGGCTGCCCAACCGGGCGCGCGCGCTCGAAGTGGTCAAGCCGGCCGAAGCGCGAGCCGAGAACATCGCCCAGCTGCGCCCGGCGGTGCCGGCGGCTGCAAACGACACACTCGACATCCCGCTGCACGGCCGGATCGCCGCGGGCACGCCGATCGAAGCCCTGCAGGGCACCGAAAGCTTCTCCGTTCCCGCAGCTTTGCTGGGCGCAGGCGAACATTATGCGCTCGAGGTTTCGGGCGACTCGATGGTCGACGAAGGCATCCTCGACGGCGACTTCGCCCTGATCCGCAAAGTTGACAGCGCGCGCGACGGTGAGATCGTTGTCGCCCTGATCGACGACGAGGAAGCGACTCTGAAGACCTTCCGTCGCGAAGGGACGATGATCCGGCTCGATCCCGCCAACCGCAACTACGAAGCGCAGCGCTACGAGCCCCGGCGCGTGCGGATCCAGGGCCGGCTGGCCGGTTTGATCCGGCGCTACTGAGCGTGGCGCACGCCCGGATCGACTATGTCGAGCTGCCCAGCGCCACTGCGCATGAACTGACGCGCGCTTTTTACGCCAAGGCGTTCGGCTGGTCGTTCACCGATTACGGACCGACCTATTCGGCGACCACCAACGGCACCACCGATGTCGGGCTGCAAGGCGACCCGACGGAGGCGCTGTCGGCGCCGTTGCCGGTAGTGCGGGTCGAAGATCTCGACGCGGCTTTCGACGCTGTCTCGAAGGCCGGCGGCGTGATCGCCAAGCCGATCTTCAGCTTTCCCGGGGGCCGCCGCTTCCACTTCATCGATCCCGGTGGGAACGAACTGGCCGTATGGAGCGAGTCTTAGGGGCTGTCGTCGTCCAGGGATGCGCTCCGACGCGACCGGCAACCGTGTCTACCGCCGGTTGCGGGGCGAGATACACTGCCACACCGCCGGTCTGCGCCAGGGCCGAGCGGTCCAGCTTCAGCCAGCGCGGTGCGCCCTCGCGGCAGGCGTCGCTCGGCCACCACGATGTCAGCTTCGGCGCAGGCCCGTATCAAGGCCGCCCATTCGATGCGGGTCGCTGAGCGGATCGCAAGCAATCGCCACTCTTTGTCGCCCCTGCGCAGGCGGGCAAGGCAGGAATCGGGCGAGCAGGAACTGTCCTTGCCCGAAGCGATATCCTGCGGATCGCCGTCGAACCCCGAAGCTTCCGCGAACAGGTCGCGGACATAATCGCCGGCCCGCTCGCGCAGCAGCAGCGGAACGCCGTCTCTGACCACCGCCAGGTGACGCCCCTCGCCGCTGACCAGCAGGTCGGGTGTCGTCGACAGGCTCGCACCGATCGCGCCTAGGCCAAGCGGCACCAGGCCCAGCAGGCGCAGGCGCGTGACCCACAGGCATAGCCACAGCCCGCCGCCGACCATATGCCGAATGCCCCCACCGGCATGGAGGGATCATTGCAACTGCGCCGCTGCTCGACGCCACCAAGTGCGCCAGCGCCAGCAAGGCATCGACCGCCGCGCCGCACAGCGCCCACACCGGAGCGCCAGAGACCGACGCTGTCGAGCAATAACGCGCCCGCTTCCAGCGGCATGATCACAAAGGTCGTCAGTGGAATGGCGACAATGTTCGCGGCAACGCCGTAAAGCCCAGCCCGGTGGAAATGGAACAAGGCCAGCGGAATCAGCGCGACTTCCACTGCAAGCCCGGTCAGCACCATGCCCAACAGCCAGCGCGCCACCCGGCTCGGCGGCCCCTCGTCGCGGCGCTGGAGCAGTCGTCGCGTCCAGCCGATCGAATGCAGCGCAACGATTGCCATCACGGCCGCAAAGCTCATCTGGAAGCTGGCTCTGGCCAGCGCCTCCGGGGCGCAATAGCAGCACGACCAAAGCGCCGGCGGCGATCAGGCCGATGCTGATGGCATCCCGGCCAAGCGCGATCCCGGCGAGCACCAGCAACGCCGCGACGCAGCTCCTCACCGTCGGCACCTGGGCGCCGGTCAGCAGCGTGTAGCCGACGCCGGCCAAGGCTCCAGCACCCGCCGCAACCAGCACGAGGTTGAACCGCAACGCCAGCCGCTCGCTCAGCGCCAGCAACTTGAGGGTCAGCAGCATCGCCGCCGCCACCGCCGCCGCGATGTGGAGCCCGCTGACCGACAGCAGGTGGGTCAACCCGCTCCGCCGCATCGCCTCGGCGTCTTCCTGGACAACGCTGTTCTGGTCGCCGGTGGCTAGCGCAATGGCGATCCCGGCAGGGCGATCGGGCAGGCTCGAGGCGATATGGGTGCGCAGGCGGCTCCGCGTCCGTTCGAGCCCCTGCTCGCGCGCCGGCGTCAAGACGGTCGGCGGGCCCAGCCCCTTCCCCACCGCACCGATCTGCTTGAACCACGCGTCGCGGGAGAAATCGTAGGTGCCGGGCAGCGCCATCGGCGGCGGTGGCGCCAGCCTCGCCCGCACCTGCACCCTGGCGCCGGTTGGAAGGTCCTTCGGCGCGTCCTTTTCGGCGACCGAGACCCGGACCCGTGGCGGCAAGCTGGATTGCTCGGTGCGGATCAGCAGCCGCACGGTCTGCTTGGCGGCGAGATGGTCGATGGCCACGACCCTCCCGGTCACTTCGGTGACAAGCGGCCGCTCGAGCCGCGGCGCGCGCACCCACTCGGCGCGCGCCCACACCAGGGCACAGCCAAGACCCGCCGCCAGCGCGAACCAGCCAAGCGCTCGCCCGGCGCGCCCAGTGCCCACCGTGAAGCCGGCCAGCGCCAGAGCCACTGCGATGCATAGGAAGCCAGCCCACTTGGACTGCCCTCCAAGCATGAACCACGCCGCGATCCCACTTCCGAAGCCGACCACCACCCACGGCGGGAGCTGCCCGCGCTCCGCCCCCAGCAGGCGTCCTAACACCTCCTGCCTGGCGCGAACGCGCTCCTTCCAATAGCCCCGAGCCCGCTGTGGAAGAGGCGCACCCGCTATGTTAGGGGCGCTCGTCCATTGCACTGCACAATCCAGAGAATAGGAAAGCGGGCTTGAGCGCAAGCAGCTTGTCACAATCAGAATTGTCAGGGGCCGTCGTCACCCGCTTTGCGCCCTCGCCGACGGGGTTCCTGCATATTGGCGGAGCCCGTACCGCGCTGTTCAACTGGCTGTTCGCCCGCCACCACGGCGGCAAGTTCCTGCTCCGCATCGAGGATACGGACAAGGCGCGCTCCACCGATGCAGCGATCGCGGCGATCCTCGACGGCATGCGCTGGCTCGGCCTCGATTGGGACGGGCACGAATACTACCAGTCGCAATTCTGGGCGAGGCATGCCGAGGTCGCGCATATGCTGCTGGAGCGCGGCCATGCCTACCGCTGTTGGATGACTCAGGAAGAGCTTGCCGCCCAGCGCGAGCGGGCACAGGCTGAGCGCCGCCCGTTCCGTATCGACAGCCGCTGGCGCGACTGCGGCGACGAGGGCAATGGCCCGGCCGTGGTTCGCCTGAAAGCGCCACGCGAGGGCGAAACCGTCATCGACGATCAGGTTCAAGGCCGCGTAACGGTCCAGAACAGCGAACTCGACGACTTCGTGTTGTTGCGCTCCGATGGCTCGCCCACCTACATGCTGGCGGTGGTGGTCGACGACCACGACATGGGTGTTACCCACGTCATTCGCGGCGACGACCATCTCAACAACGCTTTCCGCCAGCTGGCGATCGTCAAGGCGATGGGCTGGCACGAGCCGGTTTACGCCCACGTGCCGCTGATCCACGGTCCCGACGGCGCCAAACTGTCCAAGCGCCACGGGGCGCTCGGCGTGGACGCCTATCGCGACGAACTCGGGCTGCTGCCCGAAGCGGTGTTCAATTATCTGCTCCGCCTCGGCTGGGGCCATGGCGACGACGAGATCATCAGCCGCGAGCAGGCGATCGAATGGTTCGACCTCGGCCACGTCGGCAAGTCGCCGTCACGGTTTGACTTCAAGAAGATCGAGAACCTCAACGGCCACTACATTCGCGAGGCGGACGATACGAGGCTGGCGAAACTGATTGCGCCTGTCCTGGGTCCGCACGTCGATCTCGGTCTTCTGGTTCGCGCCATGCCTGAACTGAAGGCTCGGGCTCACACACTGCACGAGCTTGCCGAGGGCGCGCGCTTCCTGTTTGCGAACCGTCCTCTGCAGCCCGACCCTCCGGCCAGCGCCTTGCTGACGAGCGAGGCGCGGGGGCTGCTGCGATCGGCCCACGCCGCCCTGTCGACGGTCGACGACTGGACGCACGACGCGGCCGAACAGGCGATCCGATCGGTCGCCGAAGCCGCCGGCGTGAAGCTTGGCAAGCTCGCCCAGCCGCTGCGCGCGGCGCTGACCGGGCGGACGACCTCGCCGGGAATTTTTGACGTGCTCGTTTTGCTCGGTAAGGGCGAGAGCCTGGGACGAATTGAAGATCAGATGGTGGAGCCGACTGAATGACCGAGAAGACCGCGAAGCTGACGGCGAACGGCTCGGACTACAACTACAAGGTGATCGACGGCTCGGTGGGCCCCGAGGTGGTCGACATTCGCAAGCTTTATGCCGACACCGGCATGTTCACCTACGATCCTGGCTTCACGTCGACCGCCAGCTGCCAGAGCGCGATCACCTATATCGATGGGGAGAAAGGCATTCTCCTCCACCGCGGCTATCCGATAGACCAGCTGGCCGAACATTAGAGCTTCATGGAGGTCTCCTATCTGCTGATCCACGGCGAGTTGCCGAAGAAGGCGG